>DKKP01000371.1 GCA_002455335.1 Anaerolineales bacterium UBA6663 | reverse complement strand
CACGCCCGGCAGGTTGTCGCCGGGCCAATGGCCGGGCGAGGTCTTGAGGATCGGGTCGAGCGCGATGTCGAAGTGCAGGTGGTAGTTGTTCGGCGCGTACTCGCCGATGGCCGCGATCCGCTGACCTCGGCGGACATCCTGGCCCTCGGTGACGGTCAGATCGGTGAGGTGGGCATAGCGCGCCCAGACCACGCGGCTCTCACCCGGCACGGCGTGCTCGATCACGATCACGTTGCCCCAGCCCGAGCTCAGGCGGCGCGCCCAGAGCACCTTGCCGTCGCCGATCGCGTAGATCGGCGCATCCTTGTCGGCGATCACCGAGCCGCCGTCGAGGTTGAGGTCCGACCCGGTGTGGATCGCCCAGCGGTTGCCCAGCCAGTAGCGTGACCCGATCGGGTTCACATCGAACCACTTGCCGCACCAGTACATGTAGCCACCGCCGGTGCGCCGGCCATCGCCGATTGCTGCGGCGCGCTCGGCGTCGGTTCCGACCGGCGAATCCAGCCCAGTGGCGACCTGCACGGGTGTCACCGTCGCGACCGGGCGCCAGCGCAAGGCCCCGAACGTCAGCTCGAATTTGCCACTGGCGTGCGAAGCGGGGTTGATAAAGGTGATGTCGGCGACGTTGACCCGCCCGGAATCGCCCTGGGTCGGCGTCAGATCGAACTGCTCGACCAACGGCTGATTGGGGACACCGTTCACCACGGTGCCGCGGAGCGGCGCCCACTCGTTCGTATAAATCGATTGGTTCAGGACGCAGGTCGTCTCGCGCCGTTGGCCGTTCGGATAATCCACCACGATGTAATGCGCATCGGGCGTATAGGCATGGTTATCCGGGATATAGGCCTCGAGCACGTATCTGCCCTTGCCCAGGATCCGTGGCTGATAGGTCACGTACAGCGTCTGGTTGTTGTACACCGCGTTGCGGTAGGCAAAGGGCCGGCCCTGATTGTCGACTGCAACGTTCCAGCCTCGGCTGAGGACTGCCGGGTCGTCGTAGTAGTGGATCGAGAACTCGCCCGTGCGCTCGTTGTTGGGATCGATGATGATCTCGCGTGCGGGCGAGTCGGCGGGCTGTGGCGGGCGGATGACCACAGGCGGTTGCGACGACGGGGGCGGCGTGACGACGGCCGAGCCTGTCGGGCGCGGCACCTTGGCCACCTGAGCCAGATCGGCCGGCCCCAGACCCTCGTCGGGGATGCTGAGACCCTTGCCGTAGCGATACCACGACAGGCCCTTGGCCTTGAAGGTGTTGACCGCGATCCCGGCCGTCACCGGGATGTCGCTGGCCGGATAGAGGCCAATGGCGCCGCCCGGAGAATACCCCTGGAGCATCGGGTAGACCGGCCGGCCCCAGCTTCCGATCGTGTTGTAACAATTCTGCAGCGCCGTCGTCGCGCTCTGCCCGAAGTGGTAGTGATAGACCATCGGGTGCAGGCTGTCGATCTCAGGGAACCAGACCGACTGCACCCACAGTTGCTGAGGGCGGTTGCCGCGATAGTCGAAGATCAGGCCGACGTGGAAGTTCGCGCCTACCCGCTGGCGGATGCCGGTGGCGATCGTCCGCGCGACGGCCTCGGTGCCCACGAAATAGAAATCTCCCGGCTCGAGATCGATCGAAAGCGATTTGACGCCCGCGACCTGGCAGACCTCGACGAAACGATCGATCTCGGCGTTCGCGTTCAAGCCGCGCACGACGCCCCACGCGTGAAAGTCGAGGCCGCGAGCGCCAAGCGTGTCGACCCAGCGCCGGATGTCGGCGGCCGAGTTGATCGCCAGATCGGGCTTGTTGGAATCGATCGCGCCCTGCCAGAGCGACCCGTTGTTGGTCTTCACCATCACGCCGGTCACATTTGGCGCTCCGTTTTTGATGGTGTCGGCCATCTGACCGATACTCGTCTCGGTGACCGAGTTCGGGGTCCAGAAGATCAGGCTGAGTTTGCCTTCAAACAATGTCGGTTGGCCCATGGAGAGATTGTAAAGCAAGAACCATGCCAGACAAGTGCCCGATGTGGTTTGGGCTCAGGGCGCTCCGGGGCTACAATGACGTCATCGGCGCCGCTCCTCGACTCTCACGGATCGGCTTCCACGGGAGGGCGGAACTCAACCCTACCGGATTACGTTGTAGTCAGACCATGAAGAGTCGCCTGTTTCTCTTTCAATCGATCTCGCTTCTTGTGAGCGCCTCGCTGATCGCCAGTTGCACGTCGCTTCCTGAGCCAACCCGCCCAAGCGATCTGCGCACTCCCGTACCGACCTGGACCCTCCCGTTTGGGCCGTCGGAGACACCGGCCCCGCTGCCGACCATGCCTGATCCTTCGGAGGCCACGCCCGGCATCTCGACCGAGCCTGCTCCGACCTCGGCGATACCTGGCACCGCCACCCCCACCGCTCGCCCAGGAATCGACCCGACACTGGGCGCCGTCTTCCCGGATCCGAGCGCCGAACTGGTCACGCCGATCCCGGAACCGATGCCGCAGCTCTTTCTGGATGAAGGCGTCTACAACATCCTGTTGCTGGGGCGCGACACGAGCCGCGGCTCCGGTTCATATCGGACCGACGTCATGATCGTGGTCTCGATCAACAAGACCGCTAACGCCGTGACGATGCTGACCCTGCCGCGGGATCTTTTTGTGTACATCCCGGGCTGGACCATGAACCGCCTGAACACTGCTGCGGCGCACGGCGATGCGATCGGTTACCCGGGCGGCGGTGTGGCGCTGCTCGAGCAGACCATCCTGTACAACTTCGGCATCCCGCTCCATGGTTGGGCCCGGATCGATTTCGACGGCTTCACGCAGGTGGTCGACATCGTCGGGGGCGTCGAAGTGCCGGTGAGTTGCCCCATGCAAGACTGGCGGTTGATCGACACCAAACTCGATCCGCAGAATGCTGACAACTGGGAGCTCTACACAGTGCCGGTGGGCGTGGTCGAAATGGATGGCGAGTACGCGCTGTGGTATGCGCGCTCTCGAAAACGATCGAGTGACTTCGATCGCTCGCGCCGACAGCATCAGGTGCTGCGAGCCCTGTTCGAGAAGGGTCTGCAGCTTGGCATGCTGCCCAAGGTGCCTGAGCTATATGCGCAGTACGTTCAAATCGTCGACACCGATCTTGGCATAGGCGATATCCTGCAATTCGTGCCGATGGCGGCGCAGCTCGATGCGAGCCGGATCAAGTCGCGGTTTGTCGGGCGCGACCAGGTATGGAGCTGGACGACCCCTGGAGGCGCCGCAGTTCTGCTCCCCGATCGCGGCGCGATCAGCGCCCTGCTCCAGGAGGCCTTCCTACCACCACCCGGAAACAGCCTGGCGCGCAGTGGGCCATCGGTCGAGGTGTGGAACGGGACGCGCTTCGGCGACTACACGGATCTGGCAGTCGACAACCTGCAATGGTCGGGGATCACACCCGTGGTCGGGCAGAGCGACAGGACGGATTATGCGAATACCGTGCTCTACGACTACTCGACAAGCCCTAAGGGCTCGATCCGATCCGATCTGCAGAGCATCTTCCGCATACCGGACGAGCGCGTGATCGCGCAGCCTGATCCGGCGGCGGCCTCACCGTATAGGGTCATCCTCGGAGCCGACTACGATCCCTGCCTGAAGCCCTCGACTTCGATCGTACGTCCGACGCCGACGCCCGGGCCGGGCCAGATCCCGGCGACGGGTGGTCTGGGCGGCCCCGTGACCGAGCTGGTCAAGGTCAGCGAGCAGGCGCCGCAGATCAACGGCGATCTCGGTGAATGGCCGGCGCTGGTCTACCCGGCCAGCCGGGCGGGCTTCGGCGCCGAGAGCTGGACGGGTTCGGCCGACGCATCGGCGTCCTGGAACGTCGTCTGGGATGACAGCCGGCTGTATTTTGCAGTCCGAGTACAGGATGATGTCTTTGTTCAGCAGTCCGCCGGTGAAGCGCTCTTCCGTGGAGACAGCGTCGAGGTCTGGCTAAGCACAGGGCCGGGCGAGCGACAATCGACGCTCAGTGGTCGCGAGTATCAAATCGGGATTTCGCCGGGCGATCTCGCCGGAGCGACCTCTGGCCCTAACGCGTTCTTCTGGCTCCCTGCCCAATTCCGGCGCCCGCTGAACACCGAGGTCGCCGTCGCGGCGCAACGGACCGCAACGGGCTACAACCTCGAGTTCACGATCCCCTGGGCGGTCCTCGGCACGGCGCCGACGGCCGGACGCGAGCTTTCGCTCGTCCTGGCGCTGAACGACGACGACACGCCTGGTACGGCCGAGCAGGAGACGCAGGTCACGAGCGTCGCCGGCGCCCAATTGGCGAACCCGTTGACCTGGAACAACACTGTCGTTTTGGTTATGGCCAGCCCGTAACCCGTAAATCCTACGTAAATCCGTCCCAAAGCCTCCGTAAGCGTCGGAGGCACCCGGGTCAATTGACCTTACAATCGTAGGCGTTATGACGTCTGTGAATCTCAGGGACGAGAGCAGCGACGCCAATCCTGCCTTCCTCCATCCACTTCGACCCCACATGACCGGCCGTCCATTTGGATTGGACGAGCAAGGCCAGGCGATTGCCGATGTCCGCGGCGAGAACATCCGCCTTCTGGTGGCTTACCTCCAGAAACGGGTGGCGGATCGAACGGTCAGGCGCAGCCCGGGGTCGCCCGAGGATGCGCGGCTGAAGGAGGAGGTCCGGCTTGCGCGTGCGCAGGCAGTGGATGAACTGGCGCGCCGATTGAACGAAGCCCAGCCAGACCCGGCCTATCGCGTCACGGGCGCGAGCCTGCAGGCACCAAGCCTTGGATACTCCTTCGAATTCTTTGTCTACGCGGTCACATTCGCGCAAGAGATCATCGATGATTCGGGTTTCGCCTACCGCTGGGTGAGCGAGATGGGCGTGCCGGCGGGTTGGCTGCTCCAGGCCGGGTTACCGATCGCCAGCATCTACGCTGCCCTGCCGATCCTGGGCCGGTTCCTGAGCAAGGCATCGCGGATCGAGACCGAGGCGCTTGCACCCAACCAGGTGATCGTCCGCCTGAGGCCCGGCCCAGAATACGCCGCGCTGGATCCGGTGATCGCGGGTCGATTGGCGCTCATCGTGCGGGACATCCTCGCGGGCTTGCTGACCCAGATCCCACGCCTCCAGTCCGGCATGCCGCTGGCACAGGTCGTCGAGCACAAAGACCTGACCCGCGGCGACCCTTACATGGAGTGGCTCGTCACCTGGAAGAACCCACGCCCGCCGTTGCTCATCCCCATGCTCACCAACGTGCTCGCCGCTGTCGGGCTGGTGGGTGGGCTCCTGGCCGTCGCCTTGAGCCCACAGATCCTGATCGGCGGCGGCCTGGCGGTCGCGAGTGCGGCCTGGCTGCTCTGGATGCACTGGCGTGAGGTCAGGGCGCGAGCAGCAGAGAACGCCCAGGCACAGCGCGCCACTGCGGCCGCAATCGATCAGCAGGTCACAGGGCTCGAGGTGACGGCGAAGCAGCTTCAGATCCAGAACATCGAACTTGCCAACAAGCTCGATGAAGTCAGGCTGCTCGAGGAAGTTAGCCGGGCCGTCAGCAGCGCCGAAGACATCCCGATGCTGGTGACAAACACCCTGGCCGCCATCTGCCAGCGAGTAGGCGATGGGCGGTGCTGGCTGATCCTGAAGACTGACCCTGGTGAGGATCGTCCTGAAGTCTGGAGCAGTCGCCCCACCTGGGGTGTGCGGCGGCTTGACCCTGAGGCGATCGGCGCGCCGTTGCTCTATCTGGTCGCCGAACTCGCTGTGCTGCGCGAATCTCGGATATTGACCGCCGGCGCTGAACCGGACGGCATACAGCGTGCCCTGGACGAGTTGAAAGCGCGACGTTTGATCGCCCTCCCCCTCCTGGCCAAAGAGCGCTCGATCGGGTTGCTTCTGGTCGACCCGGGTGGCCTGCACTCGTGTGTCAGGCGGGAACTTTGGGCTTGCGCCTGCCAGATCGCCACGGGCATCGAACACCTTCGCCTCCACGAGAGCCTCGAACGACAGGTCAGTCAACGCACGCAAGAGTTGGCTCAATCCAATCGAGTGATGGAACGGAGCCTTGCCGAATCGGATCTATTGGCCCGTTGCCGCGAGATCTTGAGCCGGGAACTGACCTACGTCGGGTATGCGGAGGCCCTGAGCCAGGAGCTTCAGCGCGCCTTCGCCTACGGCCGCGTCGCGGTCTATGCTCAGGATGGCGGGCAACTGCAGCTCATCACCGAGACGGCTCAGAGCCGCTTCGACTTCGAGGTCGAGGTCGTCGAGGCCACCGAGGCCGAACAGATCGTTCACAGCCCCGATGCCCCTCCTTCGCCGGCAAACGAACTGTTTGTCCCGATCCGAGATGAAGGCCGCGTCATCGGCCTCCTCACGGTTGCAGCAGCTGAAACAACGCCTCTGACGCCGGCCGATGCCGACCTGATGCTGGTGATCGCCGAGAAGCTTGGGCTTGGCGCGGCGAACGCGCGCCTGCGGACCGCGGCCATGATCGAGCTCGGCGAACGCCGCCGGGCCGAAGATGCGGCCATGGAGCGCGCGCAAAGTATGGAGGAGCTCAACCGGGTTCTGGTCGAGGCCTCGCATCTGCTCGACCTTGAACACCTGCTGGCTGAACTGCCGCGCCAGGCCACGCACCTTCTTCGCGGCGATTCGGCGGCGCTCTCGCTGGTCACGGCCGACGGCACGCTGCTTGAAGTCGCCGGGCGGCACAACGTGCCCGACTCGATGCCGATGGGGTATCGCGTGCCGATAACGCACGGCATGACGGCCGAGGCCTTTCGCGGCGCTCGGGCCGTCCAGACCGAGAACTATCGACGCGAAACGAGCGCCCTGCCCGAGATCCGCGACGACCTTCAAGCGCTGATCATGGCGCCGATGTTCGACCTGCAGGGCGAGCCGCTCGGCATCCTGGCTGTCGCCGACAGCCGGACCGAACGCGTCTTTTCGCCCGATGATGTCCGGGTATTGACGGTCTTCGCCCGCCAGGCCGGGATCCTGATCCAAAACGCGCGCTTGCATCAAAACACGGCGGACGCAGTCCAGCGCCGCGAGATCCTCTATCGGGTCAGCCACAAGCTGACGGCGACCGCTTCGGTTACCGAGATCGGACAGGCCGTGCATGAGGCAATCGCCCAGGTGATGCCGGTCGACATGCTCGTCCTCGCCCGGGTCCTTGCAGACGGGCGCACCGTCCGGTACGAGTACATCTTTGATATTGACCGGGTTTTGCCGCCTGAGAACGTCGATCTGAGCGCGACGCGGCTCGCGACGCATGTCATCCGCACCGGCGAGACCGTCTGCATCGACGATGTGAGCAGTCTTGACGCCCAGGCCCAGATCGGCGATTACTTCCTGGCCGGGCCTACCGCGAACAGAAAGCGCGCCGTGCTCGGCGTGCCGTTGCGGCTGGGCGAGCGGATCATCGGCATGATGTCGTTTCAGGCGCATTGGCCGCAAACGTATTCGGCCGATGATCAGGAGCTGGCCGAGCTGCTTTCGAACCTTGTGGCCACGGCCATCGAGAACACGCGGCTGTATGCAGAGGCGCAGCAACGCATCGCCGAATCGGAGTTGTTGTACGAGGCCGGGATCGCGGTATCGGCCTCGCTCGGCCAGGAAGCCGCGCTCGAACGGATCCTCGACGGGTTGCAGCAGGTCATCGGCTACGAGACGGCTTCGGTGCAATTACTCGACGGAGACGCGCTCGAGATCATCGGCGCCCGGGGCTGGCCGGCCGAGGAACCCGTGATCGGCTTCCGCATCCCCGTGCCGGGCGAGAACCCGAACTCGGTGGTGATCGCCGCGCGGCGTGCCGTGCGGCTGAGCGATGTCGGCGAGCACTATCCGATCTTCCGCAGCACAGGGAACGCCCAACACATCCGTTCGTGGCTCGGCGTGCCGCTGCTCGTACGCGAACGTGTGATCGGCATGTTGGCGATCGATCACACCCAGCCTGGGATGTTCACGCCAGAACACGAACGTCTGGCGCGCTCGTTCGCGGCCCAGGTGGCCGTGGCGATCGAAAACGCGCGGCTCTACGCCGAGCAGCGTCTGGCCACCGAGCGCCGCGAGTTGATGTATCAGATCGGGCGCGACATCAATGCCAGCGTCGACCGCGAGGCGATCTGCAAGGCCATCGACGCCGCGCTGCGCCGGGTGATCGCGTTTGATTTCATCTCGATCGGTCTGACCGACGCCGACCCGATCTCGCACACCATCGTCTACGCCCGTTTTAGGGACGTCACACGGGGCGCCATGAGCGTGCGGGCCGGCTCAGGCCTGCTCGGGCGGATCATCGCCTCGGGTCAACACGTCTTACGTAATGGCGATGCAGCGGATTATCTGCTGGCTGTCGATGCGCACATCTTCCTGCCCGATGACCCAGAGTCGCTCCCAGACCAGGTGCGGGCGCTGCTCGCCCTCCCCATCCAGATCGGCGGAAACACGGTCGGCGCCATCACGATCCAAAGCATGGCGGCCGACGGGCAATTCACGCCCGATGATCTGGCGCTGCTCGAGCTCATCGCCAACCAGGCCGCAACGGCCTTCGAGAACGCCCGGCTATACGCCGAGCAAAAGGCCGCCGCCGATCGTCGCGATGTGCTGTATCGCATCACGCGTGAAGTCGGTGCAAGCATCGATCGCGATCAGATCTGCCAGGCGATCGACCGATCACTGCGGCAGGTCGTCAAAGCCGACTTCATCGCGATCGCGCTTCTGACTGCCGATCGCCAGGAACAGGAGATCCTGTATCTGCGGGTCGAAGACACGCTCGGCCAGAAGGTGCTTCGCCCGGCGCACGCCGGCTTCCTGGGGCATGTCATCGCCACCGGGCAATCGTACCTGCGCAATCACGGCGTGCTCGAGCTCTTGCGCGAGCATCAGGCGACAATCTACACCCAAGGGGGAGCGCACAAGCGCGCCGAAGACAACGAGGAGCCGATCGAGGCGCTGCTCGCCGTGCCGATCAAGCTCGGCACGACCTGCATCGGCGCGATCACGCTGCAATCCAGCGCAACCGATCAACCCTACAGCGAAGCCGACCGCGAGTGGCTTGAGGCTGTGGCCAGCCAGGCCGCCACGGCCTTCGAAAACGCCAACCTGTACCAGGCTCAACGCGAATCCGCCGAGCGCCGCGCGCGGCTTTATGCCGGGAGTCAGGCGATCAGCGCATCGATCGACCGCGAACAGGTCTGTCTGGCGATCCATCACACCCTGGGCGCCGTGATCGATGTCGCTGGGATCGCGATCGCGTTGGCCGGCGATGACGGCGGCACGCAAGACGTGATCTACATCGACGCCGATCGCGTCAGACTACCTAATCGCACACGCGAGATCAACGCCGGCGTGCTTGGCCGAGTGATCGTCTCCGGGACGCCGTTCGTCGCCGATGACGACGCCGAGTCGTTCATGTTGGGCCTCGGCCAGGAGTTCCGTCAGGTGAGCGGGCTGCCGATTCGCTCGGTCATGGCCGTGCCGTTGCATATTGGCCATAAGGTGTTGGGTGCCATGCTCGTGTACAGCCAGAAGCCGCGCGCCTACACGACCGAAGACCTGCAGCTCGCCGAGCAGCTCGGCGCTCACGCCGCGGCGGCTTTCGAAAACGCAAGGCTCTTTGAGCAGAACCGGGCGGCCCGCGAGGCGGCCGAGTCGGCCAACCTTGCCAAGAGCCAGTTCCTGGCGACGATGAGCCATGAGATCCGGACGCCGATGAACGGCGTGACGGGTATGACGAGCCTGCTCCTTGAGACACCGCTCAACGCGCAACAACTCGGTCTGGTCCAGACGATCCGCAGCAGCAGCGAGGTGCTGCTCAACCTGATCAACGATCTGCTCGACTTCTCGAAGATCGAGGCCGGGCGGCTCGAGCTCGAGCAACGCCCCTTTGCGATCCGACCGCTGATCGAGGGTGCGCTTGACCTTGTGGCGATGCGCGCCGCCGAGAAGGGGCTTGACCTCGCGGCGCTCATCGAGCCAGATGTGCCGATCGGCTTGATCGGCGACGATACTCGGCTGCGCCAGGTGCTGGCCAATCTGCTCAACAACGCGGTTAAATTCACCGACGGCGGCGAGATCACGATCCATGTGCGCCGCGCCTCGCTCGACATGGCGGCCGGGACGAAACCTGGCGACGCAGAGCAGCTGATCTTTACGATCCGCGATACGGGGCTGGGCATCGCCCCCCATCTCCAGAACCGTCTCTTCCGGGCTTTCAGCCAGGTCGACGCCACGATCACGCGTCGGTTTGGCGGCACAGGGCTTGGGCTGGCAATTTCACGCTCGCTGATCGAGGCGATGGGCGGGCGGATCTGGGTCGAGAGCCAGGGCATCCCAGGCGACGGCACGCGCTTCATCTTCACGTTGGCGCTCCCCGTGGCGGATGGGCAAGACCCGGCCGACGAAGCCAGCCTGTTGCTCGAGGGCAGACGAGTGCTCCTGATCGAGCGCCACAGCTTCACGCGCCAGGGCCTGGCGCTGACACTGCGCAATTGGGGTCTGCGCGCGACCCCGACCGACAGCCTTGGCGAGGCGCTCGAACTGGTCAACGAAGAGCGCGTCTTTGATCTCGTCATCGCCGATAGCGCGACGCTCGAAGGGGATCTCGCCCAACTCCACACGGCGCTGCGCACCCGTAGTGCTCAGCAACCCCCGGTGATCGTGATGACGCCCCTGCTGCAAAGCCAGGATATCGATTCGGGCACGCTCTGGCTGGCCAAGCCGGTCAAACAAGCGGCCTTGCGCGAAATCATCACGCACGCATTGATGGGTTCGGCCCACCCGCCGCTGGCCGTGCCCGTGCCGGTCGGCGTGAGCCCGGCGCCCTCGGCAGCCACCGCAGCCATTCGTGTCCTGCTTGTCGAGGACAACGAGATCAATCAAAAACTCGTCCTGTTGATGCTCGAGAAACTTGGCTACTCGGCCGAGCTGGCGATCAACGGGCTCGAGGCGCTCAAGACGCTTGGGCAACGCGCCTTCGATCTCGTGCTGATGGATATGCAAATGCCTGTGCTCGACGGGCTGAGCGCCACCCGTCGGATACGGGCCGAGCTTCCGCCCGAACGTCAGCCGTACATCATCGCGCTCACCGCCAATGCGCTTCCTGGCGATCGGGAGGCCTGCCTGCAGGCCGGCATGAACGACTATCTGGCCAAGCCGCTGCAGTTTCAAGATCTTCGCGGCGTCTTCGCCCGGTGGGGGCAGCTGGATCTGCCACAACAACCGCCCAGACCGACCAACGGCCTGGGCCGAGCCGAACCGGCTGCGCCCCAAACGTCCGATCCTCTGACGGTGCTGCATGAGATGGCCGAAGAATACGGGGCAGAGACCGTGGCCCAGATCGCCGTGCAATTTGTCGAGTCGGTGCCTGTCACGCTCGACGATCTGGAGCAGCAGATCGCCAACGGTGATGCTCAGCGGGTCAGGGCCCTCGCCCACAGCCTGAAGGGCAGCAGCGGCAACCTTGGGCTGAAGCGCACGCAGGGCCTGGCTGCTCAGCTCGAACAAACCGGGCGCGAGGATCGACTGGGTGATGCGCCGCACCTGCTCGTCCAACTGCGCGAGACTCTCTCGACGACCGTGTCCGCGATCCTGCGCGAGTTCGTGGCATCCTGAGCGCCGGGTTCATGAGACAAAACG
>DKKP01000108.1 GCA_002455335.1 Anaerolineales bacterium UBA6663 | reverse complement strand
CCAATCGGCCTTCGATCGATAGATGCCCGGCCAGCGCGGCTGCGCGATCACGCATATTGCGCAGGCCATGGCCAAAGCGCTGAGCCGTTTCCTCGAGCACAAAACCCCGGCCGTTGTCGCGGATGACCAGGTGGATGTATCGATCGTCCTTGACAAGCCGCAGCTCGACGCGTGAGGCGCGGCTGTGCTTGGCGGCGTTGCTGAGCGCCTCCTGCGCCACGTGAAACAGCACCTGCGTGGCGCTGCGGTCGATCAGGTCGAGCGTCCCTAACTCGATCCGCAGGTCAGCNNCAAGGTATTGGCCTTGAATTCGGCCAGGAGCCGCTGAAGTGCGCCAGAGAGATCGTCGTTTTCGAGCCGCGGCGGGCGCAGGTCGAGGATGTAAGCGCGGATATCGCGGATGGTGCCGTTGAGCGCGTCGAGGGCTGTGTCAAGCCGATCGGCGGCGCCGCTGACGTCGCCGTCGCCAAGCTGGGCCTTGACGTATTCGAGCGTCAGACCGACCGCGTAGATCGATTGGATGACGCCGTCGTGCAGATCCATGCCGATCCGCTGGCGCTCTTCGACGACGCTCAGCGTTTGCACGGCTTCATACAAGCGCGCATTCTCGATCGCCACCCCGGCATGCGCGGCAAGGAGCTCGATGAGCAACTGGTCTTCGGCGCTGAACTCGTCGTCGGAGCGCTTGTTGGTCAGATACAGATTGCCAAGCCGACGTCCTTTGCGCGCAATGGGCACACCGAGGAAACTGGACATCGCGGGATGATTGGCCGGGAAACCGACCGAATGCGTATGATCGCGCAGATCGCGTAGCCGCAAGGTCTGTCCGTCGCGGAGCACAAGGCCAAGGATGCCGTGCCCGCGCGGGCGATGGCTGATCCGCACCGCATCGGCTTCGTCGATGCCTGTGGTGATGAACTCGGCCAGGAACTCGCCTGTGTCGTTTGGTACGCCCAGGGCGGCATACTGGGCATCGGCCAATTCCGCCGCCGTCTTCACAATACGCGCCAGGGTATCAGCCAGTGACAGGTCGCCGCTGATCGCCAGCACAGCCGCATCCAGGGCCAGGAGCTTGCGGTTGGTCGGGTCGGGCGCGATCTCCATGAGGGGCACCCCGTTATTGTACGAGATCAGGCCGGTCACGACCACCCCCACCGAGGCGCTTGAGCCGGCGGGGATAGCCGAGTACAATCGATCCCATGAAACAACGCATCATGCTGGTGGATGATCACGAAGTCGTGCGCCTGGGCCTCAAGGCGCTGATCGAGCGACGGCCCGACATGGAGGTCATCGCCGAGGCTGCGAGCGAAGGGGAGGCCATCACCAAGGCCTCGGCGCATCGCCCCGACGTGGTGCTGATGGATATTCGGCTGGGCGGCACGAGCGGCATCGAGGCCTGTCAGAAGATCATGGCCCTGATGCCCGATGCCAAGGTCATCATGCTCACCAGTTATGCGGAGGACGACCTGTTGTTCGCGGCCATTCGGGCCGGGGCGGCCGGTTATGTCTTGAAGCAAGCCGGCGGGCAGGAAGTGATCCGTGCTGTGGAGGCGGTCGGCCAGGGGCATTCGCTGCTCGACCCGGCGCTGACCGAGCGCGTCTTCGCCGAGGTGCGGCGCGCAGCCCGCGCCCAGGAGTCGGCGGCCTTTGCACAGCTGACCGAGCAGGAACGCCGTGTGCTGATCCTTGTGGCCGAGGGCAAGACCAACCGCGAGATCGCGGTCAACCTGCACCTCGGCGAGGGCACGGTCCGCAACTACGTCAGCAACATCCTCGGCAAGCTTGGCGTCTCGAACCGGGCGGAAGCCGCCGCGTTCGCCATCAAGCACCACTTGAAAGACACGACGGAGTAGGCGCGGCGCGCCGCCATGAAGCCCGCCGAGCTCGCCGCCTTCCTGGATGGTTTGATCGCTCAGAATCTCAAGCTGAGCTGCATGATCTGGGGCCCGCCCGGTATCGGCAAGTCGAGCATCGTGGCCCAGACCGCAGCCGCGCACAGGCTGCCCGTCATCGATCTGCGCCTCTCACAACTTGCGCCCACCGACCTGCGTGGCCTGCCCGTCGCGCGCAACGGTGTCTCACGCTGGTATCCCCCAGAGTTCCTGCCGCGCCGCGGAAAGGGCGTGCTTTTCCTCGACGAGATCAACCTGGCTCCGCCCGTCATGCAGGGCATGGCCCAGCAATTGATCCTCGATCGCAAGGTGGGCTCGTACACTGTGCCGGCGGGCTGGTTCATCTTCGCGGCCGGAAACCGCAAGGAAGACCGGGCCTCGGTCTTCGATATGCCGGCGCCGTTGGCCAATCGGTTTCTCCATCTGGATGTGGCTCCGGATCTCGAGAGCTTCAAGGCCTACGCCCTCGATAATGGGTTTCCAGAGGCGATCGTCGCCTTCCTCAGCTTCCGGCCCGCCCTGCTCCACCGTCTCGATGCCCAGCAACCAGCCTGGCCCTCGCCACGCTCGTGGGAGATGGCCGCGCGGCTGGTTGACGTCGGGCTCGATATCGCCCCGGCCGTCGGCGCTGCCGCCGCGCACGAGTTCGAGGCCTTCCTGAGCACGCTCGGCGCCCTGCCGGATCTCGAGGCCATCCTGGCTGGTGGCGGCGACCCGATCGCCTTCCCCGGCGAGCCCTCGATCGGGTACGCCACGGTCACCGGGCTGACGTTGCGCGCCCAGACGGCGCCGCGGGCCTATCAGGCGCTGCGCTGGCTGGCGGCCAAAGCCGAGCCCGAATGGGCCCAGCTCTTTGCGGCCGACGCCTTCACGCTTCTGCGCCGCAACGGTTCAGACGACGCCTTCGGCGAACTGCAGCGCCTGATCGCCTCCGACGAGGCTCTGGCCCGCTTCCTGGCCGAAGTCGCGTCGCTCTCCTGAGGCGGACGCGCCGGATGGACGAGCCGATCGACCTGAAACGCCTGATCTCGGCCTCCCGTCTGCGGCTCAGCCGGCTCAGCCCGTTTTTCTCGACACTGGCGCTGCATGCGCCGTTCCACGTCAGCGAGCGCGTGCCGACGGCCGCCACCGACGGCCAGGCCGTGTACGTCAACCCGGGTTTCTTCACGAACCTGACGCCCGCGGCGCGCGATGGGCTGCTGCTCCACGAGGTGCTGCACGCCGCGCTGCTCCATGTCACACGCCGCGGCCTGCGCGACCCGCAGCTCTGGAACATCGCGGCCGACATCGTGGTCAACGGCATCCTGGTGCGCAACGGGTTCACGATCCCAGACGGCGGCCTGCGCGACGTCGGGCTCGAACGGCTGAGCGTCGAAGAAGTCTACGAACGCGTCGCCAAGGAGGCCAAGAAGCGCAACACCTCGGCTGCGTCAGATCTGCTCGACGCCCCGCCCGCGGACGCCCAGGGCGGCGGCCAATCGGGCGACAAGCCGGGGCGGGCTCCGACCCACCTGGAGGGCCAATGGCGCAACGCGCTCCGCGCCGCTGCCGAGGCAAGCGAAGCCGCGGGCCAGGGGAGTGCCCCCGCCGGGCNNCCGCAACTCGATTGGCGCAGCTATCTCTGGCGCTACCTCACCCGCACGCCGGTCGACTTCGAGGAGTTCGATCGGCGCTTCATCGGGCGTGGCCTGTATCTCGAGACCATCTCGGGTCAGAGCGTCCAGGTGCTTGTCGCGCTCGACACGAGCGCCTCGATCCAGCGCAAGCTTTTGGGGCAGTTCCTGGGTGAGGTCAACGGCATCCTGCAGGCTTACCCCGGCCTGCGCTGCGATCTGTACTACGCTGACGCGGCGCTGGACGGCCCACACGCCGTGAACGCGGCCCTGCCCGAGATACCCAAGGTCCGCGGCGGCGGGGGCACGGATTTTCGGCCGTTCTTCGCGATCGCCGAACGCGATTATGGCGACTGGCCACACAAGGTAGCCGTATACCTGACCGATGGGTTCGGCACGTTCCCGCCCGAGGCGCCAAGCTTCCCAACGCTCTGGGTCGTCACTCCCGGAGGAAAGAAACTCGATCTGTTTCCGTTCGGCGAGGTCGTCCGGCTGACAGGTTGAGCAAACACGGAAGACGTGCTCTAGCGACGTTTTCGACGGAGCCCACCCGTAAGCAAACGCAGCCCAGGCGGGTTGGGCGAAGGTCGCGGGCGGGTGAGGTTTGGCCGCGTTTGCTCCCAGATCTGCCGAGCCATCAACTCAGCCAAGCCGGGCCGAGAGAAGGTCACATCGTAATCGGGGCCCTGAAACCCCCGGGTGTCGTTGGTGTCCCAACCAGGGATGACGAAGTGATGCGGGTCGACAAGCGTGGCTGTGAAGATCGCCTCGAGGCCGACGATCTCGAACCGCTCAGCGTCAAGCGCGCGCCCGCGTAGCGCATGCGCCGCGCCCTGCCCCTCCCAGCGCGTGCGAATCTCCAGGAAGTGGCCGCGATCGAACACCTCCCAAACGTGCGCGGGCGCGACCCGGCCCATGGTCTGGCCGACCCAGCGCCCGACAAATACTTTGGGATCGGGGGATTGCATGGCCGAACTATACAGCATTGCGAGTTGCTGATCATGGAACAGCGCAATCGCGCGGCAGCCTTTATCAGCAATCAGCAATCGCCAAGCGTCAATCCTTAGGCGCAACACCCCGCAGGTATGTCCGAATGTCCGTGGCCTGCGGGAGCGCCAGACAGTGGGCCGCAATCTCGCGACACTGGGCCAGATCCCAGCGGCGGATGGCTGCCTTAACCGCCGGTATGGCGGCCGGCACCATGCTGAACTCGTCGAGGCCAAGCCCGAGCAGGAGCGGCGCCGCCAGTTCATCGCCGGCCAGCTCGCCGCACATCCCCACCCATTTGCCGTGCGCATGAGCGGCATCAATCGTCATCTTGATCAGCCGCAACACAGCCGGGTGATACGGCGAGGCGATCGCCGCAACGCGTTCGTTCCCCCGATCGACCGCCAGCGTGTACTGCGTCAGGTCGTTGGTGCCGATGCTGAAGAAATCGACCAGCGGGGCGAAGACATCGGCCTGCACGGCGGCCGCCGGCACCTCGATCATGATCCCGAATTTGTATTCAGGCGGGCGCCGCCCCGCCGCGGTCAGCGCAGAGACCACGCCGGCGAAGATCTCGCGAGCGCGCTCGACCTCGCCCACGCTCGAAACAAGCGGGAGCATGATATGCAGTTTCGTCTCGGTCTCGGCGGCCGCCAGCAACAGCGCGCGCGCCTGGTCCTCGAGCACATCGGGTCGCTCGCGGATCATGCGGATCGCGCGCCAGCCCAGAAACGGATTCGGTTCATGCTCGAGCCCCAGATACGGCACAGACTTGTCGCCGCCGATATCGAGCGTGCGCACGACCATGGTCTTTCCGGCCATGACCTTGAAGGCGGCGCGATAGGCCGCGATCTGCTCGGCCTCGGTCGGCATCGTCTCGCGGTCGAGGTATAAGAACTCGGTCCGGAACAGACCAACGCCCTCGGCGCCGTTTTCGATGCCCAGTCGGGCGTCCTCGGCGCCGCCGATGTTGACGACGACTTCGACCGTGTGCCCGTCAAGCGTCGTCGCCGGCGCATGCGCGGCGGCGAGCTGACCCTTGCGGCGCATCTCCCATTCGGCCTGTTTCGCCTTATAGCGGTTGAGGTCAGCCAGCGTGGGCGCGACGCGCAATTCGCCGGCGCCGCCATCAAGGATCAGGAGCGAGCCGTTGCGCAGGTCTTCAAGGTGAGCCGGGACGCTAACCACAGCCGGGATCCCAAGGCCGCGTGCCAGGATCGCCGTATGCGAGGTCGGCCCGCCCTTGAGCGTGACCAGCCCAAGCACGTTGGCGCGCTCGAATTGCACGGTATCTGAAGGCGTCAGGTCATCGGCGACGATGATCGACGGCTCCTTGAGGGTGTTGGCGCTGTCGTCGGTATCCTGCAGACAGCGCAGCACGCGCCGCGACACGTCACGCACATCGGCGGCGCGGGCCCGGAAGTACTCCTCATCGAGCGCCTCGAGGGCCTGCGCATGTTGTTCGAAGGCGTCTTCAACTGCGGCTTCGGCGTTCAGACGCTGATTGCGCAGCACAGTCCGAAGATCGACCAGGAGGTCGTCATCGGCCAGAAAGAGCTGATGTGCAGCGAAGATCTCGGCCTCTTCTTCGCCGATGGTCTCGCGCGCCCGGCTCTCGAGCGCCTGAAGCTGTGTGCGGGCCTTGGCGAGCGCGACCTGCAACCGCACCCACTCGGCGGTCGGGTCGGCGACGAGATGGCGCTCGACCACAGCCTCCTGGGGACGATAGATCCAGATCGGGCCGATGGCGATTCCGGGCGAAGCGGGGAGGCCTTTGAATTGTTGCATTTCAGCGGTTAGCCGTCACCGATCAGCGGTTGGCGGTCAGCGATCAGCCGTGAGCAATCGGTTCACGGCACCACGCGGTATCGCGAACGGACTGCTGACCACTCACTACTGATTGCTATTCTCCGAAATTCGACTCCACAAGCTCACGCAATGCCTTGAGCACATCCTGGGCATCTGCGCCAGCCGCGCTGACCTCGATCTGCTCGTTCTGCTTGACCGCCAGGGTGAGCACCTTGAGGATGCTCTTGGCGTTGACGGGCGCGGCTGTGCCGCCGACCTTTTTGATCGTGACGTCGGACTGGTACTTGGCCGCCAGTTGCACGAACTTGGCAGCCGGGCGGGCGTGCAACCCGACGCCGTGCGCCACGGTCAGGATCATCGAGACGCCGGCCGGGGCCGGGCTGTTTTCACTGGTCATGGGATCTCCCTCGTCACCCAACAGATCGCGCCGCAGCAGCGCGGTGACAGCGTCCGGCCCGGCGGCTGCATGCAAGGCCAGGACATGATCGGCCGTCTGGCAATACTTCACAAGCCTGCCGAGGATGCGCACCTGTTGAGGCACATCGACGACCGACAGGGCCAGCACGGTCCGCACGGCGACGGCTTGCGCTGGGTCGCCCATCATTCGGAAAGACACAGGCCGCGACAGCAACGCCACAGCCAGCGCGGGCCGGAGGCAATGAACGACGTCGGCATGCGGCAGCGCGATCGGCTCAGGCGTCGGCAGGCCGGTGGGATACAGCCGCTCCCTTTCGATGACGGCCTCGGCGAAGGACGGCCTGACGAAACCGCCCCGCAGCAGGCGCTCGCCTAGTTCACGGATCACCTGCTGCGGGTCGCGCGCATCCAGACCGACGGCGACGAGCGGCGCTTGGATGGTGAAGTCCAGGTCGGTCGACATGTCGGTCTGGGCGCGGATGGTCGGGCTCAGGCCAACAGCGCGTCTTGCGCGCTGCGCAGCTTGAGGATGGTCTGCCCCTCGACCAGGGCCACATCGGCGTACCGGATCGGTTGCCCGGCCTTGACAGGGCGCACGACGGTCGCGCCGACGGCCAGGCCAAGCGGCAACATGCCTTCGGCGCGCACCACTTCGGCCCGGTCGATGAGCCCGTACATGGTGAAGCCGCCCAGCGAATCGAGCTTGTCTCCGGGCGCCAGGTCGCGCTTCGCGCAGGCTACGGTCTCGGCGACCGGTGCATTGACGGTCTGGAGCGTGACTTCGTTGTCGAGCACGGCCTTGGCGACCGTGATCGGGCACTCGAGGTTGGCCAGGTGGTAAGGGCGATAGAGCGCCCAATACTTGCCGTTGCCGTTGAGCCGCAGGTAGTTCAGGTCCGTGATGATCTTGGGCTGATCCGTGGTGATGATCACGAATACGCCCGGAGCGACGTCGCCCACAGCGTAGTCGACCCCGCCCCGTCGCTCGAAGATGCCGCCATCGGCTTTCGGGATGAAGACGTTGGCCAGGTCTTTGACCGAGCATTGCGGGCCGTAGGCGCCGGCCACCTCGGGCGCATAGCCCGTGCCGTTGCCGATCGACGTCATCTCGACCATAGTTTTGGTGCCGTCGACGAACGAGGCCAGCATCTTGGCGCTCATGTTGGCGGCCTTGGCCTTGGCCGAGCAGCTGTCGGGGTTGGCTGTGCGATCGAGCGGGTTGTTCTTGCCCTTGCCGACCGTGACGATCTCGAAGCCGAGCGCCTCGGCGAAGTCGTACATCTCCTTGATCGTGCCCGGCTCGTCGCCTGCGACAAGCGTGTAGACCACGCCCTTCTCCCGCGCACGCCTGGCAAGGATGTAGCCGACCGTGGCGTCGGTCTCGACGTTCATGTTGACCGTGTTCTTACCGGCCTCGATCGCGGCCGCGCACACGCGCGCGCCGACCTCGGGCACGCCCGTGCACTCGAGCACGACGTCGAGGTTCGGGATCGACACGAGCCAGTCGGCATCGGTCGTCGCCACACGCCGGCCGGCCTCGATCGCGTCGGCCGCGGCCTCGAAGTCGTCGGTGTCGGGCGCGACAAGCGCCGGATCGACGCTGGCCTCCTGATAGGCGGCACGCGCCCGGCCGGGCAACACATCGGCGCACGCCACGACGCGCATGCCCGCCATCTTCTCCATCTGGCTGAGCAGGCCGGTGCCCATTTGCCCGGCGCCCACCAACCCGACCCGCACGGGCCGGCCCAGTTTCGCCGCCCGCTCTTGCAAACGTTCTCGCAATGACATGGTGCTTTCTTCCTGACTTACGCGGGGCGCTCGGCGCCCTCGATGCGCAAAACCGTCCCGACGGAGACCGGCGGCAACGGCAGTGACTCGACGCAGACATCGCCCGGCAATTCGGGCGTCGCCTCGCCGTTAAATTTCAAAACCAGATGGCCCAGGTTCTTGAGGTTCTCGTTGGCGACATCGCCAACCGCCAGCACAGAGAACCGCTGTGCATCCACCCAGACCACATCGCCGGACGCCAGGGGGGCGACCAACGCAACGCCATCATGGATGATGGCGAAATCCCTCAGCTCATCAGGCGCGCTCGCGCCAAACAAGACCAGGATCCCAGCCTCGACGAATTCACCCGTCAGCGGCCCGATGGCCGTGACGGTTGCGGTGTATTTGAGCATGGTATCTGACCGCGGACCACGGACCGCGGACGGCAGACCGCGCGCCCGACAGGATCGGGCCCGCTGCGGTCCGCCGTCCGCCGTCGGCGGTCTTACTCGACCACTTCGATGTCTTCCGGGCGAACGCCGGAGACGAAGAGCTCTTCCGTGATGAAGCGCATGAGCGGGCCCGAAGGCGAGGTCGGATGGATGTCGACCGTGAGCACTTTCTTCATCGGATAGACGCCCACACGCGCCGTGCCACCGCAGTCGATCACGGCCACGGCGATCTCCTCGAAGCCGGCCTTCGACTTGAAACCGTCAAAGGGCTTGCCACCGCTCAGATCAGCGATGCGCTGGGCCACAGGGTGGATCCCGCCGCCGGTCACCGAGTAGATCAGGTCTTTGCCGGGCTTGGGCTGGACCACAAGCGGGCCACCCCAGCCGCGCGGACCCTTCTTGATGCGGACCTTCTTGTATTGACCTTCTGCCATAGCCTCACCTCATGGAACGTCGGGCCGAAGCCCGAGAGACGGCTCGCTGCGCTGTTCACATCGGCCGCGCGGCGGCGGGCGCCATATCGGACGCCCACCGCTGCGCGATCGAACTCACTCGAGAGTGTATTACATCCCGAGGCTGGCGAGGAACGCCAGGATCACGGCGATCGGGCCCGTGATCATGCGGGAGAACAGCACGGCCGGGACGCCGACTTCGACGGTCTCGGGCTCGGCCTCGCCGAGCGCCAGGCCGACCGGGATGAAGTCGCAGCCCACCTGCGGGTTGATCGCGAAGAGCGCCGGCAGCGCCGCCGACAGCGGCAGGGTCTTGTTCGCGAACAACGTGCCGAGCAGGGTGCCGATGATCTGGGCAATCACAGCGCCCGGTCCCAGCAATGGGGAGAGCACGGGCAGGCCGATGATCAACGACAGGGCAAGCAGGCCCCAGATGCTGCCGGCGAGCGGCGCCAGCAGCGTGGCGATCCACGTGCCGAGGCCGGTTCCGTTCATGATACCGACGATCACGGCCACAAAGGCCAGGAACGGAAGGATGTTCTTCCAGACCTGATCAACGGCTTCACGGCCCGACTGGAACATCGTGCCGACCAGACCGCCCATGATGCGCCCAAAGCGCGTGAGGAAACTGTTAAGGGCTTCCATGATTTCCTCCTTAGGCCGAAGCCTTCTTCCACATCATGGCCGTCAGACGTTCAGTGACGATACCGCGGATAAGGATCACCACAAGGCCGACCAGCAGATAGCGGACGGCGAGGTCGGTCACAGCTGTGTCGCCGTAGCCAGTCGCCACGCCGGTCGCGATGCCAGCCCAAACGAAGAGCTCGCCGGGGTTGACGTGCGGCAGGATGCCGAGCGGCGGGTGGACGAACGAGACGGCCGCGTCGTAGAACGCGGGCTTGTACTTCTCAGGCAGGAAGCGCCCCATCGTGTAGGCCATCGGGTTGGTCAGCACGAAGACGGAAACCACGGGGAGGAGCAAGTAGCGGAAGGGGAGGTAGATGAGCCCCTCCTGCGACGCGAACTTGCCGAAGTTCTCGATGCGCTCATGGCCGATCCAGGCGATCACGGCATTGAACGCCGTCATCAGGACGACCACAAGCGGGACGATCCCTACGAAGACCGCCCACCACCATTCAGCACCGGCCTGGAAAATGCCGATGAAGCCCTGCGCGAGTTGGACTAACCAGTCCATAGCGAACTCCTTTGCGGAAAACGGATAAAGACACGTGCTATCAACGTCGCAATCCGATTGAAGGGGGTGTCACGTCGCTAGGCGCCTCCTTTCTGTTGATCGCCTTAAGGCTCTACCCCGGCGTGATCGCCGCCAGCGTTCCGGGATCCGACGGGGATTCGGCCTCCGGCTGCGGTTCGGCCTTCTGCTCATGCGCGCGCAGATGGGCCGCCGCGTCTTTCAACGCTTCGCGGAGCTTCTTGGAAACGGGCAACTGAACCGCATCGTCGGCGAATTCGTCGATCGACCGTCCAGCCAGCCCGGGCACCGGCTTGAGGGCTGCCAACACGGTCAGACCTGAGAGTTGCTCGACCTGCAACACAGTCCGGTCCGGTCCCACGACCACGACCGCATAGACACGCCCGCGCCAGGCTGAGCCCGCCTTGCCAACCGAGACCAATCCCTGGCGCCGCAGCGCCGCGATCCGACCGTAGTACCGCTTCATCTGCAGATACGTCAGACCCAGCTGGAGCATCCAGGTCAGCGCCAGCCCGACGATCAGAATCCATCCGTTTTCGTACATCCCGGCCTCCTCAGGCGTCGCTCAGCCGGCGCCCTGCCCTTCCAGTACCGACACGATTTTGTTGACCGCCGCATCGACTTCGACCCCCGTGAGGAAGGCCAGGGTCTGCACGATGGGTGCGGCCACCTGCACCGAGATCGGCGTCGTGCTGACGATCAGATCCTGCCCGGCCGATGACGCTTGCACCTCGGCGATCGCACACAGGCTGATCTCGGCCTCAAGGCCGCGAGCCCGGAGCGCCTTCGCCAATGCCTGCCCGACCACTGCGGCAGTTGCTGTGCCCGTCGCGCACACCACAAGGATCTTCTTCATGTCTGTTCTAGGCCAGCATCAACGCCGGATCCTCGAGAACACCCCGCAGATCGCTCAAGAAACGGGCCGCCAGCGCGCCATCGACGACGCGGTGATCGGCCGAAAGGGTCACGGTCATGATCGGCCGCGCCACCGGGTTTCCATCCTCATCGGGCACGAACTGCTTGCGCGCCGCAGCGACCGCCAGGATCGCCACCTGCGGCGGGTTGATGATCGCCGTAAAGCGATCGATCCCGAACATCCCGAGATTGGAGATCGTGAACGTGCCATCCATGACATCGTCGGGGCGCAGCTTGTTCCCGCGCGCGCGCTGACTGAGGTCGGCCAGTTCGACAGCCAACGCTTCGAGGCCCTTGGCCGCCACATCGCGCACCACGGGCACGATCAACCCACCTGAGCCCAGCGGATCGTCAGGCGCGGCATCGAGCGCCACGGCGATCCCGATGTTGATCGCGCTGTTGAGCACGACGGCCTCCTGCCCTGCAGCGCCGACCAGATGGCTATTGACAAGCGGGTGCCGCTTGAGCGCCCAGGCGCAGGCCCTGGCGATCAACACGGTCAGGCTGACGCGGGTCGCGCCCTTGGGCAGACGGCCATTGAGCTTCGCGCGCAACGCCTCGGCCGCCGTGACGTCGATCTGGGCCTCAAAGAAGACGTGCGGCGCCTCCTGGAAGCTCTTCTGCAGCCGCGTCGCGATCGTGCGGCGCATGCCCGCCAAGGGAAGTCGCGTGGTCGAATAGTCAGGTTGTCGGCTGGTCGGCTGATCGGCTGGTCGGCCGGTCGGCTGGTCAACGTGCGCTGCCGAAGCGGCGCGGACATCGTCGGATTGGATACGGCCACGCGGGCCGGTGCCTGTCAGCGTGTGGATGTCGACGCCCAGCTCGCGGGCCACGCGGCGCGCCGCGGGCGAGGCCGGCACCTTGCCATCGGGCGCGGGCGACATCCTGGCTGCCGGCGCTGCCGCTGCGGCCTGAACGTCCGCGCGCGTGACCTTGCCGCCCACACCCGTGCCCGACACATTCGTCGGATCGACGCCCAGATCAGCCGCAACCTTGGCCGCAAGCGGGGTGGCCTTCGCTTCGCCGACCACAGGCCGCTGTCCGCTTGCTGGATCGCTCTCGGCCGCCGTCGCGGCAGGAGTTGTCTCGTTGCCGTCTTCCGACGTCTGACGCCCGACGCCTGACGCCTCTCCCGGCACGACCTCATTCGCCCCACGGACGAACGCGATCACGTGTGTGACAGGCACCGTGTCGCCCTCATTGAAGCGCAGGCCATCCAGGATGCCGTCGGCCGGGGCCTCGACCTCCATGTTGACCTTGTCGGTCGTGACCTCGGCGATCGGGTCGCCCTGTTCGACTGCCTCGCCGGCCCGCTTGAGCCAGCGCACGATCTGCGCCGTCTCTTGCGTGAAGCCGAACTTCGGCATGATGACTTCTTTCACAGTTTCGTCCTGTCGTCAGGTAGTCGGGTAGTCTGGTAGTCACTGACTACCAGACTACCTGACAACTCGACTATTTGACTAATGCTCTTGCTTCGCGCACGATGTCGGCCACCTGCGGCACGGCCGCAGCCTCGAGCGTGCGGTTGTATGGGATCGGCACGTCAAGGCCGCACAGGCGCTTGACCGGCGCCTCGAGATAATCGAAGGCCTCACTCTCGGCCACCCGACCGACGATCTCGCCGCCGAAGCCGCCGTTCTTGTGCGCCTCATGAACCACCATCAAGCGCCCCGTCTTGATCACCGATTGAACGATCGGGCCCTCATCGAGCGGCGATAGCGTGCGCGGATCGACCACCTCGAGCTCGATCCCCTCGGCCGCCAATTGTTCGGCAGCCTGAAGCGCGCGCGGCACCATGATCGAGGTCGCCACGACAGTCAGATGCTTGCCGACCCGCTTGACATCCGTCTGGCCGAGCGGCAGCCGATACGGCTCCTCGGGCACCGGGCCCTTGGTTTTGTAAAGCAGTTTGTGCTCGACAAAGATCACGGGGTTGTCGTCGTCGATCGCGGCCAGCAGCAACCCCTTGGCATCGTAGGGTGTGCTCGGCATCACGACCTTGAGACCCGGGATGTGGACGAACCAGTTCTCAAGGCTCTCGGAGTGCTGGGCGGCAGCCCCGGTGCCCGAGCCGCCCGGCGTGCGCAGCACCATGGGCACAGTGGCCTTCCCGCCGAACATGTAGCGGATCTTGGCCGCCTGGAGCACAAGCTGCTCCATGCTGATGGTGATGAAATCCATGAACTGGATCTCGCCTACCGGCCGCATCCCGGTCAGGGCGGCGCCCACGCACGCGCCGGCGATGCCGGCCTCCGAGATCGGCGTGTCGACCACCCGGCCGGCCCCGTACTGTTGATGCAGGCCGGCGCTCGCGCCAAAGGCGCCGCCGTACACACCCACGTCCTCGCCGATCAGGAAGACGCGCGGATCAGCCGCCATCGCCTGGTTGAGGCCTTCACGTATCGCTTCGACGTAGGTCAGTTCACGCATAAATCCCCTCAAGGATCTGCTCGATCTTGGGTTCGGCGCTGGCCTCCGAGAAGGTCACGGCCTCGTTGATTCGCTGATCGGCCCAGGCGCGATGCGCGTCGAATTCGGCCTCAGCCAGCTTGAGCACCCGACCGAAACGTCGGATCGGATCCTGCGCCTGCCACTCCTTGACCTCGTCACGGGTGCGATAGGCCTGCTTGTCGCTCTTGGAATGCCCGCGCCAGCGATACGTCACAGACTCGACGAGCGTCGGCCCCTCGCCGGCGCGCGCTCGGGCCACTGCGTCTTGCATCGCGCGATAGACAGCGACGATGTCGTTGCCGTCGACCGTCACGCCCGGGATGCCATAACCTAAGGCGCGGTCTGCGACCCGCGGGATGTTGAACGCCTTCTTCATCGGCATCGACATCGCGTACTGGTTGTTCTCGCACAGGTAGACCACGGGCAACTGCCAGATCGAGGCCATGTTGAGCGCCTCGTGGAAAGCGCCGGTGTTCGCACCGCCGTCACCGAAGACCGTGAGACAGACCTGGTCGGTGCCGCGTTGCTTGATGCTCAGACCCACGCCGACCGAGATCGGCAGCCCGCCCGCCACGATGCCGTTCGCACCGAGGTTGTTGGCGTCGACATTGGCGATGTGCATCGACCCGCCGCGGCCGCGACAATAGCCGGTCTCTTTGCCCATGAACTCGGCCATCATCAGCTGCACTTCGCTGCCGAACCAGGCCAGACAATGCCCGTGGCCGCGATGCGTGTTGAGCAGATAATCGCCCTCGCGGAGCGCCGAAGCCGCGCCGACCGCCGAGGCTTCCTGCCCAATCGACAGATGCATCGTGCCGTGCACCCGCCCCAGCGAGAAGAGCTCCTCGGCCTTCTCCTCGAAGGCGCGGATCACCATCATCTTGCGCAGACGCTCGATCGCGCCCGTCTGCCCCCACTCCGTCGGGATCGCGGCCGTCCGCACCGCACTGGCCGTCGCGCGCGGCTGGCGGTTGGCCGTAGCCGTGTTTTTCGTCCGTGTAGCCATGCCTTTGTCCTGATTGTGTTTTTGGGCCGTTACAGCCCCTTATGCCGCCAGTTGGAGTGCACCCAGCGCAGCCACTTCGTCGGTTACCAGCCAGTTGATCAGGCCGGCCCGAGCCGCCCCCACGATCGCCTTGGCCTTGTACTGCCCGCCGGCGACCCCAAGCTTCACCGGGATCGCGCGCAGTTCATCGACGCTGATCCCAAGACGACGCTCGTCGACGACAGGGAAATCGCAGCCGCCATCGAGATCGAAATGGATGCCGCACACGTCACCCACCGCGCCAAGCGCCCGCAGCTCATCCAGATCCTGTTCGGTCACATAGCCGGCGCGCAAGATCGACGATCGCTCCGGGTCGATCGTGCCGACCCCAACCAGCGCGAGTTCGATCCGCGCATACTGAGCCAGGATGCGCTTGATCCTCGGGTCGCCCAGCAGGGCGTCACGCGTCTGGCGGGCATCCACGAAGAACGGCGTCGGCAGCATCGAGTACCTGCCGCCAAAGATTCGCGCCAGACGACGGGCAAGCTCCGGCCCATCGATGTCGGGATTGGTCGTGCCAAGCGACCCAATCATCTGCACGATTTGGACGTCCGTCCAACCCCCGCCCCGCGCCGCATTGACCACCTCCCAAACCGCTGTGCCCCACGAGACACCGATCACGGTGTGGTCATGCAGTAGATCCTCAGTCAGACGCGCGCCCAGGGTGCCGATGCGCCGCATCATGGTGCTATAGTTGAGGGCGCCCCGGGTTAGAACCTGCACACCACGCAATTTGAGCAACTGCTCGAGCGACTGCTCGAGCTCTCGATTGCGCGCCAACGGATGATTGATTCGTATCTCGACGATGTGCTGGTCTCGGGCCTCGGTCAGGAAGCGCGAGATCATTGAACGGGAATAGCCGGTCTGGGCCGCGATCTCGGCCTGGCTCAACCCGTCCTCGAAGTACAGGCTCGCGATCCGAGCCAGAAGCTCATAGCGGTCGCTGACGTTCGAGAGTGGGGTTTTGGCGGCCATCATCGCGGATTGAGCGCCTCTTCACAATTGTGAATCGAATTCACAATTGACTTCGGTTCAGTATATGAAGTTAAACCCCCATGAACAAGGGGAAGTTGGCATTTTTGCAAAATGCGCACACCTGTGAAAGGACCCATGAAAAAGCTCGACTTACTCTCCATCGCGATTCAGGCGGCCGAGATCGGTGGCCGCGTATTGCAGGACAGGCTGCGAACCCGACGCCAGGTGCGGCTCAAGGGTTTTCGCGACATTGTGACGGATGCGGACGTGGCCGCTCAGGATGCGATTGCGGCCCACCTGCAGGCCAAGGCCCCCACCGTGGGGCTGATCGGCGAAGAAGACCTGGGGCAAGACTGGCTTGCGGGGCGCGGCCGGCTCCCCAGCCCAATGTGGGTGATCGATCCGCTCGATGGGACGACGAACTATGCGCGCGGCTTCCCGGTGTTTGCGGTCTCGATCGGCCTGCTCGACGAGCGACGGCGCCCGGTGCTCGGCGTGGTGCTCGACCCGAACCGCCAGGAACTCTTCTATGCCGCCGCCGGGCGCGGCGCCTGGCTCAAGACTGCGACCGGGCGCGCGCGCCGATTGTCAGTCAGCGCCGAGTCCGATCTGGGCATGGCCATCGTCGGCACGGGGTTCCCGCGTGATCCCGAGGCGATCAGACGCGCTGTGACGGCGCTCGAGCACCTCGCCAGCAATTGCCAGAAGATCCGGGCCCTGGGCAGCGCGGCGCTCAACCTGGCCTATGTCGCCGCCGGGCGTCTGGATGCGGTCTACATGCTGGGCGTCAAAGCCTGGGACGTCGTCGGCGGCATCGCGCTGATCGAGGAGGCGGGGGGCCACGCCCGCGGGCCTGAAGGCGGGATCTGGCACCCCGACGACGCCGGAGTGCTGGCGAGCAACGCGAAGCTGTACTCCCGGGTTCGCCGCCTGCTCACTCGCTAGCTCGTGGCTTCAGGCGTTCGGCCGCCGCGATCCGGACGGCGGACACCGGGTCATCAAGCAGGGCTTGAAGATGCGCGCGTGCCTCGAGGCTGCGGCTGACGTCGAGCGCGTGGACGGCCATCAGCCTGACCAGCGATGAACGGTCAGCCAGATAACGGACAGGGAGATCCGGGTCAAGGATCTGGGCGGCGATCGCGACCGATCGGGCTCGGGTCGCCGGCATCGGGTCATTCAACCCGAGGCTGATCAGCGGCGCCGTCCACGGGCCGAGCGCCACCCAGAGTTCGATCACTGACCAATCGTCGGCTCCCACGTCGCACAAGGCAGCCAGGAGATCGGCTCGATCGGCTGGCGTGAACCCAAGGATCCCGATGATCCGACGCAGGGCCTGTGCCGCCTCGGAAGCCGGGTCGATCGGCGGCGGCACCGTGTTGCCCTGAGGCGTCGCGCGGGGTTCATCCACGGCGACCCGGATGAGGTGCGGGATCAATCGGCTATCACAAAGGTCTCGCACGAGCAGCAACCCCTGGCAGCGCGTGTGGCGGTCGGTTGCCTTCAACCAGGCAATGGCCCGGGTCACCCGCGCTGCCCTCTCAGGGGTCTCAGTCATCGTGTCAACTCGATCCCTACAGGGATCTGTGGCGTTGCGCTCGCATCAGCACGCTCAAGGATGACCGACAAACGGCAACCATTGCTGGTATCCGACCAGATAGATAGACCGCATAACCACATTTCCGATCGCATCGCGATACGCGATAGTGGCAACCTGGCCCGGGCGCCATTTGACATCACTGATGTCGAAGCCATAGCCACCCGCGCCATCGACGGGCACCAACCGACCACGCGGAAACTGCCAGGGCATGATGATGAACTGGGGCGTGAACAGAAGCGTCGCGCCAGCCGGACCCCGGCCAACTACCACCCTCCGCGTGGGATCGTGCGCGGCGGTCAACTCGGGCACGGTGTACGTCCAGTCGCCCTGAAACGTCGCCAGCACCAGTCGATCCCCGCTTTCGATGGGCCCGGCCTGGGGAACAGGCTCCAGACATCCACTCCAGGACATTAGCGGATAGCCCTGGTGAACGATGGTCTGGGTCGCTTTGACCGCCCCACCAGGCGACCACACCTCGAACACCGCCTGATCCACGGCCATCGGGAAGCGCACATCCACGCAATTGCTGCTGAGATTGACGGCCCAGCGCAGTGCGGCCACCTCACGCACAACAACATCGCCGCCCGCCAGCTCGGTCCTGACCGGAATAAGCTCGTCAAGCGAAGCCCCAGGCGGCAGCGTCAGCTCAAAGGTGCCGGTGACCGTGCTGGTCGTGCTCACGTGGGACCCCGGGAAGGCGAGCTCGATCCAGACCGGTCGACCGGCCGGCGCCGTGCCCGTGATCCGACGGGTTGTCGGATCCAGATAGGCCGCGAAGTCCGGGGCCTGGATCTCGCGGCTCAGTGCGCCGGCCTGGATCATCAGGCGGTCGCCCGGGCGGATGTCGCCCCAGGGAGTTCCAAAGACCGGGGGCTGGCCGTTGTGTATCACCCCCTGATCGCTGGCTCTCCCCGTAAAGGCGCCTTGTGGGATCGGACGCGCGCTCTGCAGCGTGAGCGTAAAGGCGTCAAGCGGTGGCAGAATCGCAGTCAGATGGTTCTGGAAGAGCGGCACCATCACACCCGGCACAACGGCATAGGCGACAAAGCGCGTCGACCGCGAGCCGATGACCATGGCCTCGACCCGATCGCCCGTGCGCAGCGCTAACGGGAGTTCGAAGGTCCCGCCTGAACTGACCGTGGCCGTGGCTGACACACGGGGCGCATACAACGTATCGAACAAATCGTCGACCGTCACCGCCACTTCGGCGCCCGGGGGAGCCTCCCCGCTCACCAGCGATCCGGCCACGTCCACGTCAACGGTCAGCGCCGGGATCGTCCACTCACGGCTCTGACCATCCGCGACGAGCCGCAGACGATCACCGGGCAGGATGCGGATCGGGACGCCCTCGTCATCCTCGAATATCGTCGATTCGTCGTAAAGGTAGTTGATGTTCTGGTGGACCACCTTGTCCTTTTCGACGCCCAGGCTGTCGAGAAGGCTCACCGTCAACGGACCATCACAGCTCGACAAGGGCAGGTACTTCACGATGTAATGCACGTTATTGCCGCCGACGACGATGCTCCAGACCCCGGGCAGACAGGCCTGCGCCATGCCAAACGTCCGGTAGATGTCGTGCCCCGCATCCGTGGTCAGACGCGCCAGCCCTTTGCTGCTGTCGCCCAGGCTCACGTCAGTCAACTCCAGGGCGTAGTCGCCGGCGGCATCCACCACAACCTGGGTGTCATAGCCGTATGGGTACTGGGTGACCGGATCTACCCCGTCAAGATGCAGCGCGAGCGTCGCGCCGGCTGGCGCACGACCGGTGATACGCTGGGCGTCGGCATCCGCCTCAACCGTGAACTCCGGGATGGCCACGACGGCTTCGACACCCACTGCCGTCTCGACCGTGACTACGTCACCAACGCCCAGCAGAAATTCGGGGCTCGTCATGGAGATGGGATCGGCATAAAGATCAAATCCCCCTAGCCACGTCGAGCGCTGCGTGGTCTGGTGCTTGAGGTAGCCGCTCGGCCCCTGGACCGTGACAGTCAGCGCGGTCTGGCCCAGCGACACCTGTCCGCCCAGGATCGGTGCGAAGTAGCCCACATCGCCAAGCTGCATCCGCAGATACGGCAATGTGAAGGGCACATAGCCCAGATGCCCTTCGCTGTCATGGGTCACGACGATGCCATAATCTTTGGGCTGCAGTTGAACTGTTGCGGTGTAGAGACCATCGCCCCCGGCCGTTACAGCCTGGGCGGGATCGAAGACGATAGACCACGCGCCGCCATACTGGCTTAGGGGGCCGGGCCACCGCGTGACAGAGACCTGCGCCGTGGGAGCGGCCTGGCCCGTCACCTGCCCTGAACCTAGATCCGGGTCTGCGGTCAGGAGCGGCACCGTGGTGGTGAGTGTCTGCCCCAGCGTGTCGATCTCAACCAGATCGCCCGGCTCGAGCTGAGGATCCTCCGCGCGGCCTTCACAGAGGCCAAGACAGTGCCCGAAGAAGCCCTCCATGCCCCCGGTCGCGATGACCGGACCCGCTTTCAACGCGCCGTTCGAGTACACGCGGATCGTGACCGGATGGTTCGGCGCGGTGATTCCAGAAACGCCCTCGCCGCCCACCTGCACGAAGATCTGGGGCGCGATCAGCCGCGTGGAGAGGCTGCGGGCTGCATCCATGGGCATGCGCACCAGGCCCTGATCGCCAGCCGAGATCCCCTGAGTGATGGGCGCCTGAAATGCGCCGCTGCTGTCGGCCACCGCTGTGGCCGTGAACGTCTGCCCTGGTTGGAGGGCCGGATAGAGGTAAGCCGTGAGCGCGGCGTTCGGGGCAGCAATGCCGGTCACGGTGTCGGTCAGCGCGATTGCGCGCGCAGAGAGCGCCTGCACCGTCAGCGTCAGGCTCTGCGCCCCTTGGGTAACGGTGAGGAGATCGCCTGGCAAAAAGCCACCGGGGGTGGAATACCTGACCTCGGCGAAAAAACCGGTGAAGAGCCAGCCATACTCGGTGAACTGCGGCGTTAGGTTGGTGATGCTGTGGGCGCTCTGGCCGCGCTGGAAGGCGACCAAGACCGGCAGCCCGGTTGGCGCGAACCCGGAGACTGCTGCATCGTCGAGCAGCACATGCAGCGAAAGCCCCCCGACCTGAGGCTCTTCGAGCCCGGCGCCACCGCTGAGCTGCCGGTCACCTGCGATCAGGGCGAGCCAGGCGGGATCAGCCGTGGCAACGCCCGCTCCGGGCGCCTCGTCGGGGCTCTGGGCCCGTGCCTCGATCGCGATCAACAGCCCGCCGGCGCCCAAACCGCCGAGCACGATGGCTATCAGACCGCCCAGTAGTCGGCGCCAGGGAGAAAGGCCAAGAATCACGTCAGCCTCCTGCCAGGGGTGCGCACCACCCGCGCGAGCGAGCGTGACGGTCTGGCATCGGAAAAACTAATCGGGGGCCGGGGCGCCCCTCCTTGCACATCAGCACTATCGACAAAACATCTTCGCCAATCGGCGACTCAGCCTAACCCTGTGTGCGGTCCACGTCAAGCCAGTGAATCCGGTCACCGCATTGGGGGTGTTCTCCCCTACCCCCGGCGCCGATGGTACACTCTCGACATGCAGACCTACCTCGACCTTCTGCAGCATATCCTCGACCACGGCGTCGAGAAGGCCGATCGAACCGGGACCGGGACGTTGAGCGTGTTCGGGTACCAGATGCGCTTCGACCTGAACGCCGGGTTCCCGATGATGACGACCAAGAAACTGCACTGGAAGAGCATCGTCCACGAACTGCTCTGGTTCCTGCAGGGCGACACCAATGTGCGCTACCTGCAAGACCATGGCGTGACGATCTGGGACGAGTGGGCCGACGAACGCGGCGAGCTCGGGCCGGTCTACGGCAAACAGTGGCGGTCGTGGGAGGCGCGTGACGGACAGGTGATCGATCAAATCGACTGGGTGCTCGGCGAGATCAAGCGCAACCCCGACTCACGTCGGCTTGTGGTCAGCGCCTGGAACGTCGCCGACATCCCACGGATGGCCCTGGCGCCCTGCCACGCGCTCTTTCAGTTCTACGTCGCGGACGGCCGGCTATCCTGCCAGCTGTATCAGCGCAGCGCCGACGTCTTTCTGGGTGTGCCGTTCAACATCGCTTCATATGCGCTCTTGACCCAGATGATCGCGCACGTCTCGGGCCTGACACCCGGCGATTTCGTCCATACGCTGGGCGACGCCCACCTGTATCTCAACCACCGCGACCAGGCTCGCCTGCAACTGGCGCGCACGCCGCGTGATCTTCCAAGGTTGACGCTCAACCCCGAGTTGCGCGATCTCAACGCCTTTCGCTATGAGGACCTGGTGCTGTCGGGCTACGAGCCCTACCCGGGGATCAAGGCCCCTATTGCGGTATAGCATGGACATCACACTCATCGTCGCCCTCGACCGCGCCGACGCCATCGGCCGAGACAACAAGCTCCCGTGGCATCTCCCCGATGATCTCCGCCGCTTCAAGGCGCTGACCACAGGGCAAACCATCCTGATGGGCCGACGCACCTACGACAGCATCGGCCACGCACTGCCCAACCGACGCAACCTCGTGCTGACTCGCAACCCGGGCTTCACGGCGCCCGATGTCGAGGTCGTGCACTCGCTGGAGCAAGCCCTGGCGCTCGCTTCAGATCCGCTGTTCGTGATCGGCGGCGGCGCGATCTACGCGCTTGCCATGCCGCTCGCCACCCGTCTTGTGTTGACGCGGGTCGAGACGCTGATCACCGACGCCGACACCCACTTCCCACCGTGGGAGCCGGCCGAATGGCGCGAGGTGCTTCGATCGTCGCACCCAATCGATGCGCGCCATGCGCTCGCCTTTACGTTTCACGACCTCGTCCGCGTCTCGCCACCCGCCGACGTCAACCGCGGCTGAAGCGCAGCGGCCCAACTGCGGATCGCGCTCCAGTCGCGGTGATCGCCCTCGGTCGAGTCCTCGGCGAACGCTCGATACATCAGCTGATTGGCCAGCGACATCCGGCCAAAATCCAGCGCGCCGGCGAACAGCCCGGCATCGACCGGCTGCACATCGGGCACTTGCGCGTGTACGGCCGTGAAGACCTCGGCGATCCGGGCCCTGTCCTCGGGCTGTTGCGTGAGGCCAAGCGTCATGCAGGTCAGGAAGTAGGCGACCGGCACCCGGCTGAGGGCCGCGTGATGATCGCCGACATACGTCGTGGCCTCGGAAAGCCAGGCGTCGGCGTGTACGGGCGCGCCGATCACGACAGCGTCGTACCCGGCCGGGTCCGGATCGGCCTTGACCTGCGCCACATCGACGCGATGCCCGGCGCCACAGAAGACCCGACCGATCGCGTCGGCCACGTCACCTGTCGTGCCGTACTGGCTGCCATAGGCGACCAGGATCTTGCGCCGGCCGGACCCGCCCACGCCGCACGTCTCAGTCGGGAACGCGATCGCGGGCTGCTGAACAGCCAGCGCCGCCAGACCACCGGCCGCCAGCACCGAAGCGCCGATGATGAATTCGCGCCGACCGATCGGTTTTTTGGATGTCATTTCGATGTCACTCCTGTGCCGGCCGGGCGTGCGGGCGCCGAGCCCGGGCTTTCGCGGCGGCCGATCAGCCGTCGCACCTGCGCGCCGATCCAGCGCGCGTTGAGGATGAGATGCAGCGCCGCCAGCCCGACAAAGATCCAGGCCGTCGCGCCGTGAACACGCGCCACCGCGGGCGCGTAGATCTGATCGCTGATCAGGCCGCTCAGGACCAGCACGGCAAAGGTCGCCAGAAACCCGCTGTTGAAGATCGCGCGCCAGNNCCGGCGAGCAACCCGGTGACGGAGGCGCGATGCAGCGCCAGATGCGCCGCCACGCCGGTCGTCATGGCCCAGCCGAACGCGACATGCAGATCGACTGTAGCCTGGCCGTAGCCCGTCCAGAAGGCGCCGGTCGCCAGGCCGAGCAGGGCGAGATCGATCGCCGGGCCCACGCGCGCGCGCAGCGCAACGCGGCGCGGCTTCATGCTGCGCCACCCGGGTGGACAAAAGCCTCGGCCGGGATGGGCAGATCCCGCTCGCGGCGCCCGGTGGCGGCGAAGAGCGCGTTGGCGACTGCCGGAGCGACGACGGGCACCGAGGCCTCGCCCACGGCGCCCGGGGGGCGGTCGCTGTCGATCAAGTGCACGTCGACAGCCGGCATCTCGTCGAGCCGCAGCAGCGGGAAGTCGTGGAAGTTGCTCTGCACGATCGACCGATCCCGCACCGTGATCTGGCTCTTGAGCGCCGCGGTCAGCCCAAATGCCGCGCCGCCCTCGATCTGGGTCCGGACCAGCGTCGGGTTGATCACGCGGCCACAATCGAGCGCGTAGACCAGGCGGGCGACCCGCCAGACGTCGCCGACGCGTTCCAGCTCGGCCACCAGCGCGACCATGGTCTCCTGGAAGTCCATCACGGCCACGCCCTGAGCGCGGCCGGGGCCTACGTTGCCCCACCCCGCCCGATCGAGCGCGAGCCGCAACGTTGCCTGAAGCCGCGGCGTCGGCTCGAGCAGGCGATCGCGCAGTTCGGCCGGATCGTGCCCAACGGCCGCCGCGACCTCGTCGATCACGCCCTCGACCACAAAGCCGTTAGCCGAGAACGCCACCGAGCGCCAGAACCCGGTCGGCACGCCGGGGTCATCGGCGACGTAGGCCACGCGCACGTGACCGATGGCGTAGGGCAACGGCCCGGCCCCTTCGATCGCTTTGCGCCCGGCGACGACCAGCGGCGCGCCCGTGCCGAACACCGTAGCGGCCAGGTTGCGGGCCAGGCGAGGCACGGCGTAGGGCAGCATGGTCGGGAAGAGTGTCGGCAAGCCGTGCACCATGTAGTCGGGGCCGACGATGGTGTGCGCCCAGGTCAGCGGCAGGCCCTGCGCGTCGAGCCCGACCCGCACACGGTTGTGCGTGGCCGGGCGATACAGGTCGTTGCGCAGATCCTGCTCGCGGGTCCAGACGACCTTGACCGGGCGGCCGGCCCGCTGTGCGAGCTGCACGGCCTCGGCCACGAAGTCGGCGTACAGCCGTCGGCCGAATCCGCCGCCGAGGTACGTGGTGTGGACATCGACGGCGTCGTACCGCAGCCCGGTCAGGCGCGCCGCGGTCTCCTGGGTTGCGTCCTGGTTTTGGGTCGGCGCCCAGACCGTGCAGCGTCCGTCACGGACCTGGGCCGGGCAGTTGATCGGCTCTGCCGAGGCGTGCGCCTGAAACGGCAGGCGGTAATCGACCTCGATGACGCGGGTCGCGCCGGTTGTGGCGACATCGCCGACGCCGAACACGGTCCGGCCCGCCTCATCGGCCCGGCCCGCCCAGCGCGCCCAGAGCGCGTCGCTCGAGAGATCGGGCCCTGAGCCACGCTCCCAGGTCGGCGCCAGGGC
>DKKP01000404.1 GCA_002455335.1 Anaerolineales bacterium UBA6663 | reverse complement strand
ATCCGCCGGCCAGAGCGCCGTCGGCCCGAGGCCACGCAACGTCGGAGGCCGCTTCGCGCCCGGCTCATGGATGGTCAGCGCGCGCAGCCTGAAGGGCGTTGACCAGCGACCCTCGGGATCGTGAGCCCGACCCGGCGCGCCTGGGAGGTGGGCCAAGGCCCCGGAGCGGATCAACCAGCTGACATGATCAGCCGGGACGAGCACCGCGCCCAGACGTGCGCCGACCTGCGCCAGCGCGAGGTCGTCACCCAATAGGCGTCCCCAGCCGAAGGCGTCACCCAGAACGGCGGCGGCGGTCACCGCTCCGCCGAGCAGGGCCCCGGTCTTGAGGAACGCGCGGCGGGAGATCATTCTGTAATCTGCAAGGCTCTGGAGAGCACGTCCAGCTCGTGCTGAAGCTCGTCGTATTGGGTCTGTATATCGGCCAGGATGTGGCGGTAAGTCTCGCGCTGCGACTCGGGCACGAGATCGAGTTGCTGGCGTGTGCGGTTGAGTTGCTGCGCCTTCTGCTGCAGTTTCGATTTCAGCCGCTGGCGGTAGCCGACGTAGAACTCGCGGTCGGTCAGAGGCGGGTTCTTGGCCGCATGCGTGGCCAGCGCCTCGCTCACGGCCTGGGCCAACGCCTCGGTCTCGGCCGGTTTGGGGAGAAAACGCAGCGCGCCGAGGTTGAGCGCGAAGTGTTCGTCTTCCATCGAAACGTAGGTCGCCGAGAGGAAGATGATCGGTAGATCGGCCGTGGCCGGTGTCGTCCGCAGTTTCTGGGCGAGCGCAAAGCCATCCATCCGCGGCATGAGGATGTCGGAGACGATCACGAGCGGGCGTTCGCGCTCGATCAGGTCAACGGCCTCGGCGCCGTCGCGCGCCTCGATCACCTCATGGCCCAGTGCCCTGAGCTGCAGGACGGTCACCTCACGGACGCTGTCGATGTCTTCGACGACAAGTATTTTCGCGGGCATTGTTTGGATTATACCCAGGGTGGTCAACGGTGGGCGAGCAAGCTGGCACGAACGGCGAAGGCTCAATCTCAGCTCTTCGTCGTTCGTCCTTCCTTTACCAGAGCCGCCACGGTCTCGATATGAAACGTTTGCGGAAACATGTCGATTGGCTGAGCCCAGACGAGCCGATAGCCGCCGCGGGCCAGCCGGGCGATGTCGCGGGCCAAGGTGGCCGGATCGCAGGACACGTACACGATCCGTTCAGGGCCGGCGGCGGCCAGCGCCTCGGCCGTACGCGCGCTGAGCCCGGCCCGCGGCGGATCGAGCACCACGGCCGTGGGCCGATCTTCGAGTGCCGAGAGCACGTCGTCGACTTCGGCGTTGTACAGGCTGACGTGGTCGAAGGCATCGAGGTTGGCGGCTGCGTCGTCGACCGCCGGCGCATACGTTTCGATGCCGATCAGGCGCGCGACCCTCGGCGCCAGAAAGGCCGAGAATAGCCCGACGCCGCAGTACAGGTCGTAGACGACATCGTCGGGCCGAGGCGCGAGCGCTTCAAGCACGAGATCGACAAGGCGTTCGGCCTGCGGCACATTGACTTGAAAGAAGGATCCGGCCGAGACCCGGAAGACCTTGTCTTTGATCGTGATGTCGAGCCAATCGCGCTCGGCCAATGCAAACGATGGCCCGTCGGGCGGCAACACGGCGGCGGCGATGGGCAGGTCGAGGCTGACTTCCGGGGTCTCTTCGGCGGGCTCGAGCACGATCAAGGGCTCACCGGCGTCGTCCACCCGCAAGGTGATGCGCTCGAGACCCGACTGGGCTTCGAGTGTCAGGCGAGCGCGGACGGCATTGATCGTCGGGTGCGCGATCAAACAGGCTTCGACCGGCACGACCTCGTGCGATGCCTGTCCACGCAAGCCAAGCGCACCCTCGGCCGTCAACGACCATTGGATCTGGTTTCGATAACCAAAGGGCTCGGGCGCCGGCAGGATCGGGCGCAAGGGCGGATCGGAAAGCCCGGCCAGGCGCCGGAGCTGGGTGCGCACCTGATCCTCCTTGAACTTAAGCTGGTCATCGTAGGTCAGGTGCTGTAACTGACAACCACCGCACCTGTCGAAGACCGGGCAGGGGGCCGGCACACGTGCGGGCGAAGGGGTCAGCACCTCTACAAGCCGGGCACGCGCGACTTCTTTTTTGGTCTGCGTGATCTCGGCGTGTACGGTTTCGCCGGGCAGCGCGCGCGGGACAAAGACAGTCCGGCCGTCGGCATGGGCGATGCCGTCGCCGGAGTGTGAAAGGGCCGTGATCGTCAACCTGAGCATGCGGTGATGATACCAGCCGGTGCTATCATCGCCCCATGCGTGTTTCGCTCGTCATGACGATCCTCAATGAAGCAGCGAGCCTGCCGGCTGTGCTCGAGACTCTGATGGCTCAGACCCGGCAGGCCGACGAGGTCGTCATCGTCGATGGCGGCTCGAGCGACGGCTCACTGGCGTTGCTTGAAGCCAGCCGGGCGTATCTGCCGCTGCGCGTCATCGTGGCGCCTGGAGTCAACATCTCGCGTGGCCGAAATCTCGCGATCGCGGCTGCTTCCGGCGACGTGATCGCCGTCACCGATGCCGGTGTTCGCCTGCCCTCTGATTGGCTCGAGCATCTCGTGGCGCCGTTTATGGACCCATCGGTCACACACGTCGCCGGGTTCTTCGTCTCGGATCCGCGCACCCTGTTCGAGACCGCGCTCGGAGCAGCCACGCTCCCCGATGTCGACGAGATCCGCCCGGAGACCTTTTTGCCCTCGAGCCGGAGTGTGGCCTTCTGTCGGCCGGTATGGGCCGAAGCCGGCGGCTATCCCGAGTGGCTCGATTACTGTGAAGACCTGGTCTTCGACCTGCGGGTGCAGGCTTCCCGCGGCCCGTTCACCTTTGCTCCGCGTGCCAGCGCATCCTTCCGCCCGCGGCCCGATCTCGAGACTTTCTTTCGTCAGTATTACCGCTATGCGCGGGGTGATGGCAAGGCCGATCTGTTCCTTCGACGGCACCTGATCCGCTATGCCACGTACCTGATCGCGCTGCCCTTCATCATCTGGGCGGCGCTGGCGCTCAGCCCCGGGTGGTGGGGGCTTGGCGGGGCAGGGGCGGCGGCCTACCTGGCGCGCGCAGTCAGGAGGCTCTCTCGCGTCTGGGGCCGCCGTGGCCCTGGCGAGCGGCTCGTCCTGCTGGGCTGGCTGCCGATTATCCTTTTCACGGGCGACCTGGCGAAAATGCTCGGGTACCCGGTGGGGGTTCTGTGGCGATTGCGAAACCCCCAGCCGCCCCCCGGAGGCAGGCCCGAGGTCTGAAGTTCCCGACAATTTGGGCCGAAAATCCCATGTGTCTGGGACGGCGGGAAGGATATAACTGAGATATTCGGAAGGAGCTGGGAGAGCGGTCACAATGGTACAATGCCCGGCGACACGGACGTCGCGCTGTTCCTCACCTATTGGAGCCCATGCTCAACCCCGTCCACAACGGTCTGGCCAATGCGTGCCTGATCTTCAGTCTGATCATCGCCGGCTACAGTTTGCTCATCTTCATCCGAAATCAATCCTTGACGCCCGGGTTCTTCGGGGCTTTGGTGATTGCGGAGTTGCTGTATCTGGCCCAGGCCGCCGTCGGCGTGGGCCTCTGGCTGCAGGGCGGCGTCCCGGCGCGCGACTGGGTGCATTACCTCTACGGCGTGGTGCAGGTGATCGGTCTACCGGGCCTGTACGCCACGACTCGCGGGCGAGATACGCGTCTCGAGGCCCTGTACTACTTCGCGATGAGCGTATTCCTGGCCGGGATTGCGCTGCGGGCCAGCGAAACGGCCTTACATCTGCTGCCGGGGTTTTAGTCGGCCCCGTTTGCTTCGACAATCGACACCGTTTTGGGTTTTGAACATTCAGGAGAGACGCCATGCTGAGTAAACCGACGTTCCGGATTCTGTCGGCGTTTACCGCCCTGACGCTGGCCACGATGGCCTGCGGCGTCGGCGGCGGGGGAGACGACCCGACCGATGAGCCCCGGCCGACCGAGTCGACCTCGTCGGACCCAACGCCCGAGCCCGCGAATTCTGGCGGCGCGATCACGAGTTGGGAGGAGGCCGAGAACGCCACCATCCAGATCGTGGCCGAAGGCAGCTTCATTGAGCCGGCGGAAGGCTTCCAGGCCAACGCGGGTTGGGTCGGGTCGGGCTTCGTGATCTCGCCCGACGGCCTGGCCGTGACCAACAACCACGTCGTGACCGGCTCGGCGCGCTTGAAGGTCTATCTCAACGGCGAGGAGTACCGGGCCAAGGTGCTGGGTGCTTCGGAGTGCTGGGACCTGGCCGTGATCGAGATCGACACCAACGGCGACGAACTCCCCTACATGGAGTACTTCACGGGCAAGCTGCCGGTGGGCACCGAGGTGTACTCGGCCGGCTTCCCACTTGGCGACCCGGAGTTCACGCTGACCCGCGGCATCATCTCGAAGGAGAACGCCGGCGGCGAGTCGAACTGGGCTTCGGTCGACTCGGTTGTCCAGCATGATGCCCGGATCAACCCCGGCAACTCGGGCGGCCCGCTCATCAATGAAGACGGGCAGGTCGTCGGCGTCAATTACGCCGGTAATTCGAGCACCGACCAGAACTTCGCCATCAAGCTGCAGGAAGCTGAAGACGTCATCCAGCAACTCAGCGAGGGTGTCGACGTCGACTCGATCGGCATCAACGGCCAGGCCGTGATGTCGGACGACGGCAGCATCGAGGGCATCTGGGTGTCATCGGTCAAGTCGGGATCGCCCGCGGACCAAACCGGGCTGACCGGCGGCGACATCATCATCGAGATGGAGGGCGTCTCCGTGGGCCGTGGTGGCGTGATGACTGACTACTGCGACATCCTGCGCAGCCACGACTCGGGCTCGACGTTGACCATCCGCGTCCTGCGGTTCGCGACCGAGGAGATCCTCGAGGGTCAGTTGAACGGGCGGGAGCTCGCCCAGGTCTTCTCGTTCGGTGGCCAGGTCGAGGAGAACACCACGGAAAATAATCAGACAGTCGATCCGGGTGGTTTCTACACCATCGCGGATGATACCGGCGCGCTGCAGGTCGACCTCCCGGGCATCTGGTCGGAGGTGGACACTTCGAGCTACGCGCTGGATGGCACCTATCAGGTTGCGCGGATCCAGGCGCTTGACGTGGATTATCTGGCCGGCGTGGAGTTCGGCGTCTCGGCTGACCTTGCGCAACTCGGCGGATATGTGCAGTTCCTGGATCTGTATCGCGACAGCGTCTTTACGCCGCAGTGCAGCAGCTATGAGGGTCGCTCGGATATCATCACCTATGGCGACTTCGAGGGCCAGTACGACCTGTTCTCGGGGTGTGATGACGGTCCGCAGGTCGTCGTGCTCTCGATGCGACCGTCGTCTGATCAGACCGCGTATCTGATCTACGTCGTCGGCTACGTCTACGAGGATAGCGACTTCGATCTGCTCGACTCGGCGATCTCGTCGATGGTCATCACGGGCGGCAACTTGCCCTGAGGCCAGGGCAGGCAATCGATCACCGGACGGCGGCGTCATGCGCCGCCGTCCGTGTTTCAGTCAATGTGGAGCAACACGATGCCGAAGCGATCCAAGGCACTTCCGGGCATCGTCCTGACCGGCCTGGTCTCGGCGTCTTTGGCCTGCAGCCTGGCCGGCCCGGCGGCGACGCCGACGATGGCGCCCACGGCGACGGCCGTGCCGACAGAGGCCGTCGCCTATACGCCGGCTGACGCGCGTCGGGCGACTGTGCAGATCATGTCCGAAGGGACCTTCGTTGATCCGCAGGTTGGTTTTGTGGCCAACGTCGTCGGCGCGGGCTCGGGCTTCTTGATCTCGCCCGATGGGCTTGTCGTCACAAACAACCACGTCGTCACCGGTGCGGCGCGGCTCGAGGTCTGGCTTGACGGCGTCGGTTATGGCGCGCGGCTGTTGGGCGCTTCGGAGTGCTGGGATCTGGCCGTGATCCAGATCGATGCAAAGAATCAGGAACTGCCCTTCCTCGAACTCTACGATGGGCCGCTCCCGGCCGGCACCGAGGTCTGGGCGGCTGGCTACCCGCTGGGCGACCCCGAGTTCACGCTGACTTCGGGCATCATCTCGAAGGCCGAGACCCGGGCCAACACGTCTTGGGCCTCGCTCGACGTCGCGGTCGAGCACGATGCGCGCATTAACCCAGGGAACTCGGGTGGGCCGCTGCTCAACGCGGCGGGGCAGGTCGTGGCGGTCAACTACGCCGTCAACGCCCAGACCGACCAGAACTTCGCCATCCCGATCAGCCGCGCGCAGCGCGTGATCGCCGAGTTGGCCACGGGTGTCGACGTCGACTCGATCGGCATCAACGGTCAGGCCGTGGTCTCCGATGACGGTTCGCTCGCCGGCATCTGGGTTGCCTCGGTCAAGTCGGGCTCGCCGGCCGATCGCGCCGGGCTGCGCGCGGGCGACCTCGTCACCCGACTTGAGGGGATCACGTTGGCCCGGGCCGGGACTGTCGAGGAGTACTGCGACGTCATCCGCAGCCAGGGCCAGGACGACGTGCTGGCGATCGAAGTGCTCCGGCTCGAACAGCAGGAACTGCTGGCGGGGCAGATCAACGGGCGGGAGCTCGAAGCGACCTACTCGTTTGCGAACGCACTGGCCGGCCAGGTCGCGGGCCTGCCGGGCGATGCCGCGCCGTACGATCGCTACGACACGGTCGTCGACGATACCCAATCGCTGCGGATCGCCATCCCGGGCGAGTGGACCGAGCGCCTGACCGGGCCGCAGCAGCTCGACACCGGTCTTTTCCCATCGATCCTGGCGTCGTCGGATCTTCAAGGCTTTGCAGACGATGCCTCAGCCCCTGGGCTGTGGTTTCTGGGCGACCGTGGCATGGCGGGCGCACTCGATCGCCTGGACTCGGCGCTCGACAGCGCCCAGCCACAGCTGGCGTCGGCCTGCAGCGCCTATGTCGGCCGAGAGTCGTATGAAGACCCCAAGTACGTCGGTCGCTATGTGATCTACCAGGACTGCGGCGGCAGCAACAACGTCTTTGTCATCATGGTCGCGGCCTCGCGCAGCACCGAGGAAGGCGTCTTCATGATGGTTGCCGTCAATCTCCTGTCGCAGCGCGACCTGGATGCCTTTCAGCGCATCTTGAACACCTTTGACTTCGTGGGTAACTGAGGAGCGACGATGACGACACGAACCGTTGTAGTGCTCGAGGGCGATCAGACCGGTCAAGAACTCCTGGTCGAGGCACTGCGCGTGCTCGATCCAACGGTCACACGCGTGCCCACAGCGTTTCAGCATTTCGACCTCTCGCTCGCCAATCGACGTGCGACGCAGAACGCCGTCGTGCGTGAGGCGGCGGCCGCGATGGCGGCGACCGGTTTGGGGCTCAAGGCCGCGACGATCACGCCCGAGACCAAGGGCGATGTCGGGTCGCCGAATGCCATTCTGCGCGAGGAGATCGACGGCAAGGTGATCCTGCGCACCGGCCGGCGCATCCCCAATATCCGCCCGGTCGGCGGCGTGCATGCGCCGATCGCCGTTGTGCGCATGGCCGTCGACGACGCCTATGGCGCAAAGGAATGGCGCGAGCAGGTCGGCGACGACGAGTGGGCGTATCGCACCGAGAAGATCTCGCGCTCGACCTGCCGGACTGTGGCCGAGTTCGCGTTCCAGTATGCGCAGAAGATCGGGGCCAAGGTCTTTGGCGGGCCGAAGTACACGGTCAGCCCGGTGTACGAGGGCATGTTCAAAGAGGAGATGGATGCGGCGCACGACAGGCATCCGGGTGTGCCCTACGAGCCGCAGTTGATCGATGCGACCATGGCGCTGTTGCTAACGACCTCGGGCGAGGCGCTTGTCATCCCGTCGCTCAACCGCGACGGCGACCTGCTCAGCGACCTTGTGTTGCAGATGTTCGGCACGATCGCGGGCTCTGAGTCGCTTGTGTTGGGCATGGACCCGGCGACGCTCAAGGTGCGGGCTGTCATGGCCGAGGCCCCGCACGGCACGGCGCCGAGCCTGCAGGGCAAGAACATCGCCAACCCGATGGCCATGATCCTGGCGGGCGCGGCGCTGCTGACCTACTTCGAGCTCCCGGTTGCCGACAAGGCCTCGCGCGCGATATACGAGTCGGTCTTCGAGGCCGTGTTCGAGGGCATGAAGACGCCCGACCTGGGCGGGCATGCCAGCACGACCGAATTCACCAACGACGTCATCCGGCGCGTACATACCAAGCTCGAGGTCTGGGGGGCATTGGGTTGAACGAAGAGTGTCGGCGGAGTGGGTTGGCTCTGGCTCGATCCCTTTCACTCAGTTGACCTTTTTAAGGTCGTCAATCACGCGTTTCTCGCTACAATTTCGGCACCGTGGCTGTCTCACATGACGCGCTGACTCTCGGCATCGCCGGCTTTTACCGGCAGGATCATGACCCTCCGGCTCGTGCGTGAGCCGTGTCCGTCACTTCATCCCCGCTGATCGCCGTAGGAGGTGTCGTTATGTCCAATCTGAAGTTCGCCCCCGGCCGCCGCGCACCCTTCTTTAAGGATGTCGCCGACGAGAAGTGGTTCGACTGGCGCTGGCAGATGTCGCATCGGCTCAACACGCTTGGCGAGCTGGCCGACGTGCTCGAGTTGACCGAGAGCGAAAAGAAGGCACTCGGTGCGAAGAGCCTGTTCCGGGTCGATGTCACGCCGTATTTTGCCTCGCTGATCGACCCCAAAGATCCGTATGACCCGATCCGGGCGCAGGTCATCCCGACTGACCGCGAGATGGTGCCCTTCCAGTCGATGATGGAGGATTCGCTGGCCGAGGACAGGCACTCGCCAGTGCCGGGGCTTGTGCACCGCTACCCCGACCGGGTGCTGATGCTGGTCACCACGCAATGCGCGTCGTACTGCCGCTATTGCACGCGCTCGCGCATCGTGGGCGACCCGACCCAGACCTTCTCGCGCAAGGAGTTCGAGGCCCAGATCGACTACCTCGAGCGCACGCCGCAGGTCCGTGACGTGCTGCTCTCGGGCGGCGACCCGCTTACGCTGGCGCCCAAGCTGTTCGAGGAGATCATCAGCCGGCTGCGCGCGATCCCGCATATCGAGATCGTGCGGATCGGCTCACGCGTGCCCGTCTTCCTGCCGATGCGTGTGACCGATGAACTTTGCGACATGCTCGGCAAGTACCACCCGATCTGGATGAACATCCACGTCAATCATCCGAACGAGATCACCGAGGAGCTGGCGCAGGCGTGCGACAAGCTCTCGCGTGCGGGTGTGCCGCTCGGCAACCAGAGCGTGCTCCTGGCCGGCGTGAACGACTCGGTCCACATCCAGCGCAAACTCGTGCAGGATCTGGTGCGGATGCGCGTCCGCCCGTACTACCTTTACCAGTGCGATCTGGTCGAGGGCTCTGGGCACTTCCGGACCTCGGTGGCCAAGGGCATCGAGATCATCGAGGGCTTGCGTGGCCATACCTCGGGTTACGCCGTTCCGACCTACATCATCGATGGCCCGGGCGGGGGCGGCAAGATCCCGGTGATGCCGAACTACCTGATCTCGATGGCGCCGGGCAAGGCCGTGCTGCGCAACTACGAAGGCTATATCACGACCTATACCGAGCCCGACGACTACAACCCCCACGCTGTCGCGCCGCTCGAGGCTCAGATCGAGCAACGCCCCGAGCCGGGTCAATCAGGCGTCCATGGTTTGCTGCAGGGCCAGGAGATGTTCATCAAGCCGGCGAACTTCGACGACGTGCACAACCGCGGCGGCGGCATGCATCGCCTGCGCGCCGACGAGACCAAGTGGAAGCCGCTGGGCATCGGCTCGGCGCCGGATCTGATCGAGGGCGAGAGCAACGCGCCTCCGGCGCAACTGCCGTCTGGCGAAGCGTGATGCGATAGCGATCGTGGACCCGGGCGCGGCCTGGTCCACGATCGCTTTTTGTTTATTTCGCTATAGGCGTGCAACGCAAAGCGTTGTATGATCGCGCCTGATCAGGCCCAGTCAACCAAACCTGTGGGCCTCAGTCAGGATAGCGTGGTCGTGTCGTCTTCAGTTCCTTCTACAACCGGGCAGCATCTCTTCTCATTGAATGGAAGCCATCGCCCTCTGCGCGTGGCTGTGCTCTACAATCTCAAGGAGAATGCGCCTCACGTCGCGGGCGTCCCCGCCGATGTGCTCGACGAGCTCGATTCGCCCAAGAACGTCAACGACTACTGCGAGGCCATCCGGGAGTTGGGCCATGACGTGGTGGCGTATGAGGGCAACCCCGATCTGGTCGCCAGATTGCGCGAGAACCCGGTCGACATCTGTTTCAACACCTGCGAAGGCTTCCGCGGCGATTCGCGCGAATCGCAGGTGCCGGCGCTGCTCGAGATGATGGGGATCCCGTATACGGCCGCCAAGGTGATGGCGCTCGCGCTCACGCTGGACAAGGCCATGACCAAGCGCATCCTGCGTTACCACGGCCTGCCGACGCCGGCTTTTCAGGAATTCTTCGCGGCCGATGCGCCGCTCGAGGCCCCGCTGCGCGAGTGTCTGGAGCGCGGGCGGGCGCTCTTCGCCAAGCCCAACCGCCAGGGCACCGGCATCGGCATCGGCAGCGACGCGATGTTGCGCGATGAAGGTCGGTTGCGTGAGAAGATCGCATACCTGCTGCAGGCGTACGGCGAAAGCGTGCTTGTCGAGGAGTACGTCGAGGGCCGTGACGTGACCTGTGGGTTGGTGGGCAACCTGCGGCCGGATGGCTCGGCCGAAGACATCCACTTCTTCCCGATCTCGGAGATCGACTACACCCACTATCCGCCGGGCACCGAGCCGTTCTATTCGCACAAACTCAAGGTCGATCTCGCCGACGACTATCACTCCTTCTGTCCAGCGCCATTGCCCGAGCCGGTCGCGGCCGAGGTGCGCCGTCTGACGATCGAGACCTTTCGGGTCTGCGGCGGGCTCGACGTCTCGCGCGTCGACTTTCGGCTCGACACCCGTAACAATCTGCAGCCCATGATCCTCGAGATCAATGCGCTGCCGGGGATGACCTCGATCAGCGATCTGACGCTCTGCGCCGAGGCCGAGGGCTGGACGCATCGGCAGATGCTGCAGGCGATCTTCAACTCCGCCGTCAAACGTCTGGGCCTTGTCGCTGCGCGTCCCGTGTCGACCGAAACCCAGACGGCTCGTGCTGCGGCCTAGCCGCCGCAGCCCAGGGAGCGCATATGGCCGGGTTCAAAGTGGCGGTGCTCGCCAACCTGAAGAAGAATGCGCCAATCCTCCCAGGAATGACCGAGGACTACTGGGACGATCTCGACTCCGAGAAGACGATCAACGCGCTGCAGGAGGCGGTCCGCGCCGGCGGGCATGAGGCCGTCTTCTTTGAGGGCGATTCGGCGCTGCAGGGCAGGCTGATAGACTACAAGCCCGACATCTGTTTCAATATCTGCGAGGGCCACTTTGGCGACGGGCGTGAAGCCCAAGTGCCCGCGCTGCTTGAGATGCTGCGCATCCCGTACACGGGCTCGCGCGTGCTCAGCCTGGCGTTGGCGCTCGACAAGCCCATGACCAAACGCGTGCTCAACTGGCACACGTTGCCGACACCGGCGTTTCAGACCTTTGAACGCCCAGACGAACCGCTCGACGACGACATGCTCTTCCCGCTCTTCGTCAAGCCGGCGCGTGAGGGCACCGGCATGGGGGTGACGGCGCAGTCGATCGTCAACAGCGAGGCCGAGCTGCGCGATCGGGTGGCCCACACGATCGACAAGTACAAGCAGACGGCGCTTGTCGAGCGCTACATCTCGGGCCGCGAGGTGACGGTTGGCCTGGTCGGAAATTTCTCCGGGCCGGCAAGCCGGCGCCTGCCCAATCGCTACTATTTTGGCGAGCGCACCCGCGACTACTCCGAGGCCGGGCTGGCCGCGATCCGTGCCGGCGGCATCACCTTCCTGCCGCCGCTCGAGGTCAACCTCGAGCCCTATCGCGAGAGCGAAGCCGTCTACACCAATACGCTCAAGACCGACCTTGCCGACAAGGTCGAGTTGCTCTGCCCGGCGCCGTTGCGGCCCGAGCAGGTGCAGGAGCTCAACTGGTTGACGGCCGCTGTTTTTCGTGTGCTCGGCTGTTACGACGTCTCGCGGATCGATTTCCGGCTGGATTCGAGCGACAACGATCGACCGTACATCCTCGAGATCAACCCGCTGCCCGGGTTGGCGCCGGGGCTGAGTGACCTTGTGCTCGAGGCGGCGGCGGCGGGGATCGGCTATACCGAGCTGATCAACATGATCCTTCATGCGGCGATCGATCGCCATCAACTCCGTCCCGGCGTTTATACGTCGTATGCCGGTGGGCCGGCCCCGGCATGAGCGCGCCGAGCGTCAACGCCTCGCTGCCCGAAGACCTGCCGGCGATCCTCGAAGCTGCGCGATCGGTGAGCGTCTTCAATGACGAAGAGGTCCTGACCGTCGACGAACTCTTCCAGGGTTATCTCAAGGATCCGGCCGTCAGCGGCTACAACTTTCTCAGCTGCAAAGACGGCGACACGCTCCTGGGCTTTGCCTGCTGGGGCCCGACCGCGCTCTCGCAGGGCGCGACCGATCTGTACTGGATCTGCACAGCGCAGCATGCGCAGGGCAGGGGCGTGGCCGCGGCGCTTTTCGACGCGGTCGAAGATGCCGTGCGCGCGCGAGGGCGTTGGCTGATCGTCATCTGGACCAGCAGTCGCGAAGCCTATGCGCCGGCGCGTCGTTTCTATCTGCGCATGGGCTGCACACTACAGACACAGATCACGGACTTCTATGCGCGTGACGAAGACCTGTGCGTGTATGTCAAGTATTTGTGATCTGCGATTTGCGATCTGTGATTTGTGACTGGCGATTGCTTCATGGCGATGAGGCAATCGCCAGTTACACATCGCAAACCATGGATGCTTTTACTTAACTTTTAAGTTGACTCTGTTAATGATCGTGCTAATATCCACAACGTTATACGACTACATGTGGGACCGAAGCTCGCGCGACCTGCCAGATGTGGACGGCGATGCGAGGGCCGGTATGAGGTAGGAGATGGCACTGAAGATCAAGACAACTCGTCGCATTGATGTTACTGCCCCCGCTCACGTTGTAAAAGATTTCAAGGTCGTGATCCTCAACAGCGTGTTCAGCGATTGGACAGCCGATGACACGGCGCTGTCTGAAGAATGTCTGACACGCATGAAGCGCAGCTTGAGCGTGGTCGGGCTCGACGCAGACATTGTTCAGATCAAACGCGATATCGCAAGCCCGCTCAAGAAATACGACCCGCGCGAGACCGTGATCTTCAACTGGTGTGAAGGCCTCGACGGCGCGCCCAACGCCTACGACGCTGTGCCGCCGGTGCTCGAGGAACTCGGCTTCGCCTATACGGGCGCCGACGCCTGGGCGCTTGGCGTGTCGCAAGACAAAGGCCAAACCAAGGACTTGCTGCTCCAGCACCGCATCCCGACGCCGGTCTCCAAGATCTACGATCGTCCGGTGCTCAACGGCTGGCGGCGCTACCCGGCGCTTGTCAAGCCGGCAACCGAGCACTGCTCGTTCGGCATCTCGCGCGACTCGGTGGTCGACAATGCCCAGCAACTGAAGGACCGGATCCAGTACGTGGTCGAGACCTGGAAGAGCGCGGCCCTTGTCGAAGATTTCATCGACGGCGCCGAGTTCAACGTCTCGGTCTGGGGCAACGGTGACGATGCCGAGGTGTTGCCGCTGAGCATGATGGAGTACGGGATCTTCGCCGACTACCACGATCGACTGTGCACGTTCGACGCCAAGTGGAACCCCGAATCGGACGCCTATCGTCTGATCGCGGTTCAGTGCCCGGCTCCGATCGAGAAGACGCTCGAACGACGTATCAAGCGTGTCGCGCTTGCGACCTGGAAGGCGCTCAAGATGCGCGATTATGGCCGCGTCGACATGCGGGTGCGCAACGGTGTGCCGTATGTGCTCGACGTCAACGCCAACCCCGACATCACGATGGAGGGCGGCTTCGCCCGATCGTGTCGTGCGGCCGGCTACGACTATGGCATGGCCATCGCCAAGATCCTGCGCCATGCCGCGGAGCGCATGCCCACGCACTGAGCCGCTCGTTGTTCGAAGGGTAAACCCAAACGGCCCGCCCTGTGCGGGCCGTTTTCTATGTGGCCGGTCGGCTACCGGCGATATCCGGCCGTTCCCGGGATCGGCCGGGCTCGGTGGCCTTGCACACGAGCGGCGTGCCCGCTACACTCTCGGCGTCGGAGCCGAGCCCGCCTTAGACGGGTCAGGAGGGTACGATGCTAACCGTGCGGGCAGCGCTTCAGTTGCCGGTTTTCGAAACGGCCCAGATCGTCGGAGGCGCCAGCGGACTCGAACGCGTCGTCGAGCGCGCTTTGGTGGTCGATAGCCCCGGGACGGATTTCGGCGAGTGGGCCAACGGGCTGCTGCTGTTGACGGCCGGTTATGGCATGCGCCACAACCGCACGCTTCAGGCCGAATTCGTCTCGTCGCTCGTGCGCCAGGGAGTCGCGGGTGTGGTCTTCGCCACCGGCTGGTACTTCGACGAGGTCCCGCCTGCAATTCGCCAGTCGGCCGACGAGCAAAACCTGCCGATCATCGCCGTCGATTCCCGGGTCGGGTTCATCACCATCCTCGAGCGCCTGTATGCGGAGTTGCTCAATGAGCAATTTGCGCTCGACCGGCGCGTCGATGAGGTGCATGAACGACTGATCCATCTTGTGCTAGAGGGCGGTGGCATTGGTGCCCTCGCCGGCACGCTTGCCGGAATCCTCGATCGCTCGGTCATGATCGAAGATGCGAGCAACAACCTCCTCGCCTCCGCCCGGCGCGGGCCCGCCGACGCGCTCTTCGAGCAAGCCGAGCTCGGCGGGCGCACGCCCGCCAATGCGCTTGGGGTTCTGACGCGTCTTGGCTTGTACGTCGAACTGCAAACCGCGATGCGTCCGGTTCGTGTGCAGCCGCAGCCCGAGGTTGGTTTGAGCCTCGAGCGCGTCGTTGCCCCGATCATCGCCGGCCGTGAACCCTTCGGCTATATCTGGGTCCTTTCAGGCGAACGCCCGCTCGCCCGGCTCGACGAACGCGCTGTCGAGACTGCCGCAACCGTTGCCGCACTCGCGCTCCTCAAGGAGCGCGCTGTTCAGGAGGCACAGCAGGCGCTGCGCGGCGATTTCCTCGCGCAGCTGCTGCGCGGCGGCATGGCCGATATGGCTGAGGGGCCGGTGCTGGATCTTGGCCAACGTCTCGGGTACCGCTTCGGCGCACGGCATCAGTTTCTGTATCTGATCGGGCAGACCGCTGAAGAGGGGGGTTCAGCCGTGCTTGCTGCCCAGATCGAGGGTTGGCTCAAGCAGGCCGGGATGTGGGGCCTTGTGGCGATCCGTGACACCGGGTTGGCCGTGATGCTTGAAAGCGACGAGGACGGCGTCGGCACTGATGTGGCTCNNTCAAGCTCCTCGAGGCTTACCGTCGGCCGGGTCGACCGCTCGTGATCGGCGTCGGCCGGGGAACGCTGGATGTGCGGCGAGCCCGCGCCGTCTACGACGAAGCGCGCGAGGCCGCCGAGATCGGGCTCAGGCTGGAGCCAACGCCGCGTGTGGTCGCCTTTTGGGAGCTTGGCGTGTTGCATTGGCTGGCGCGTCTGCCCGAGCCGATCGTGCTAGCCAATCCCTTCTTCGACCGCGTTGTGGCGCTCGATCTTCAGGATCAGCGTACCCATGGTGAGTTGGTCGCCACGCTCGAGGCCTTTCTCGATCATGGGGGGGCGCTTGGGGCAGCCTCGGAGCTCCTGGGTGTGCACCGAAACACGTTGCTCTACCGCATCGACAAGATCGAACAAAACCTGGGCGTCGACCTCAAAGATGCACCGACCCGGCTCAACCTGCACGTGGCCGTCAAGGCGTTCCGGCTGAACCGCGGCCGTTTGGGAGGCGCATGACCTGGATGGGGCCAGCGCCGGCTGTCAAATCCGATCGGGAAGCGATATATCCTTCGCATGACTGAAACCGACAACGATTCGTGCACGATTGCCCTGATGCCCGCCGGCCGACGTGGCCAGGTGGCGCGGGGCACCAACTTGCTCGAAGCCGCCCGGCAACTGGGTGTCGAGCTGGAATCGATCTGCGCCGGACGTCAGACCTGTGGAAAATGCCAGGTGTCTGTCGAATCCGGGAGTTTCCCGAAGCATGCGCTCACCTCGTCGCCCGATCACTTGAGCGCACCAGACGGCCGCGAAGCCAAGTACTTCGAGAAGCACGCACTCGCCCCTGGACGTCGTTTAGCCTGTGCCTGCGAGGTGCAGGGCGATCTACTGCTCGTCGTCCCCGAGGAGAGCCAGGCGCGCAAACAGATCGTGGCCAAAGCGGCCACGGACCGGGCGATCGACGTCGCACCGGCTGTGCGCCAGGTCTATGTCGAGGTCGTCCCGGCGACGCTTGAGTCACACGGTGGCGATTGGGAGCGCCTGCAGGCGGCTCTGGCGGAGCAATGGGGCTTGCACGATCTCATCCTCGATCCGCAGGCCCTGCTCATCCTGCAGCCCGCCCTTGCAGCCGGCGGTCACGCGCTGACCGTTACGCTCTGGCAGGATCGTGAAGTATTGCGCGTGCAGCCGGGATACGTTGAAGGCGCGTTCGGTCTGGCCGTGGACGTCGGGTCGACCACGATCGTGGCGCACCTGTGCGATCTGCGCACCGGAGCGGTTCGCGCGACTGCGTCGTCGATGAACCCCCAGGTGCGCTTCGGCGAAGATCTGATGAGCCGCGTGAGCTATGTGATGATGCACCCGGATGGCACCGAGAAGATGCATCGTGCCGTGATCGAAACGCTGCAGAGCCTCGCCGAGCAGGCCGCGGCCTCGGCCGGGATCGCGCGCGAAGACATCGCCGATGTCGTGCTCGTCGGCAACACAGTCATGCACCACCTGCTTCTCGGCCTGAGCCCGGTCGAGTTGGGCGGGGCTCCCTTTGCCCTGGCCGTCAGCGAGCCGCTGGACCTCAAGGCCCGCGACCTCGGGCTGAAGTTGAACCCGGCGGCGCGTCTGCATGTGTTGCCCTGTATCGCAGGCCATGTGGGCGCCGATAACGTCGCCGTTCAGCTTGCCGAGGCGCCTCACGCCAGCGACGAACTGATGCTGATCGTCGACGTTGGCACAAACGCCGAGATCGTGCTTGGCGATCGTGGCGGCGTGCTGTGCTGCTCGAGCCCGACCGGGCCGGCTTTCGAGGGCGCGCAGATCACGCACGGGCAGCGTGCTGCGCCCGGCGCGATCGAGCGAGTGCGGATCGACCCCGACACGCTTGAGCCGCGCTGGAAGGTCATCGGCCATCCCGATTGGATCGGCCCGGGCGGGGCCGCGGAACAAGCCACCGGGATTTGCGGCAGTGGGATCATCGAGGCCGTCGCCGAACTCTTTCTCGCCGGCGCCATCACAGCGGACGGGCTCTTCAGTGAAGCCGCAGCGGCGCGATCGCCTCGGATCCGCTACACCGGTCGCACTGGCGCCTATGTGCTCACGGAGGCCGAGGACTCAGCCACGGGGCAGCCCATCACTGTGACACAGTCCGACATCCGCGCGATCCAACTTGGAAAGGCCGCGCTGTACGCCGGCGTCAAGCTGCTGATGCAGGAGCGCGGGGTCACTGCCGTCGACCGGATCGTGCTGGCCGGCGCTTTCGGCAGCTATATCGATCCACGGCATGCGATGGTGCTTGGGCTGATCCCGGATTGTGCGCTTGAGCGCGTGGTCGCGGTCGGCAACGCCGCAGGCGACGGCGCGCGAATCGCACTGCTCAACCGCGAGGCGCGCCGTGAAGCGGCCCGGCTCGCGCGTGAGAATCGGCATGTCCAGACCGCAGTCAACCCGAGTTTCCAGGCTGAGTTCGTGGGCGCGATCGCTATCCCGCACGCCACTGACGCATTTCCGCATCTCACCGGGATTCTGCCTGTGCCCACGCCGGTTCCGACCGAGCGCCGCAGCGCCCGTCGGCGCGCCCGCGGCTAACATCGCCGGATGACCTTAGTGCGCTGTCGCGCCGTTTTGCACGGTTGGGCGATCTCACGGTAAACTGTAGTGTTGTCATACTAACGGCGCGGGCCGTCGCCGGACGCCGATCTACGGAGCATACGCCGACATGAGCGAAGATTTGAGCGGAATCCCGACCGATGAGTTGATCCAGAACATGCACGACGATCTATACGATGGGATCGTCGACGGGATAGAGGGTGGGACGCGCGAGTTGTTGAGCCGAGGGCTTTCGCCTGCCGAGGTGATGAACCGGGCGCTCGTCAGCGGCATGGACATCGTCGGTGTCGACTTCCGCGACGGCATTCTGTTCGTGCCCGAGGTGCTGATGGCGGCCAAGGCCATGAAGGCTGGCATGGAGATCCTGCGCCCGCTTCTGGCCAACACAGGCGCTAAACAGATCGGCACGATGATCATCGGCACAGTTAAGGGCGATATCCACGACATCGGCAAGAACCTGGTGGCGATGATGATGGAGGGCGCAGGTTTCAAGGTCGTCAACCTCGGCATCAACTGCGATGCCGAGAAGTTCCTCGAGGCTTACCGCGAGCATCAGCCCGAGATCCTTGGGATGTCGGCGCTGCTGACGACCACGATGCCGTACATGGATACGATCATCAAGCGCTTCAAGGCCGAAGGGCTGCGCGACAACCTGATCGTGCTCGTCGGCGGCGCGCCGCTCAATGCGGCGTTCGCCGAGGAGATCGAGGCCGATGCGTATTGTCGAGACGCGGCTGTGGCTGTCGAGACCGCCAAGAAGCTGATCGCTATTCGACGAGGGGAGTGACGGCATGAGCAAGTTCCACGACCTGTTGCGGCGCGGCGGCCCGTTGATGGCCGATGGCGCGATGGGCACCATGCTGTTTCAATCCGGGCTGCAGCACGGCGAGGCGCCCGAGAGCTGGAACCTCTCGAACCCCGAGAAGGTTCGTGCGATCCAGCGTCAATACATCGATGCCGGCGCCAATATCGTGTTGAGCAACTCCTTTGGCGGGACGCGCTTCCGTCTGGCTCTGCACAAGCTCGAGGGCCAGGTCGCCGAGCTCAATCGGGCGGCGGTGGAGCTCTTGCGCGCCGAGATCATCGACTCCGGGCGTGACGATGTCCTTCTGGGAGGCGATATCGGACCGAGTGGCGAGATCCTCGAGCCATTAGGGGCCCTGACCTTTGAGGCGGCTGTCGAGGGTTTTGAAGAGCAGGCCCGAGCCCTGATCGAGGCTGGCGCCGACCTGATCTGGATCGAGACGATGTCGTCGCTGGACGAGATTCGGGCGGCCTTTGCGGGCGTGCGCCGTGTCTCTGCGGACATCCCCGTGGTTACTACGCTCTCGTTCGACACGCATGGCCGGACGATGATGGGCGTCACGCCCGAGCAGGCGCTTGCGGCGATGACCGAGCTTGGCGCAGCGGCTGTCGGCGCCAATTGCGGCAATGGCACCGACGAGTTGTTTGCAGCTGTGCAGCGCATGCTGGCGACCGGTCCGTCCGTGCCGATCGTGGCCAAATCGAACGCGGGCATGCCGCGCCTCGTGGGTGGCAAAGCCCATTACGACGCCACCCCGGAAGAAATGGCCGCTTACGCGTTGCAGGTGCGCGCAGCGGGCGCCGGTATCATCGGCGCTTGTTGTGGAAGCTCGCCGGCGCATATCGCGGCCATGGCAGCGGCGCTGCGCGCAAACCCGGCCGGCGCCGCCGTAACAACGACGCCGGTTGTGCAGGCCACCGCCGCGGTCGATGACACAGTTGCCGCACGTGTCGATGATCGCGCCGCTCGGCGCGCGGCCCGGCGGGCGCGGGAGTCGTAGCACAGCCGATGCGCAACGCGCTCATCGTCTGCGGAGCTCTGGCGCGCGAGGTGCTGACCCTGCGTGACCGCAACGGCTGGGCCGTTGCGGTATTGGGCGTGCCGGCCCTTCTGCACAACACGCCCGGGCGGATCCCTGAAGCGGTGCGACGACGCATCCAGGAGGCGCGCATCACCTACGAGCGTGTGATCGTGGTTTATGGCGATTGTGGCACGGGCGGGCATCTGGATCGTGCGCTGGCAGCTGAAGGCGTCGAGCGAGTCAGTGGCCCTCATTGCTATGAGATGTACGCCGGCGCAGAAGGCTTCGCCAGTCTCATGGCCGAACAACTCGGCACTTTTTTTCTCACCGACTACCTTGTGCGTTCGTTTGACCATCTGGTGATCGAAGGCCTCGGGCTTGACCGTTTCCCTGAGTTGCGCGCCGACTATTTCGGCAGCTATACCCGTTGCGTGTATCTTGCCCAGACCGAAGATGCCGCGCTGTGGGAGAGGGCGGCCTGGTGTGCGGCCCAAATCGGCCTTCCGCTGGAGATCCGCCCGACGGGCTATGGGGCGCTCGAGCAGCGACTTGCCGAGCTGTTGCTCGAGCAGTGACAGCGGGCGTCGATCGATCCCATACAGTCGAGGGAGCCACCCTGCAAGAACGGGTGAATCGACCTTAATGGTTTCTATCCCACGAGAGGTCAAAATGACTACAGTCCAAGTCGTGTACTGGCGTGACATCCCGGCGCAGGTCAAGACGCGGGCGGGGCGGGAGCGCGGCTCGGCCCTGTGCGGTCACCGCTTCCAGGAGGCGATCGATGCCGCCGCAATGCGCGCCGGCCTGATCGGCACCGACGACTACCTGGCCGAGTGGCGTACAGTCGAGGGCGGGGAGTGGGAGGGCGACCCGATGGCCGTTGCTGCCATCGCGATCGCCGAGATCGAAGCCGCCTATTCGGACGACCGTCTTCGAAACCTGATTGCCAACTCGGGCCATGAAAATGCCTGACACCAGCCGTGCACCGACGTCCATCGGGGCTGGAATCGGGGCCGAAAACCGAGATCCCCCCAAAAGTCCCAACCTAAAGGGCGTACTGTGACGCCTGACACCTGACACCTGTCACCTGACACCCCACCACCATCGATTATTATCTTCCCTATGGAAACCGTCCTGACATCTGCGACGAAATCCGTGCGAATTGGTCCGGATCACCCGTTTGTGGTCATCGGCGAACGCATCAACCCCACCGGACGCAAACTCCTGGCAGCCGAGATGGCTGCGGGCAACTATGACAGAGTGCGCAAGGACGCGTTGGCCCAGGTTGCGGCCGGCGCCGTCGTGCTTGACGTCAATGCGGGGATCCCGCTGGCCGATGAGCCCGCGATCTTGGCCGAGGCGATCCGAATCGTGCAGTCGATCACGGATGTGCCGCTGTGTATCGATTCGTCGGTCATCAAGGCGCTTGAGAGCGGCCTGGCAGCCTATCAGGGCAAGCCGCTGCTGAACTCGGTGACCGGCGAGGATGAGCGGCTCGAGGCCGTCTTGCCGCTTGTCGCGAAGTACAGGTGCGCTGTGATTGGGATCTCGAACGACGAGACAGGCATCTCAGAAGATCCGGCTGTTCGATTTGCTATCGCTAAGAAAATCGTCGACCGCGCTGAATCCTTCGGGATCCCGCGCGAGGACGTGTTGATCGACCCGCTCGCGATGCCGATCGGGGCGGTCCGCACTGCCGGGCAATCGGTGTTCACGATCGTGCGTCGGTGCCGTGAGGAGCTTGGCGTCAACACCTGCTGCGGCGCCTCGAACATCTCGTTTGGCCTGCCGGGCAGGCCGCAGCTAAACGGCGCGTTTGTGGCGATGGCGATCGCGGCCGGGATGTCGTGCGCGATCACCAACCCGCTCGATGCCGAGATCAAGACCATGATCATGGCAGGCGACGCGCTGATGGGTCATGATGAGAACTGCGCCAACTGGCTGAAGTATGCCCGGGCGCTGCAAGCCGCAGAGGCCCCGGCAGCGCCTGCGGTGGCGGCGGCGAAGCCCGAGGGCGGGCGCGATGTCGAGGCCGAGCGGGCGGCGCGCGAGGCGCGTCGGGCTGCTCGACGCGGCGGCTAGTCTGAGTTGAATACCGCCGCGATGATCCGCACCGCGGCGTTGTGGGGAGGATCCTTCATGCCATCCGCTCGCAAACCCAAGGGTGTTCGCCGCGCCGCGAAACGCCCGGCCGCCAAGCCAACCGCAACAAAGGCGGCTGCGCCTGCGTTCAAACCGACGAAGCTGAAGCTGGTTCGGCCTGTGCCGAGCGATATCGACATTGCGCAGGCTGCAAAGCTCAAGCCGATCGCGTTGATCGCCGAGGAAGCCGGGCTCAAGGCCAGCGAGCTCGTGGCTTACGGCACCGACAAGGCCAAGGTCAAGCTCACGGTGCTCAAGCGCCTGGCACGAGCCAAGAGCGGCAAATACATCGACGTGACGGCCATCACGCCCACACCGCTCGGCGAGGGCAAGACCACGACGACAGTCGGCCTGTCGCAGGCCCTTGGCGCTCATCTGGGCAAGAAGGTCTTCACCTGCATCCGCCAGCCCAGCATGGGCCCGACCTTCGGCATCAAGGGCGGCGCAGCCGGAGGCGGGTATTCGCAGGTCATCCCGATGGAGGAGTTCAACCTCCATCTGACCGGAGACATCCACGCTATCACGGCCAGCCACAACCTGATGGCCGCCGCGATCGACGCGCGCATGTTCCACGAGACCGATCAGCCTGATGACGAGAAGCTGTTCAACGCGTTCTGCCCGAAGGCCAAGGACGGCTCGCGCAAGTTCGCAGAGAGCCACATCCGCCGGATGAAGAAGCTCGGCATCACGGCCGCCAAGCCCGACGACCTGACGGCCGAGGAGAAGCGCAAGCTCTTCCGGCTCGACATCGATCCGGCGACGATCCAGTGGAATCGCGTGGTCGACATCAACGATCGCATGCTGCGCCAGATCACGGTCGGGCAGGGACCCGAAGAGAAGGGCCGCACACGCACGACCGGGTATGACATCACGGTCGCAAGCGAGATCATGGCTATCTTGGCCCTGACGACCTCGCTCGAGGACATGCGCGAGCGCTTCGGGCGCATGGTCTTTGCGTCCTCGAAATCGGGTGAGCCGCTCACGGCCGAAGACCTCGGCGTGGCCGGCGCGATCACGGTCCTGATGAAGGACGCGATCATGCCGAACCTGATGCAGACCCTGGAAGGCACTCCGGCGTTCGTGCATGCTGGGCCGTTTGCGAATATCGCCCACGGGCAGTCGTCGATCCTGGCCGATCAGATCGCGCTCAAGCTGGTCGGGCCTGACGGCTACGTCATCACCGAGTCGGGCTTTGGCGCGGACATCGGCATGGAAAAGTTCATGGACATCAAGTGCCGCTACTCGGGCCTGACGCCCGATTGCGTGGTGCTTGTGGCCACGGTGCGTGCTCTGAAGATGCACGGTGGCGGGCCGAAGGTGACGCCCGGCAAGCCCCTCGACAAGGCCTACACCGACGAGAACCTCGACCTGCTGCGGGCCGGCCTGCCGAACCTGCTGCGACACATCAAGAATGCAGCCGGCTACGGCGTGCCGGTGGTGGTGGCCGTCAACTCGTTTGCGACCGACACCGAGGCCGAGATCGAGATCATCCGCCAGGCCGCGCTCGAGGCCGGCGCCGAAGACGCCGTCAAGTGCTCGCACTGGGCTGATGGCGGCAAGGGCACGAAGGCGCTGGGTGAGGCCGTGATCAAGGCCACGCGTCAGCCCAAGGATTTCCGGTTCCTGTACCCGATCGATGCCCCGATCAAGGAAAAGATCGAGGCGATCGCCAAGTTCTATGGGGCCGACGGCGTCGACTTCGAGCCCGAGGCCGAGGCCAAGCTCGAGAAGTTCACACAGGCCGGCTATACCAATCTGCCGATCTGCATGGCCAAGACGCACCTGAGTTTCTCGGCCGACCCGAACCTCAAGAACGCGCCGACCGGCTTCCGCATCCCGATCCGGGATATCCGCGCGTCGATCGGCGCCGGCTTCCTGTATCCGCTGGTGGGCTCGATGCGCACCATGCCTGGTCTGTCGACCCGACCGTCGTTCTTTGACGTCGACCTCGACCTGGTCAGCGGCAAGGTCAAGGGGCTCTTCTAGGTCGGACGAGCCGCCAAAC
>DKKP01000403.1 GCA_002455335.1 Anaerolineales bacterium UBA6663 | reverse complement strand
CTCATTCGGCGCGCGATCGGACGCGGGTTGCCGGTGCTTGCCGCTGCCGGCGTCCTCGTCGGGTGCGCACGGCCCCAGCCCCTGCCGCTGTTGACCGCGACGGCCCCGGGGGCCTCCGATCCGGTCGGCCCGTCTGGCCTGACCCAGAGCGCGCATGTCCGGGTCACGGTCACGCCTTCGGCCACGCCTGTGCCGCCGAACTACATGCCCGGGATCTATCGGGACTCTGCGCCCCCCACAGAGTCGCCGACACCGACCTCGACAGGCCCGGCGATCACATCGACGCCCGAGCCGACTCCCCAGCCCACACCCACGCCGACGCCGCCCTGGCCCGAGGCCATCGACGGGCCGAGCGCCAGCAAACTCGGCCTACACGTGATCGGCACAAACGACCCGTATGTCTTCGAGTTGATCCGGCGCGTCAAACCGGCTGTGGTCAAAGGGGCGGGGAGCTATGGATGGATGGCCGAGGTCAAGGCAGCCTCGCCTTCCACCGTGACGATGGCGCGCGTCGTCGAGGCCAATCAGGAGAGTTGGATCGACGAAGGCGTCAGCCCCGAAGTCGCCGCGCAGAACTACGTGCTCGGTCATCTGGGCGAGTACCAGAACAACCCCGGGATCGATTATTGGGAGAGCTGGAACGAGTTCGGCTATGGCGAGAACGAGCTCTCGCGGCTCGCCTGGTATGGCCAGTTCGAGGCGGCTCGCGCGTGCTTGATGCAGCAATACGGTTTTCGCGCGGCGGTGGGCGGGTTCGCCACAGGCTGGCCACGCAACTATGCGGACCTCGAGGCCTTCTTGCCGGCCTTGCAGGCTGCCGCCCGCTGCGGCGGGATCTGGCACCTTCACGAGTACAACCGTCCGTATCTGACCTGCGGCATTTCGGCGCCGGGCACTGCCGGGATCATCCCTGGCGCGCCGGCGGTCAACGTCGAGGCCGGTCCGCTGACGCTCCGCTATCGACTGTGGTACGAGGGCTATCTCAAGCCGCGTGGCCTGGGCAACCTCAAGTTGATCATCAGCGAGCTTGGCATGGATCGGACCCAGGTGCCGGCCGGCTGTCCAGACCCAGGAGATAGCGCAGCCTGGAAGGAGCTCGAGGGGTTTTGGGTCGCCAACCAACACGGAGGCAATGCGTCCGAGGCTTATCTCAAAGAGTTGACCTGGTACGACCAGCAGATGCGCCAGGACGGCTACGTGATCGGGGCCGCGATCTTTACCACCGGGTATCCGGAGGGTGGGCCCGACGGTTGGGGGCCGTTCGATATTCACACGTTGCTGATCCCGCTCGCGAACTACCTTGCGACGCAGCGGTGATCGGATCGAGCGTTTGGAACTACGACAACAGTCTTTTGGGCGTTTGAGGAGGAAGGGCGATGACGAAGTACATCTTTATTACGGGCGGCGTGGTGAGCTCAGTCGGCAAAGGCGTGACGGCGGCTGCGCTCGGGCGCTGTCTGAAGGAGCGCGGGTTCTCGGTGTCGGTGCAGAAGCTCGACCCATACATCAACGTCGATCCGGGCACNNACCGACCTCGACCTCGGCCACTATGAGCGCTTCATCGATATCAGCCTGAGCCGCGACTGTAACGTCACGACGGGCCAGATCTATTCAGACGTGATCGGCAAGGAGCGCCACGGCGACTTCCTCGGCGGCACGATCCAGGTGATCCCGCACATCACCTCTGAGATCAAGCGCCGGATGAAGATCGTGGCCAGGAACAGCGGCGCCGACGTGGTGCTGATCGAGGTCGGCGGCACGGTCGGCGACATCGAGTCGCAGCCCTTCCTCGAAGCCATGCGTCAGATGCGCACCGACGTCGGCCGTGACGACAGCCTCTTCCTGCACGTCACCTGGCTGCCGTATATCGGCGCCACGGGCGAGCTCAAGACCAAACCGACCCAGCACTCGGTGCGCGAGCTGCGTTCGCTCGGTATCAGCCCCGACGTGATCGTGGCGCGCAGCGACTATCCGGTCAGCGACGACCTGTGTCAGAAGATCGCGCTGTTCTGCGACGTCGAGGAACGCGCCGTGATCCCGCTGGTCACCACAAACGTGCTCTACGAAGTGCCGCTGCTGCTCGAGAAGGTCAAGATGGCCGAGATCGTGATGAGCAAGCTCGGGCTGCAGGCGCGGCGCGAGCCCGATTGGCGCGAGTGGGAGAAGCTGGCGGCCGAGGTGCGGCGCGACAAGCCGCGCGTCCGCATCGGAATCATCGGCAAGTACATCGAGCTTCACGACGCGTACATGAGCGTGCGCGAGGCGCTCAAGCACGCGGCGCTGGCGCTTGGCCAGGAGCTCGAGATCGAATGGATCCACTCGGCCGACCTCGAGAAGGGCCGCGGCTGGGATCAGGTGCGCACCTGCGACGGCGTGGTCGTGCCGGGCGGGTTTGGCGCCCGCGGCATCGAGGGCAAGATCGCGGCCGCCCGCTATGCGCGCGAAGGGCAGGTTCCCTATCTGGGGCTTTGCCTGGGCATGCAGGTGATGTGCATCGAGTTCGGCCGGCATGTCTTCAACAGCGACGAGGCCAACTCGACCGAGTTCGACGCCGCGACCAAGTACCCGATCATCGATCTGATGCACGATCAGAAGTCGATCGCCGACATGGGCGGGACGATGCGGCTCGGCCTCTATCCGTGCACACTGACGTCAGACTCGAAAGCCGACGAGGCTTACGACCTTCCCGACGGCGTCACGCTGCGCGAGCGCCATCGCCATCGCTGGGAGTTCAACAACGCCTATCGCCAGGCCTTTGAGACCAACGGCGTGCAGTTCTCGGGGCTCTCGCCCGATGGGCGGCTCGTCGAGATCGCAGAGCTGAAGGACCATCCCTTCATGGTCGGCACACAGTTCCACCCCGAATTCCTGTCGCGCCCGAACCGCCCGCATCCGCTCTTCCGCGCGCTCGTCGCGGCCGCTGTCGCGCGACGCGATACGCCCGTCCAGCGATCGTCGCAAGAGGCCGGGCACTGAGCCGATCACGAACGGCCGAGCGTAGAATGACGCAGGCTGAACGACGAAGGACGACGGCGCAGCCCGCGCCGTCGTCCTTCGTCGTTCGTCGCCGAGCATCTCAGTTCGCGGCCGTTGACGGTTGTCCGTCGCCTCCGGTCTGAGACCCGGTCTCGGGCCGCGTCAGGTTCTGCCGGATCTGGGCGCGGAGCGCCTCGGCCTCGGCCGAGCGCTGCACCGCCGCCTCGTTTTGCAAGTTGACGCCAAGCTTCTCAGAGAGCAGCAGAGTCAGCAACCCTTCCATCACGCTGCCTGTGCCGCCGCCCGGGCCGCCGGCACCGCCGCCCACGATGACCCGCGGGACCACATCGACGCGCGACTGCTGGATGGCGTCCGCAAAGCGGCTCATCACGGTCTGTGTGACCTGGAACTGCGGCCCGCCGTAAGCGCGCACCTGCTCCTCGGTCGCCAGCGCCTGGGCGATACCCACGCGCGCGACCTTCTCAGCCTCGGCCTCGGCGAGCGCCCGGATCTGGGCCGCCTGCTGCAGCGCGCGCTGGTACTCGGCCTTGCCCTGGTTGCTTTGCACCGTGATGCTTAGCTCCGACTCGGTGATATTGCGCTGCTGTTGGGCGCGCGCCTCGGCCTCCCGCAGCTCGCGCTCCTTGGTCGCCGCGGTCTGCTGCCGCGTGTAGGTCTCGATCTGCTCGACCGCGATCTGACGCTGGCGGAGCTGCGCCAGGATCGTCTCGATCGCCTTGTCACCGGCAGCCGACGAGGGCGTGCCGATCAGCACTTCCTCGAGCTGCAGGTTGTAGTGCATGAACTTCTCGCGCATCTCTTCGCCGGCCTGCGCCTGGATCTGGCTGCGTTCCTGCAGCAGTTGGATCAAGGTGCGCGTCTGGCCGACGTTCTTGAAGTACGCCGAGACCATCGGGTCGAGCGTCTGCTCGACCAGCCGCTTGACGTCGCCGAAGCGCTGGATCACGAGCGGCGCCTTCTGATAGTCGATATGAATGACCACCGAGAGCGGCAGCGAGGGCTCGAACGCGTCCTTTGTGATCAGCGAGACCTCCGAGAGGTTCTCGTCGAGCCGGTGCGCGCCGACGTCGCTGCGGATCCACTTGAGGATGATGTTGGTCGTCGGGACGGGCAGCACCTTGCCGGCGTACGTGTTGAACGCGTACTTGCCCGGCAGCAGCGGCTCGCTCCACACACCGCGCCGGCCGCGTTCGACCAGTTCGCCGTGGCGGTACTCGGTGCCTGATTGATCCGCTCCGGCCGTGCCCGTGTACGACACCACAACGCCCACCATGCCGACGTCGATGGTGGTCTTGGGGATCATCTCCACGGTGGCGAACAGCCGGTTGACGTAGTACGTGCCCTCCACAAGCACCTGCAGTTGACGCCCACGGAAGCCGCCGGCCGCCAGGAAGTGGTCGGGGTTCTGGAAGTTGTTGTGGAAGGTATCGGTCGCGGCGACATTTTCGCCCACGATCGGCGCGATAATCTCGCCCTGCGGCAGCGACGGCCCATCGTGGACCGTGACGATGCCGACCAGGTCGTCGGTGTCTTTGATCACCACCGGTCGGAAGCCCTTGCGCTCACCGATCACCTCGGCCATGCGTTGGATCACCTGCGCGTCGTCGCGGCTCAGCGGAGAGCTATAGACCTTCTCTTCGGTGATCACCACGAACTGCATCAGGTTGATGGCGTACGTGCCCTCACGCAACACACGTCGCTGCGGTCCGCGCTGACCACCGTTCTTGATAAAGGCCGTGACGTCCTGGAAGTCGTTGACCGTCACATTCGCTGCGAGGGTCTGGTCTGGCGCGAGCGGCGCGCCGTCGCGCGAGAAGATGTAACCGATCTTGCCCTGGGTGATCGTCACAAGGGGCACGATGTGTACAGTGTGTTGGATCGGCATGAGGTAGTGCAGGCCGCCGCGCAACACCTGCGGTTGGAAGCCGGCCTCGCCATTCATGGCGATGAAGCCGCTCTTGACCGAGCCACGGAGCCCGAAGTGCCGCTCCACGATGCCGATGCGATTGTTGGGGATATAGCGGATTCCTGAAAGCAAGACCAAAAACACGATCGCGATCAGGACCCCCGCCCCGATCCATACGAATTCCATTCTTTTTCCTCTTCGATAACTATGAGGACCCGCCAAACCGGGCTCAGAGGCGTTTGCGCCAAACGTCAATCATAGTACGAACGGCGCAGCCCCGGGTTTCACCCTATCCGACAGACGTACGGGCATTATCCCCTCCCAGACAATGCGTGCTTGCACGCCATCCGGGGGCGTGCCCGGGCGTGCCGTACAATACCGGTATGCTACCCATCGGAGACGACAACCGCACACGACGCCGCGCGCCGCTGGTCACTGTGGTGTTCATCGCCGTGAACGTGCTGATCTTTCTCGGTCAGCTGTCGTTCGGCGACGGCTTCACGATCGATTGGTCTGTGGTGCCGCGTCGGCTGTTGAATGACCCTCTGACCCAATGGGTCACGATCTTCTCGGCCATGTTCATGCACGCCGGGCTTGCCCACATTGGCGGCAATATGCTCTATCTCTGGATCTTCGGCGACAATGTCGAGGACAGACTCGATCACTGGCTGTTCGTCGGGTTCTACTTATTCTGCGGCGTGGCGGCCACGGCCGCGCAGGTGCTCGTGGACCCGGGGTCGAGTATCCCGATGTTGGGCGCCTCGGGCGCGATCGCCGGCGTGCTTGGCGCGTATCTCGTGCTCTTCCCGCAGCAGCGGGTGCTTGTGTTGTTCGGTTTCCGCACGATCCCGGTGCCGGCCGTCATCGTGATCGGCTTGTGGTTTGTGCTCCAGCTTTTCGGCGGTGTCGGTCAGCTTGGCGCGGCGGGCGGCGGAGGCGTGGCTTATATGGCGCACCTCGGCGGCTTCCTCGCCGGGCTGATCGGCGCATTGCCCTTCCGCGCGAGCCGACGGGCTGATCCGTCGCTCTACTCCCCCTATCGACGATGGTGACTACGATGTCTCTTCCGATTCAACGCGTTGTCCTCAGCCACTCACTCTCAGAGCCCGCGTTTGGCGACCGCGCCGACCAACTCTTCTATGCGCGCGCTGTCGACGGCCGCCGCAGCCTCGTGCGCCAGACCCTGGCGACAGGCCTGGTCGAGACCGTCACGGCCGAGCCAACACCGGCGGGGTCGGTCGGTTACGGAGCGGGGTTGTTCGCCGTGCAAGGCGATACGCTTGTGTACGCGGCCAAAGGCGGGACGCTGGTCGGGCTCGACCTGCGCTCCGGCGCACAATGGACGCTGACGCCCGAGTACCCGGGTGTGGCAGCGCCGACCATCTCGCCCTGCGGCCAGTACGTGGCCTTCCTGGCCGAGAGCGGTGAGCGCTGCAACGTTCTGCTTGTCGACATCCGCGGCAAGACTCTGCCGGTCAAGCTCTCAAGCGACCCGTGGTACGCCTTCAACCCGAGTTTTGCAGGCGACGGTCGGCGGATCGCGTGGATGGAATGGGATATGGCCGACATGCCCTGGGACGCTTCGCGGCTTGTGCTGGCGACCTTCGCCAAGCCGACGGCGCGTGCCGCCGGCAGTTATCAACTCTTGCCGACCACAAGCGTCACGGTTTCGCGGCCCGGCGCTGCGCTCTCAAACCCGCAGTACAGCCCGGGCGGCAAATTCCTGGCGTACCTTAGCGATGAGACGGGCTGGCGATCGTTGTGGGTCTCAGAGGCCGATGGGGCGAGCCCGTCCAAGATCGACACGGGCGACGGCGAGATCGGTGGACCCGATTGGGTGCCGGGCGGTGCGCGCGCGCTCTGGGCGCCGGATGGGCAAAGCCTGTATGCGGTGCGCCGTCATCGCGGTCAGGATACGCTGTTGCAGATCAGCTGGCCAAGTCGACAGGTTACGGCGATCGAGACGCCCTTCACCGAGTTGGCCGCGCTGACGGTCGGCCGGGGTGGGGCGCTGGCGGTCGTGGCGGCCGGACCGCAACAGCCCGCCGTCGTCGTCACGCTCGAGCCCAACGGCCGCGACACGATCAACCGCGTCAGCGTGCCCCGCGCTTCGAGCGCGGTCGGCGTGCTCGATCGCGCGTCGTTGGCACAGCCTGAGCTGCTGACATTCGCTACGGCTGATGGCGAAGCGACGCTTGTCTACCATCCGGCGGTCGGCGTCGAGGGGCCGGCTCCGCTGATCGTGGCCGTCCACGGCGGACCGACCTCTGAGAGCCCATTGCGCTGGGATGCGCAAGCCCAGTACTTCGCGACGCGCGGCTGGGGTTATGCGGCTGTCAATCACCGCGGCGGCACAGGCTATGGCCGCGCTTTTCAGGAGCAGCTCAACGGCCAGTGGGGCGTGGTCGACGTGATGGACTGCATCCACGGCGCACAGTTCCTGGTGCAGCGTGGCCAGGTCGACGGCCAGCGGCTGATCATCCGCGGCGGCAGCGCCGGCGGTTTCACCACGCTCAGCGCCCTCACCTTCCACGACAGCTTTGCCTGTGGCGCCAGCCTCTACGGCATCGGCGACCTGGAAACGCTGGCCACCGATACCCACAAGTTCGAGGCGCGCTACCTGGACCGGCTGGTCGGCCCCTACCCTGCCGCTCGTGATCTGTACCTGGCGCGCTCGCCGATCCACCATC
>DKKP01000365.1 GCA_002455335.1 Anaerolineales bacterium UBA6663 | reverse complement strand
ACACGGGCTTCCAGCTCGCGGAAGTCGAAGGGCTTGACGAGGTAATCGTCTGCGCCGCTATCGAGCCCGGCGACGCGATCCTCGATCGCGTCTTTGGCGGTGAGCATGAGGATCGCGGGGCCACGCGCCGCACTTGCGGCGTGCAGTCGCCGTGCGACCTCGACGCCCTGCAGCCCGGGCATCAGCCAATCGAGCACGATCACATCGGGACGCGCGTTCTGCGCCTGTACCAGCGCCTCGTAGCCGTCGGCGGCGGTGACCACTTTGTAGCCCTCGTACGTCAGGGTGCGTCGGAGCATGTCGACGATCTTGGGGTCGTCGTCAGCGATCAAAATCGTGGTCATCGTTGGCCTGGGCGGGATCGTGGAGTCGTCGATCAGCTGCATATCCATTGTCGCATACTCTCGCTTTCGTCGTGCCAAGCCTAGACGACGCAGCTAAGAATTTGCTCAGCCTGAGGAGAGCGGCGGATGAGTGGCCGGCCCGCTCAGCGCCGGGGGGCTGTCGAGCACCTGCTCGGTGAACCTCAGGCGTGCCCAGGCCCGAGGCGCAAGGCAAGGCCTATGCCCCAATACACCGCCGCCCTGACGACTGACGTCGTCACTACACGATCAAAAAGACCGTTGACCCCCCGAAAACCAGCCGCGTTACCCCCTCGTCGGACGAGCACTTGCCCTTTAGTCGTGTAGTGACGACGTCAGTCGTCTCCCCCTCGGCCCGTATTAGAGCGCGCGCTCGACGTCCCAGCCGGCCCCAAAATCCTCATCAGGCCGAAACAGCCGCCACTGGTCGGCGAGCCACTCTGCACCTTCCAGGTCACGATAGGCTGCCAGGCTCGACCACGGCCACGCAGCGGCTTGCCTCGCGTAGCCGTGTTTGATTGGATTCACATGGATATAGTTCAGCGCCTGCATGAAGTGTGCTTCGCTGCGGATCTTGCGATCGTGATACCTGTACCAGACGCGCCTTCCTGGCGTGCCTTCGGCCCGGTTCCACTCGAAGCTCGTGCCGCCATGGAGTCGCTTGAATACCGGCGCAAGCGTCTCAAATCGAGAGACCTCAATCAAGACATGATAGTGATTTGGAAGAACGACCCAGGCATGCAAAACCACCCCAGCGTCGGTCAGGCCCTCGCAAAGCCGGGCTTCGAAATCCGAGCGTCGTTCGGGCAACGCCATGAGGGTCTGATGCAGGTAGTTTGCCGCTGTGATGAGGTATGCGCCGGAGTCGCGGATCGGATGCGGCGGCGCATGAAGGGGGAAGCCGCGATCTCGTCGAAGGCGGATGATTTCTAGGCGCTCTTGCGGTGTCAGGTTTCGGCCAGAGTACGGCATACGAACGCCATTATCCGCGATCTGAGATTCCTGGCGAAGTGAACCGCCGGCGTACACAGGCCCGAGGCGCCGGACAAGGCCTATGCCCCAATGCGCCACCGCCCTGACGACTGACGTCGTCACTACACGACTAAAAACCGTTGACCCTCCGAGAAACTGCCGTGTTACCCCCTCGTCGGAGGAGCACTTACCCATTAATCGTGTAGTGACGACGTCAGTCGTCTCCCCCTCGGCAAGCTCGGCGCCGGGGGCCGCCCAGCCTCACGGGATGATCAGGCGCTGTCCGGTGACGATCGTGGTCGAGGTCAGGCCGTTGGCCTGAAGGATCGCGTTGACGGTCACCTCGTATTGCTCGGCGATCCGCGAAAGGTTCTCGCCACGCGCGACCACGTGCACGCGCTGGGTCGGGGTCATCGTGCTGCGCGGCGTGGACGTCGCCGGGCGCTCCGTTGCGGTGGAGGGTGGCTGGGTCGACGTGGCAGTTGGCTGCGCAGTCGCTGTGGGCCGGCCAGCGACTGGCGTCGACGTAGCCATGGCCGGGCGCTGCGAAGCAGTCGGCGCGGCACCAAGCGCCTCACCCGGCGCCAACGCCTGCGCCGGGTCGACATCGACAAAGGCCGTCATGCCCCAGCTCAGCGGCGCATCGGCGGCATCGAGGTCGATCTGTACGTTGTAGGTGACGTTGCCCTGATACTGCGATGCGCCAAGATCGATCCGCGCGATCCGACCACGAAATACCTCGTCCTCGAGCGCAGGGAGCCGCACCTCGACGCGTTGGCCCACACGCAGGGCGAGCACGTCTTCCTCGCTCAGATCGAGCGTCTCGACCCGCCAGCTCGTGAGATCTGCCACGACCACCACCGGCACGCCGGGCGCGGCCACTTCACCGAGTTCGAGCGCCACTGCCGTGATCGTTCCCGCAAAGGGCGCGGTCAGCTCGGCCTGGGCCAGCGTGGCCCTCGCCAGCGCCAGCGCGGCCTCAGCCTGTGCGATCTGCGCATCCGCCAGGTCCTCTTGCGCGTCCTCGGCTTCGTCGGGCAGCAGGTCGCGCTGGGCACGGGCCGCATCGAGCGCGGCCAACGCCTGATCGACGGCGGCCTGGCGTTCGGCGGTGTCCAACGTCACCAACAGATCGCCGGCCTCGACGACATCGCCCTCCTCCACCAGCACGTCGCTGACCACGCCACCGGTCTGAAAGGCCAGCTGCGCATCGCGCACGGGCACAACGCGCCCTTCGGCGCTGATCACGGCGGCGGCGTCCTCGGCGATACGGGTGGGCGTTGGCGTCGACGGCACAGGAGCCAGATAGGTCTGATATCCCCACCAACCCGCGGACACCAGGATAGCTACGACCGCCACGCCCCCCAGGATCTTCATCAGTGCTTTCATACTTGACCTCGTTCACTTACGCCACAACAACCCATTCGCCCTTAAACTTACGGCGTAAGTTTACTAGCTATCGTCTTTGAGCGCCTCGATGATCCCGCGGCCCGCGGCCTGCCAGGCCGGCCAGAGCGCCGAGAGTTGCGAGATCACAAGCGCGATCAGGGTCGATGAAATCAGGGCCGACATCGGCAGCAGAAAGGTCAGCGAATAGCCGGCCAGGACCTCGATCACGCGCACGAACATGCGCGCGGTCAACAGGCCGAGCAACAAGCCGAGCCCGCCGCCGAGCAGCCCGATCAGCAGGGCCTCACCAAGCACCATCTGCCGCACCTGGCCGCGCGTGAACCCAAGGCTGCGCAGCGTCGCGATCTCCTTGCCGCGCTCGAGCACGCTGATCGTCATGGTGTTAATCACGCCCGCGGCCGACACAGCGACCATGATGAACGCCAACGTGTCGAACAGCGCAAACGACTGATCCGTGATCGTATAGACCGCGGCCAGCAATTCGCGTACGGTGTCGATGCTCAGGTTGAGCCGTTCGCCCAGCCGCGTCTGGATCGTCTCGGCCAGCGTGTCGGCGGCGACGCCGGGCTCGGCCGTCAGGATGTACCGATCCGCATCGCGCACGCCGAAGTAACGCACCAGGTCATCCCAGCCGGCGTAGACCATCAGGCCATTGCCGTTGAAGTCGACGACCTCACCCGCCACCTCGAAGGCCTGCGTGCCACGCGGCGTGTCGAGTGTAAAGGCGTCCCCTGGCTTCAGGCCATAGCGGCTGGCCAGCCCGCTTGCGACGAAGAGCGCGCCGCCCTGCTCCATCCGGTCGAAGGCGGCTTCGGCGCCGCCGGGCGGGGTCTGCACGAAGATGAAGCTCGAGATCTCGCGCCGGGTCTCGGGCTCGATGGCGACGAGCACCAGCTCGTCGGCCTGATCCCCGGTGCGCTCACCCGAGTGATAAACCTCGACGCTCCGCTCAGGCGTGAGCAGAGCGACACCGGGCAGTGTCTTGAGGCGCTGCGCGGCGGTCGGGTTGAGCCGCACCGCCGATTGCACGATCAGGTCGCCGCCGGTGGCGGCCTCGACCCAACGACCCAGTTCATAGCGGAAGCTGCGCCCGAGCGCCGTCGTGCCGATGCTCATGGCGATGCCGAGCATCAGCGACGCCACGGTGACGATCACGCGGCCCTCGCTGCGCCCGAGGTTCTGGGCCCCGATCCGACCGGCAAAGCCATACACGCCGCTCAACCCGCCAAGCCAGCGCGACAGCGGCCGAAAGAGCCCACCAGCGACGAGCGCGGCCCCGCCCAGGAATACAAGCATCGCGACGTTGACGACCGAGAACGCCACCGACGGCCGCAGCGGCACATCCATGAAGACGAGATAGCCGAGCGCGAGCAGCGCCGGGCCGTACTTCCAGCCGAGGCGGGTCCAACCGCTGGCGCCGGAGTGCGCGCGCGACTTGATCGCTTCGATCGGCGTGACGCGCGACGCCGACCAGGCCGGCCAGAACGCTGAGAGCAGCGTGACGATCAGGCCAAGGCCAAGGCTGCGCGTGAACGCCGCGGGCTGGATGTCCATGCCCGTCGGCGCCGAGCCCGCGATCACGGTCAGGAAACTCGACATACCGGCGGCCATGCCGAGGCCGATCGCGACGCCAAGCGCCGAGCCGACCAGCGCCAGCGCCAGCGCCTCGATCAGCACAACGGCCAGCACCTGCGTCCGGGTCAGCGCGATCGCGCGCAACACGCCGAAGGCGCGCGTGCGCTCGGCCACGCCCATCGCGAAAGTGTTGTAGATGAGGAAGCCGCCGACGACCATCGACACGAGGCTGAACATATCGAGGCCGAGGTTGTACGAGGTCATGCGCTTGGAGAGCTCTTCGCCGCGAGCGCCCGGGTAGTCGACGCGCACATCGGCCCCAGCCACCTCGGCCTCGACGCGGGCCTTGAACGCCGCCAGCGCCTCGGGCGAATCGGCGATCGCGCGCGTCGTGACCACGTCGATCCGATCGAGGCTGTCGGCGCGGCCCGTCAGGTCGTCGACGACCTGGCGCGGCACGAAAGCGACAGCCCCGCCATTGAGCACGCCCGCGCCACGTTGCGCCACAAGGCCGATCACGCGCAACTCGAACAAGCCGGCCGGGCTGAGCAACGCCAGATCGTCGCCCACACCCACGCCCTGCTCGGCGGCATAGGCATCGACCAGCACGGCCGAGTAACCCCGATCGCGGGCTTCCAGGAACCGCCCGGCGACCAGCTCGTAGTCGCGGACCGTAGGATCCGCTTCGGCGTCGATGCCCATCAGCACAAGACGCATACCCGCGCCGACCCCGGTCGGGCCCGAGGTATCCTCCCAGGCGGCCCGTTCAGAGGCCGGCAGGCTGATCGCCTGAGCCGAAGGCGCGGCCGCCACGACGCCCTCGATGCCGCGCACGGTCCGGAGCAGCGCCAGATCGAAGCCCTCACCGCCACCGCGCGAACGGCTGGTGATCGCGAGCTGCGCGCGGCCGCCGGCCTCGTCGAAGACCGCGTTGAACGAGGCCAGGAGCGAGGCGTTTGTGATGTTCACGGCCAACACAGCCGCGATGCCGAGCGCGATGCCGAACGCCGTGAGCACCGTGCGCCCCTTACGGGACCACAGGTTGCGAACGGCAAGGGTGAGGAGAAGCCTCACGCCTCCCCCTCGAGGGCCGCCATCTGCTGCGCGACGCGGATCACGTCATGGCCGTCGTGGAGGTTGTCGGACTGGATGACGATGGCGCCGTCCTTGAGATAGACGACGCGATCGGCGAACGAGGCGGCGCGCGGGTCATGGGTAACCATGACGATGGTGGCGCCCAGGCCGTCGCAGATCTTGCGCAGGGTTTCGAGCACGATCGTGCCGGATTGCGAGTCGAGGTTGCCGGTCGGCTCGTCGGCGAGCACGATCTCGGGATCGGTGGCCAGCGCGCGCGCGATCGCCACCCGCTGCTGTTGGCCGCCGGAGAGTTGGTCGGGGCGGTGGCCGCGGCGGTCGCCGAGCCGCACCAACTCGAGCAGATCGCGCAGGCGTTGTTGATGCTGTTTGAGCGGCCGCCCATCGGCGAGCAGCGGAAGCGCCACGTTCTCCTCGGCCGTCAGCGTCGGAAGCAGGTTGAAGGACTGGAAGATGAAGCCGACCTTACGTCGGCGCAGAACGGTCAAGGCGTCGTCGCTGAGGCGCGAGAGCCGCTCGCCGGCCAGCACCACCTCGCCCGAGGTCGGCCGGTCGAGGCCGCCGAGCAGGTGCATGAGCGTCGACTTCCCCGAGCCCGACGGGCCCATGATGGCCACGAAGTTCCCGCGCGCGACGGCGAAGTCGACCCCTTGCAGCACGGGCACGTCCTGCGATCCCATGCGGTAGTGCTTCTGAAGCTTCTGACAAAAAACGGGCGTCTCTGCCATAATCGTACACAACCGGCCTTCCTGAGCCGGCCCCCTCTTTACTTTACCGATCCGGTGCCTGGAAATATGTAAATCAAACGTGAATTGTTGGCATCGGGAAAAGCACCCACCTTCGGGTTATAGATTGGTAGAAGGTGCAGTTGAGGGCATCAGACCCGTGCTTGCACGCGGGCCGGATGCCCTCAGCCCGTAACTGGCCCGATCGCCCTATAATGAAGGGACACGAGCGGAGGAAAAGCGATGGATATCGGTATCCCTGCGGAACGCCGTCCCGACGAACACCGGGTTGGTCTGACCCCGATGGGTGTCAGGCTGCTGCGCGATGACGGGCACCGGGTCTTCATCGAACACGATGCCGGGTTGGGCGCCGGGTTTGCGGACGCCGACTACGTCCAGGCCGGGGCCCAGGTCGTGTACACCGGCGCCGAGGCCTATGGCCGCGCACAGATGGTCTTCAAGGTCGCGACGCCGACGCCGGCCGAGCTCGAGTGGCTGGTTGATGGACAGGCGCTGATCGGCCTTCTCCATCTGGCTTCGGCCCACACCGATACGGTTCAGCAGCTTCTCGCGCGACGGATCACGGCCATCGCCTACGAGCAGATCGCGCTCCCCGACGGCACCCTGCCCGTCCTCAAGCCGCTCAGCCAGATTGGCGGACGGATGGCGGTGCAGATCGCCGGCCGATTGCTCCAGAACGACGCCGGTGGCAAGGGCGTTTTGCTTTCGGGCGTGACTGGTGTTCCGCCCGCGAACGTGGTGGTGATCGGGGCCGGCACGGTCGGCGTCAACGCGGCGCGCGCCCTGATCGGCCTTGGCGCGCACGTCTTCCTGCTCGATCACGACCTGGCGCGGCTGCAAGCCGTGGATGAACAGCTTGGAGGCCGCGCCGTGACGCTCGTCGCGCACGCCTTCAACATCGAGCGGCTGTGCGCGTTCGCGGATGTGGTCATCGGCGCTGTGCTGATCCCGGGTCAGCGGGCGCCGATCGTGGTCACGCGCGAGATGGTCAGGGCCATGCGCCCGCGTTCGGTCATCCTCGACATCAGCATCGATCAGGGTGGTTGCGTCGAGACCTCGCGCCCGACCACGCACGCGAGCCCGACCTTTCTGGAAGAAGGCATTCTGCACTACTGCGTGCCAAACATCCCGGGCGTCGTCGCGCGCACAGCCACGCACGCTTACCTCAACGCCGCCTGGCCGTACATCCGGGCGCTCGCCGGCCAGGGCGTCGACGCCGCCGCTGCCGCCGACCCTGCATTGGCCGCCGCGATCTGTTTGCGCGACGGACAACGGCGCGCGAGCATGTCGATGGGTTGAGCACCGCAGGGCGGCGGCACCCGATCGATTGGATCGCGAAGTGACGTCGTCGACACGGCAACGCAGGCCGTCACTTCACGAGGCGAAGCTGGACGCCGCACGTGAGGATCACAAGCCATGAACCGCTCCCTGCCTCTCACGCCGCGCGTCGTTGTGCAACTGCTGATCGTCGTCGTGCTCCTGCCCGGGCTGCCGGTGCTCATCACACAACGCTGGGATTGGTGGGAGGCCTGGGCCTACGCTGCGGTGTCGGCTATTGGATTCGTCCTCAGCCGCGTCCTGGCTGTCAAGCGCAGCCCCGACATCCTCATCGAACGCTCGCGAGCGTTCGAACACGCGAACACCGAGCCGTGGGATCGGGTCCTCGCGCCCCTGGTCGGTATCGGCGGCGGCGTCATCCCTCTGATCGCAGCGCTCGAGGCGCTCGCCGACCCCGCGCCGACCTATAGCCTCCCGGTCAAGCTCGCAGCCCTGGCCGCGTTGCTGGGCGGCTATGCCCTCGGCACGTGGGCTTTGGTGGAAAACACGTTCTTCTCGGGCACCGTCCGGATCCAATCCGATCGCGGCCATCGCGTCGTGTCGACCGGCCCGTATGGCTGGGTGCGGCATCCCGGCTACGTCGGCGCTTGGCTGGCCTTCGCTGCCTCGGCCGTGATCCTGGATGGCGTCTGGGCCTGGGTCGCCGTAGCCATCCTCACCATGGCGCTCGTGGTGCGCACGCACCTCGAGGATCAGACCCTCCGGCGCAAACTGGTCGGCTACGCCGAGTATGCCGCCCGCGTCCGATACCGCCTGGTTCCCGGGATCTGGTGAGGCCCACGCTCAAACCCGGCCGATCTCGGCTCGCAGGCTTCCACGCCCCTCGCTATAATCGCCCTTGCGGAATCAACCGGGATCATGCGGGCTGCGCCGTTTTCGGCAACGCCTGCGCCAGTGAGGTGAGGGATCATGACACGCAAAGTCGTCATCACGGGGATGGGGACGGTCAACGGGTGCGGGCTGAACGTTGCTCAAACGTGGGACGCCATGATCAACGGCCGCCACGGTTTTGCGCCGATCACGGCCTTCGACACTACCAACTTCCAGGTCAAGCTCGCGGCCGAGGTCAAGGATTTCGACCCTACGGCCTACATGGAGGCCAAGGAAGCGCGTCGGATGGACCGCTATCAGCACTTCGCGATCGCGGCCGCGCGCGAGGCCCTGGCGCAGTCGGGGCTCGCGATCACGGACGAGAACGCCGATCGGGTGGCCGTGGTCGTCAGCTCGGCGATCGGCGGCACAAGGGCCTTCCAGGATGCGGTGCGCACGCTCGACAGCGCCGGGCCTCGCCGGATCGACGTCTTCATGATCCCCAAACTGATGTCGAACGGCGCCGGCGGCCTGCTCAGCATCCAGACCGGCGCGCGCGGCCCCAACTTCTCAGTGGCCTCGGCCTGCGCGTCGGGCTCCGACGGCCTCGGCATGGCGTGGTCGCTCATCAAGCATGGCGTGGTCGATGCCGCGATCGCGGGGTCGGCCGAGGCGACGATCATCGAGGTCGGCGTCGGCGCTTTCGACCGCACCGGGGCGATGACCCACCGCACCGACGGCGTGCCGCAACCCTTCGACAAGGAGCGTGACGGACTCGTGATGGGCGAAGGCGCCGCGATACTGATCCTCGAATCCGAAGCCAGCGCTCGCGCGCGCGGTGCGACGATCCTGGCCGAGTTCGCCGGGCATGCAGCCTCGGCCGACTCGCACCACATCACGGCGCCCTCCGACACCGGCAAACCCGGCGCGACGGCGATCCTGCGCGCGCTCGACAGCGCCCAGGCGAGCGTCGACCAGGTCGGTTACATCAACGCGCACGGCACGGGCACCGTGCTCAACGACGCCTCGGAGACGCGCGCCGTCAAGCTCGCGCTTGGCCACCACGTCGCCCAGGTGCCGATGTCGTCGACCAAATCAATGACCGGACACTGTATGGGCATGACTGGCTCACTCGAGGCGATCTTCTGCGTCAACGCGATCCGCGACGGCGTGCTCCCGCCGACGATCAACTACCACACGCCCGATCCCGAATGCGACCTCGACGTCGTGCCCAACATCGCCCGCCAGGCCCGCATCGACCTCGCGCTCAGCAACGCCTTCGGCTTCGGCGGCCACAACTCGGTTCTGGCGATACGACGCTATTAGCATTGCTGATTGATGATTTCTGATTGCTGATTGGCTCTCAATTGGCAATCAGAAATCATCAATCAACAATCAGCAATCACTTGTGCTTCCCAAATTCCGCAACCCTGCCCTGCTCGATCGTGCACTGACGCACCGCTCGTATTTGAACGAGTTCTCGGATATCCAGGAGGACAACGAGCGCCTCGAGTTCCTGGGCGACGCCGTGCTCGGCTTTGTGACTGCCGCGATGCTCTACGAGACACTGCCCAATAAGGCCGAGGGCAAGATGACGCGGCTGCGCTCGGCGCTGGTGCGCAATGAGCGGCTGGCCGAGATCGCGCGCGCACTCGGCATGGCCGGGCAACTGCGCATGGGCAAAGGCGAGGAGGACGGCGGCGGCCGCGACCGCGAGCACAACCTGGGCTCGGCGCTCGAGGCCGTGATCGGCGCGTATTATCTCGATTCAGGGATCGAGGCCGTGCGCGCCTGGCTGGTTCCGCTTCTGGCGCCCGCGCTGCGCCACGTCATGGCCGAGCAGAAAGACCATGACGCCAAGAGCCGCTTCCAGGAATACGCCCAGGGCGTCTTTGGCGTCACACCCCATTACAGCGTCCAGATCGCCGAAGGGCCCGAGCACGCCCGCAGCTGGCGCGCCGCGGTGTTCATCGGCGAGACCTCGTACGGCAGCGGCGTCGGCACAAGTAAACGCGCCGCCCAGCAGGCCGCGGCCTCAGACGCGCTTCAGCGGCTTGACCTGATGTAGCGCGACGGCGTGGGTCGCCCCTGGGCACGACACCCGGTCAACGTCGCAACCTAAAATCCCCAGAGCAACGGCAGCACAAGGATCGAGACAACCCAGGTCAGGATCACCAGCGGGACGCCGACCTTCGCGTAGTCTCCGAAACGGTAGCCGCCCGCCCCCATCACAAGCGTGTTCACGGGCGATGCCACGGGCGTCGCAAAGGCCATCGACGCCGCGATCGCGACGGCCATGACGAAGGCCTGCGGCTGTACGCCGAGCGTGGTCGCCGCCGCCAGCGCGATCGGCGCGACAAGCACAGTGGTGGCCGTGTTCGAGAGCAACTGGGTGAAGACCACGGTCGCCAGGAACAGGCTCGCGAGCATCACGGTCGGCCCGAGGCCGCCGAGGTTGACGACCAGCAGGTCGGCGGCGAGGTTGACCAGCGCAGTCTTCTCGAGGGCCGTGCTCATCGGGAGCATCCCGGCGATCAACATGATGCTGCGCCAGTCGATCGCGCGATAGGCTTCGTCGATCGTCAGACAACCGGTCAGCACGAGCGCCAGCGCCGCCACCACGCTGGTCGTGGCGACCGGGAGCACGCCCGTGATCATCACCACAAGCATGCCGATCACGACCAGGATCGCAAGAGGCGCCTTGGCGCGCCGCGGCGGCCCAGCCAGCGCCTCGGGCTGCCCGACCACCACGACCTCGCTGTCGCGTTGCTTAAGCGCCCTGACGTTCCGCCACGGGCCCTGGACCAGCAAGACATCGCCGGGCCGAAGCGCCGTGGTCTTGAGGTCCAACCGACGATCGATGCCCGGGCGACTGAGCCCGATGACCGTCAGGCCAAAGGTGCTGCCGAAACGGGTCTCGAGCAGGGTCTGGCCTTCGAGGCTGGAGCGCGGCGCCACAATCACCTCGGCGATGCCGGCTTCGTCACTGATCAAAGTCGCCTCGTCAGCCGCCGCGACAGGTTGCAGACCCAGGTTCCAGCGGGCGGCGGCCTGCGCCACCGCATTCCCATCCCCCTGCACGACAAGCACATCCGACGCCTCGACGCGCGTGCCGGCTTCGGGCACGATCTTGGCCGGCTGCGGCGCGCCGTTCTCGCGGGCAAAGGGCAGCGCACGTCGCGCGGGCGCCGGGCGCTGAACCTCGAGCACGTTGATCCCAAAGTCGCGCCGCAGGCAGAGCTCTGACAGCGTCTGGCCGGCACACTCGGATTGCCTACGCACACGCAGATGGAACAGATTGCCGGGAAGCTGATAGTGCTCGAGCACAGCCTGCGATGTGTGGATCGGGCGCAGATCGATCTTCGGCGGACGGTTCGGCAAGAGGCGCCGGCCGACCAGCACCATGAAGAGCACGCCGACGCCGGTCAGCACGGCACCGAGCGGCGTGAAGCTAAAGAAACCCAGCGGGCGCAGGCCGGCCTCGGCCAGCAGGTCGCTGATGATCAGGTTGGACGGCGTGCCGATCAGCGTCAACGTCCCGCCCAGCAGCGCGCCATACGCGAGCGGGATCATGAGCTTCGCCGGGTTGAGTTGCAGCGTCCGCGCCAGCACCATCGCGACCGGAAGTAAGACGGCCACCGTGCCCGTGCTGCTGATGAAACTCGAGAACCCGGCCACCGCCAGCATCAGGATCGCGATCAACCGCACTTCACTGCCGCCCGCCACCTTGAGCAATCGTTGGCTGAGCATCGCGGCCAGACCGGTTTGCAGCACGGCCTCCCCAACCACAAAGAGCGCCCCAATCGTCAACACCGACGTGTTCGAGAACCCGGCCAGCGCCTCGGTCGGGGTCAGGATGCCCGTCAACATCAACGCCGCGACCACACACAGCGCGACCACATCGACGCGCAGCCATTCGGTGACGAAGAACACGATTGCCAACGCCAGGATCGCCAGCGTCAGAACCATCTCGACAGTCATGCCAACCTCGTGGAGGCAGTGCAGAACACCCCGCGGGGTGACGTGCGTGGATTGGCCTCAGCCCCCTGCTCTCGAAGGCCATGATAATCGGTCGCAGCCTCGACGGCGTCCGCCGTTCGGGCACCCCCCTTTGCCCTCTGACCACCGGCGATCGGTTCTGTTGTAGGATAAGGAGACGTTTTGGTCGAGGAGGTTGAAGAATAGCGATGTCCACGCTACTTGTCACTGGCGCATCCGGCTATCTGGGGCAGGCGATCGTCGCGCGCGCCCGGAACTGGACCATCGTGCCGACCGCGTACAGCCGGCCCGTCCTCGGCTACCCGAACGCCGCGCATATCGATCTGCGCGATGCCGACGCGGTGGACGAACTGGTCCGCGCCGCCTCACCCGATGTCATCATCCACACGGCGGCCTCGAACCGCAACGCCGAGCACATCGCCGCGATCGTGCCGGCGGCCGTGGCCGTTGCGGCGGCGGCGCGGCAGCACGGCGTACGCCTGATCCACGTCTCCACAGACCTGGTCTTCGACGGCGACCATGCGCCGTACGCCGACGACAGCCCGCCCAGCCCGCTTGACAACCCGTATGCGCTGGCCAAGGCCACGGCCGAGCAGCGCGTCGCCGATCAGCACCCGGGAGCCGCGATCGTGCGTCCGAGCCTGATCTGGGGCCTCGAGCCGCTCGATCATCAGACCCAATGGCTCGTCGACGGCGCCAAAAGCGGCGCGCCGGTGACGCTCTTCACCGACGAGGTGCGCTGCCCGGTCTATGTCGGCGACCTCGCCGACTGGCTACTCGAACTCGCCGCGCGCCACGACCTCGTCGGGCCGTTCAACGCCGTCGGCGCTCAGCCGCTGACCCGATGGGATCTGGGTCAGAAACTGCTGCGCAAGCTCGGCATCCGGCCAGGCCCGAATGTCAAGGCCGCGCTCTCGAAGGAATTGGCCCCCAACCGCGCGCGCAACCTGACGCTCACGGCAACACGCGCCGCCGACCTGCTGCGCACCCGACTGCGCGGCGTCGACGACGTACTGGCGACGATGTAGCCGGGAGCCCTGCGTGGATATCGCCCGACAACGCTTACACAACCTGAGACTGAGCGGCCGACCGTTTGTGGCGTCGGCCGAAGCTGTACACTGGCTGCTCGCGGTTCAGTCGCAGGATTTCGCCCCGGCCCTATGGAGCATTGGGCTACGTCTGCAGCCCACCACCGAAGCTCATCTGCTGCGCGACTTCGACGCCGGGGCCTTTCTGCGAACCCACGTGCTCCGGCCGACCTGGCACTTCGTGGCACCCGAAGACATCCGCTGGCTGCTGGCGCTGACCGCCCCTCGTGTGCACGGTGTGAACGGCACGATCTACCGACAACAGGATCTGAGCGCCGCGCTGCTGGGCCGATGTCAGACGCTCTTTGCGCGGGCGTTGAAGGGCGGTCGACACCTGACACGCGAGGAGCTCGGCGAAGCCCTGGCGCGCGCCGGCGTCGCCGACCCCACCCATCAGCGTCTGGCCTACATGGTGATGGCCGCCGAGCTCGATGGCGTGATCTGTAGCGGACCCCGGGCCGGCAAGCAATTTACGTATGCTCTGCTCGAAGAGCGTGTGGCGCCCGCGCCGAACCGCAGCCGCCACGACGCACTGGCCGAGTTGGCCCGTCGCTACTTCGCCGGCCGGGGCCCGGCCAGCGTCCAGGACTTCGCCCGTTGGTCGAGCCTGACGCTGAGCGATGCGCAGGCTGGCCTCGAGGCCGCGCGCAACGGCCTGATCGCCGTTTCAAGCGATGGGCAGGAGCTCTGGGCGCAACCGACCGAGACGAGCCTCGAGCCCGCGCCACCGGCCCTCCTGCTCTCCGTCTTTGACGAGTACGTCGCCGGCTACCGCGACCGCCGCGCGATCTGCCCGCCCCGCTATTGGAAAGTTCTGGAGGGCCTGGGCAACGCCCTGCACCACATCCTGGTCATCGATGGTCAGATCGTCGGCACCTGGCGGCGTACGCTCACGAAGACGGCCGTCGAGATCGAGCTCGCCCCGTTGCGGCGGCTCAGCGCCGGCGAGAAACGGGCAGTCAAGGCAGAGGCCGAGCGCTTTGGCGGATTTCTGGGTCTTCCGGTTGAAATCGAATAGGCCGGCCGCCGATCACTCGGACGCATGAGAACCGCGAGGACGCGAAGACCG
>DKKP01000378.1 GCA_002455335.1 Anaerolineales bacterium UBA6663 | reverse complement strand
CGTTTCTTGGGGATCTGGCGCAGGCAGCACGCTTAGTGCAGTCGCGGCGGGCGCATCCGGTAGAGATCCATGAAGGCCTGACTGACCCTGGGGTCGAAGTGCGTGCCGGTATCGCGGCGGATGATCTCGACGGCGATCGCGTGTGAGTAAGGTGGCTTGTACGGCCGGCGCGACCGGATGACGTCGTAGGCGTCGGCGAGCGCGAAGATCCGCGCCCCAAGCGGGATCTCGGCGCCGCGCAGCCGATTCGGGTAACCGTCGCCGGCCCAACGCTCGTGGTGATGCAACACAAGCGGCAGCGCTGTCGTCAGGAAACCCAGTTCGCTCAAGATCTCGTGTCCGATCTCGGGGTGCCGGCGCATCACGCGCCATTCATCGGTGTTGAGCGGCCCGGGCTTGCGCAGGATCGAATCCGGCACGCCGATCTTGCCGACGTCATGCAACATCGCACCGACCTCGAGCGCGCGCAGCTCGGCCGGCGGCAGACCGAGCGCCATGCCCAACGTCAGCGAGATCTGCACCACGCGCCGCGAGTGCGCTTCGGTCTCTGTGTCACGGGCGTCTAGCATGCGCACCATAGCGCGCAACGCCCCGGAGTTGGCTTGCTCGATCGGCCCACCCCACCCGGGCATCGCCGGGATCAGGTTCAACTTGGTGTCCAATGCGGCTGCTGTCATGCGTCTCCTCGGCGGTTCGCTGGTCTGCCAGCGGTTGGGTCAGGATATAGTGCGCCTGGGCGATCAGGGCTTCCAGGTTGATCGACCGAAGCCAGAAGCTCAAAGCTCCGGCCGCCGCGGCGCTGAACCGCACCGCTGGCGAGCAGAACTCAGAGATCAGGATCGCGGGCGTCGGCCGCTCGGCCTGGCGCAAGACATCCAGTCCATTGATCTGCGGTAGCCAGAGATCTAGCAAGATCAGTGCCGGTTGACGCTGATTGAGCAGATGCAGAGCACCCGAACCATCGGACGCGGTCAGGACCGACCAACCCAGTTCACGCAGCCGGGTGACGATTCCATCGCGCTCCGGACCATCGGACATGGCCACGGCGACCAACCGCGGGCTCTGGGGGCGCGGCACTGTTGTGGGTCGTAACCGGGCGAGGGCTGAACGACGCGCGAAGGATGACGAGGTTTTTGCGGCGGCGCTGGACGGCATCGGTTCGTGCTCCTTCGCGCGCCCAGGACGGGTGATGCGTCGTGGTGCGCGCTCAGACCCGATCGCGTCGGAGGGCGCCAATCTTGAGGACTAAGTCGGGGTCGCCCCAGCCTACTGGGCGGCGAGCCGGGGCTTGTCGACGAACGCGCCGGCCGGCGATCCGGTCATGGCTTGCCGCGCCCTGGAGACCAGGGCATCCAGATCGATGGGCTTGAGCACGAAACCGTGCGCGCCCGCGGCTGCAGCGCCGAGCACCAACTCCGGCGACGCGACGTCGGAGAGGATGATCGCCGGAGCCGGGTTCCGCGCCTGGCGGAGCACATCCAGCCCGTTGATCTGGGGCAACCATAAGTCAAGCAAGATCAGTGCCAGAGTCTGCGTCTGCAGCATGTGGAGCGCGCGCCGGCCGTCGCTGGCCGTCAACACCTTCCAGCCCAGCCGTTCGAAGCGCAGCCGGATGAGGTCTCGGGTCAGGCCGTCGGCGAGGGCCAGGCCGATCAGCCCCAGACCGGGCTCGGGCACCTGGGTCGGCCGGGCGAGCGGCAGCGCCCCGCCTGATTCGCGTGTGATATGCGGAAACGTCGCCCGTTTGACCGTCATGGCACCCTCCGGCTGCGCGCTCAGTGCACCAGATCGGGCAGGCTTGTGAACAGCCCGCTCATGAACGTCAGCATCTGCTGCGCCATCCAGGCGCCCAGGAAGAACACCACAAGGCCGACACCCACGATCTTGGGGACGAAGGTCAGCGTGGCCTCATTGACCGAGGTCGCCGCCTGCAGCAGGCTGATCGCGCTGCCAACGACCAGGCTGACAAGCAACGCCGGGCCGGCAAGCATCAACACAAGCTGCAGGGCATTCTGGGCCAGGGTCAGGACGTAGGATTCGGTCATCGGTCGCCTCCTCTACTGAAAACTGAGCACCAGCGACCGGGTCAGCAGGTACCAGCCATCGACCATCACAAACAGCAGGATCTTGAACGGCAGCGAGACCAGCGACGGCGGCAGCATCATCATGCCCATCGCCAACAGCACGCTCGAGACCACCATCTCGATCACCAGAAAGGGCACATAGATGACGAAGGCCATCGTGAACGCCGTGCGCAGCTCACTGATCACAAAGGCCGGGAGAAGCGCCACGGTGGGCACATCCGCGAGCACATTCGGGCGTTCGGTAGCGCCGCCCAGGCTGAGGAAGAGTTCGATATCCTTGGGCCGGGTCTGCTTGAACATGAAGTCGCGCACCGGCTCGAGCGCGCCTTCGAAGGCCTCTTCTTGCGTGATCTCTTCGCGCAGATAGGGCTGAACGGCTTGTTCGTCGATCTGCTGGTAGACCGGGGCCATGATGAACACGGTCAGTAGCAGCGCCAGGCCCACGATCACCTGATTGGGCGGCGCAGTCGGTGTGCCCAGCGCGGTGCGCAACATCGACAGCACGATAACGATCCGCGTAAACGATGTCGCCAGGATCAAGATCGACGGCGCGACGGACAGCACCGTCATCAGCACCAACAGCTGGACGCCCGAGGTGACCTCGGCCGGCTGACCGTTGGGCTCGACCGACAGCGTCACGCCCGGTGCCGCGAGCTCTGGGTTCGCCGCGCAGCCGGTCAACAGAAAGGCGAGACCCGCCAGCGCGAGCAGCCCAAGCCAACGACGGGTACGCGGGCTCATGGAACCACCTCGCTCCGCAGAACGCTGCTGAACAGCGCCTCGGCCGCTGGCAGCGCCGCGCCCGGTTGTGACGCGGAACCCGGCTCGAGTTCGACCTCGGCCAGCGTTTGCAGCCCGCCATCGGTGGCGCCGATCAAAAACGTCCGGTCGCCGACCTGGATCAGGTGCACGGCCTGGCGCGGGGCGAGCCGAAGGCTCTCGACCGTGCGCAGCAGTCGTCCCCGCCGGCTCGACAGATTGGTGAAACGCCGTAGCGCCCAAAGGCTCAAGTAGATCAGCGCGATGACGATACCGAAACTGATCGTCAGGCGCAGGGCCAATTCCACCTCGCCCGACGCCGCACCGCTGGGCCCCTCCCCGGGGATCACAAGCGCTGCCAGGCCGACCGCCAGCAAGGCGGCCAGGCCGATGCCCCATTGCTGCCAACGCGGCAACGCCCGAAAACGAACGATCAACGCTTGAATGGTCATTGTTGTCTCAACCGCGGGCGCCGGATGGTTTCGGCGTCCCACGGATCACGATCCCCGGCCCGGGCGACGCATGAATCGCCCGGTGTCACTACGACACGACCGACCTTCGACGCACCACGCGCTACGCCTTCTTGCTCGGGGTCAGGATCTCGGTGATCCGGATGCCGAACTTGTCGTCGACGACCACGACCTCACCCCGCGCCATGAGCTTGTCGTTGACCAGCACGTCAACGGCGTCGCCGGCCATCCGGTCGAGCTCGACTACGGCGCCGTTCTGCAGGTCGAGGACCTCACGCACAGAGAGCTTTGTGCGGCCCAGTTCGACCGAGATCCGCAGCGGGACGTCCATCAACAGATCCAGCCCATTCGGCGCCCCGGCTGAGAGATCCGCGTTGATCGGCGCGAAGGAGGCCGCCCGAACATCGGGGGCATTCACCGTATCACTCATGAGTTCACCTCGAACAACGTCGGGTCATCTTCCGCACTGACCGACGACTTGATCTGGACACACATCCGGCCGTTGAGCGTGCCGGGCCGGGTCAAGAACCGCAACCGTTCGCTGACGAACATCCGCAGATCCTGGCTGACCGAGGTCTCGAGCCGGATGATGTCGCCGGGCGTCAGGTTGAGCAGCTCGCCCATCGTCAGCTCGGCCCCGCCGAGCTCGATCCGAACCTGCATCGGCACCTTGCTCAGCCGCCTGAAGACAAGATCGCGCGACTCGTCGGTCGGCTGCTGCTCTTCCTGTCCCGCGATCCACACATGCGGGTTGAGCAGATTCGCCACGGGCTTGAGCATCATGAACGGTACGTAGATGCCCATCGTGCCGATCGTGGTTTGCTGGATCGTCACCTCAAAGACGATGTTGAGCACGCGGGCGTTGCCCATCATCATCTGCACCCAGTGATGATTGTTTGTGCTGTCCTCGAGCCGCGGCTCGATCAGCGGGATCATCTTGCCCCACGACGCCTTGATGTCGTTGAGCATGTACTCGACAGTGCCGTTCATCAGCGCCTGGCCGATGTCGGTCAGCGCCTTGCCGGGCACATTGCTCTGACCCGAGCCGCCGAGCAGCCGATCGAGCATCACCCAGATGATCTCCTGGCTGAAGACCATCAGCATCCGACCCGGAAGCGGATCGAGCGCGAGGACGTGAAACAGCGTGCCCGGCTGCAGCTCCTTCAGGAAGTCGTCGGAGCGGCCCTGCTCGACATGCACCACCCGCGGGCGGAACTCGGTGCGGATATAGGGCGGCATCGCCGTGGTCAGGCGCTCGGCCAGGTTCTCGTGCACCAGTTCGACGGCGCGCATCTGCTCCTTCGAGAACCGATCCGGCGACCAGAAGTTGTAGGGCCGGATGTTGCGGTTGTCGACAGGGCCGTCACTGCCCGCAGCCGACCCGTTCTGGGCCGTCCCGCCGTCGCCGCCCATCAACTCGGCAAGATTCAGGGTCTCGCCGCTTGTGGCGTCCTCCGCCTGGAGCGAACCGCTGAGCAGGGCATCGATCTCGGCCTGAGAGAGCATTACTGCACCACGAATTCCGTGAAGTAGACGGCGATGACGCCGAGCTCGGGCAGCCGCGCGTTGATCTCTTTCTTGATCTCCTCGCGCAGGGCTTCCTTGCCCTCGACCGTGTAGATCTGATCGAACGTCTTGCTGGTCAGCAGCGTATTCAGGATGTCGTTGATGATCGGCATCTTGTTCTCGATCAGGGTGTTGAACTCCGCGATCCGTGGGTCTTCGGTCGTCGTTGTTTCAGTCGAGTGACTGGCGGCGGCCGCATCCTCGCCCTCGGTGACATGCGCCTCGAAGAAGAAGTCGAGCGGCGGCACTTCGATCGTGATCGTGGCCTTGAGGAAGCGACGCCCACCCGGGTCGGCCAGATTGACGACCTTTGTGCCGGTGTCGACCATCTGGCCCTGCCCGGGTTCATAGATCTTGATGATCGTCGGGCCCTCGCTTGTCGTGCCGTGCGAGTCGGTCGTGGTCGTGTGGGTGCTGTCGGTCTCGCCGACCGTCAATTCGCCGCCCAGGTCACTGGCCACGGTCGGGATCTGGCCGGCGTACGACAGATAGAAGGGCTTTGGCATGTCATCGGGCGCGAACATGATGTAGCCCATCAGCCCGTTCATGGCAAAGACGGTCACGAGCATAACGTTTTGCAACACCATGCCCACAGTCTTGAGGATCGGCATGATCTTCTTCATGGGGTCGTCCCTTCCGTGGTCGTGCCGTCGGTGATGCTTGGGATCTCAACCAGGTCAGCACCCTCCGGCTGTAGCACGACGTTGTTACTCTCGATCGTATAGATCACGGCGATCTCGGCTCGCCGGTTGTAAGCCCGGTTCTGGTCGGATGTGTTTGGGAAGATCGGGTCGTACTCGCCGCGGCCGGTCGCCGAGAGTTGCTCGGGGTTGACGCCGTTCGCGGCCAAATAGCGCACGATCGCGGTTGCACGGGCCGACGAGAGCTCCCAGTTGGTTGAGTAACGCGGGTCGGTCGGCGGCGTGTCGTCGGTGTAGGCCGTCACCCGGATCGAGTTGGCCACCGGCGCGAGCATCACCGCGATCTTGTCGAGCACGGTGCTCGCCGACGCGCTGAGGTCTGCGCTGCTCGGCTCGAACAGCAGGTTCTCGCTGAGCGAGAGCATCACGCCCTCGATGTTGTTTTGCACGCTGACGCTGTTGCCAAAGCCCGAGGCCTCGAGCAGGCCGGTCAGATCGCTGGCGACGTCCATGGTGTCGCTTGTCCGCGGCGGGAAGCCCTCGTCGGGGTTGACGGGGTTGGGCCGCGACTCGCCCGTGCCGGCGCCGTCGGTGTTGATGCCGGTGTCGACGATGTTCGCCGGGATGCCGCCGCCGCCGTTCAGCGCCTCACGAAACGCCTCCGCCAGCGCCCGATAACGCTCGATGTCGACCTGGCCCATGGTGTACAGCACCAGGAAGAGCGCCATCATCAGCGTGATCAGGTCAGCGTAGCTGACCAGCCAACGTCCGCTGTCGCCGCCGCCGTGGCTCATGCCTCAGCCCCCGCTTTCGCGCCCGCACCTTTCGGCTCGCGCGCCGCCGGCGCCAGG
>DKKP01000194.1:503-5146 GCA_002455335.1 Anaerolineales bacterium UBA6663 | reverse complement strand
GGCCGACCACCGGGTCGAGCTTGTTTTCTTCGGCCAACGCGGTCAGGTCGGTGGCCAGCTGGTCGACCAGCGGGGTCTTGGCCTTTTCCTTCTTCTGGCGCGACTCGCCGCCGGGTGTCACGGTCTGACGCTCGGGTTTCTGTGTCTGCTGTTGTGGCGTCGAAGGCTGCTGCGTCGGGCTCTCTTGCAGCACGCGTCGCGTNNGTGCGCACGCGATCCAGGTTGATGCCCAGCCCGCGCAGCACGTTGACGGCAATGCCCTCACCCTCGCGCACCAGTCCCAGCAGCAGGTGCTCGGTGCCGATGTAATGGTGGCCCATGCGTCGAGCCTCGTCGACGGCCAGCTCAAGCACACGCTTCGTGCCCGGCGAGAGATCGATCTTGGCCGTGGTCACCGCGCCCTTGTTGGCACCGGTCAGGCGTTCGACGATCTCCTGGACACGGCGGGTCTCGAGGCCCAGCTCGCGCAGCACGCGGCTGGCGACACCGCCTTCTTCCTTCATCAGACCCAGCAGCAAATGCTCGGTGCCGATATAGGCGTGCTTCATTCGCTCGGCTTCTTCTTGCGCCAGGGCGAGCACACGCCGGGCCCGTTGCGTAAAGCGCTGCAATTTGTCAGACACAGGTGGTCTCCTCTCTCAGTGAACAGACCGCGCACGGGGCGCGCGACCTCCCACCTCGTTCGCCTGTTATTCTATCAAAAGACCTTTGCGCGCCCGCCACCCCAAACGGGCAGGTTTTGGACGGGACCCCAAAGGCAGCAGTTCACGGAAGTGTATCGGCTCTGACGCGCCGGCCAGGCGTCCGGTTCCCGCCCGCTCGCATACGCTCCGTAAACCTTAGTGCATGATTGTTGCCCGAAATGTACGCTTCTACTATAAGATTCTCGTGAATGCTGGTGAAGAAGCCCGGACCCGGTCCTCAGAAAGCCCCCCAGGGCCGGGAAAACGAAGAGGCCGGGGGGGATACCCGGCCTCTTTGAGGTCACATCCGTCGGAGAAGGACGCTTAGCCTTCGGTCTCGTCGTTCGACATCGCCACTTCGTCGAGGTTCGACGCCAGCTGCTCCCAGTCGGCGTCCGCGTACTCGGCCGAGGCCGCGCGCTTCAGGCTCAGGCCGATGCGGCGCTTGTCGGGGTCGACCTTGAGGACGCGCAGGGTGACGCGCTGGCCCTCGCTGACCGCCGACTTGGGGTGGTCGATGCGTGTATCGGCCAGCTCCGAGACGTGGATCAGGCCCTCGACATCGTCTTCACCATCGATCTTGGCGAACGCGCCGAACTTGGTGAGCTTGGTGATCGTGCCCTGCACAAGCTGACCGGCCTTGTAGCGATCTTTGAGAACGGTCCACGGATCTTGCTCGCGGCGCTTGATCGAGAGACCGATGCGCTTGCGGTCGCGATCGACGTTGAGAACCTCGACCTCGACCTCCTGGCCGACCTTGAGCACCTCGCTCGGGTGCTGCACGCGCTTCCACGAGATCTCGCTCAGGTGCACCAGGCCGTCGGCGCCACCGATGTCGATGAACGCGCCGAAGTCGGCCAGGCTGATGACGTGGCCCTTGCGGACGTCGCCGGGCTTGATCTCGGCCAGCAGCTTTTCCTTCTGAGCCTCGCGCGACTCCTTGCTGGCGGCGCGCTCCGAAAGGATCAGGCGGTTGCGGCTGCGGTCGACTTCGATGACCTTGACCATCGCCGACTCGCCGATCATCTTGCCCCACTTCTGCTCAGGGGCTTCGATGCCTTCGGTGCGGCGGCGGCGCTGCTGGCTGACCTGCGAGGCCGGGATAAAGCCGCGCAGATTGCCGACCTTGACGATCAGGCCGCCCTTGTTGTAACCCGCCACGAGGCCGTTGTAGACCTCCTGCGACTTCAACAGATCCTCGGCCAGCTGCCAATCGCGCTCTTCCTTGGCCCTGACCAGCGACAGCACGATGTTTCCGTTGCGGTCTTCGGGGTCGACCACATACACGGGGATCGTTTGTCCCACGGTCAGCGCCTTGCGCGAGGCTTCGTCGACGGCATCCAGCTCACGGCCGGTGATGACGCCTTCCGATTTGGCGCCCACGTCGACAAGGATTTCGCTCGGTGTGATCCGCGCGATAACGCCGTCTCGGATCTCACCCCTGCCTGGCATGCTCAACCCGCTGTCGGCGTCCAGCAGGGACTGCATCGGATGCTCAGGCTCGTTGCCCTTGCCCTTGTTTAGATCGGTCATGCTATACATCTTCTCCCAGTACGGACTGTCGGCCATTATATCGGCAAATCCGCGATTTCTGCAAACCCCATTCTGGAAGTTTCGAGGGCGAGGAGGGATAGGCAATCATCAATCAACCGTCGCAGATCACAAATCACAAATGAGTTGGGGCTATAATAGTTCCCAACCCTTATGCCAGCCCTATTTCCATTTACAGCCATCGTCGGTCAACAGCGCATGAAGAGCGCGCTGATCCTCAACGCCATCGATCCACGGATCGGCGGCGTGCTCATCCGCGGCGAGCGCGGCACAGCCAAGTCGACGGCCTCGCGGGCCCTGTCGGCCCTGCTGCCCGATATCGAGGTCTTCGCCGAGTCGCCGTTCAACGACGATCCGAGTGCTCCGTCCACCTGGTCGGATTGGGCGAAAGATCGCCAGGCAGCCGGCCAGGAACTCAAGGTCGCCCGTCGTCGGATCGCGTTCGTCGATCTGCCGGTCAGCGCCACCGAGGACCGTGTGGTCGGCACGCTCGATATCGAGAAGGCGATCAAACAAGGCGAGAAGCACTTCGAGCCGGGCGTGCTCGCCGCCGCCAATCGCGGCCTGCTCTACATCGATGAGGTCAACCTGCTCGACGACCACGTCGTCGACCTGTTGCTCGACTCGGCCGCGATGGGCGTCAACGTGATCGAGCGCGAGGGCATCTCGTTCGTCCACCCGGCGCGCTTCATCCTGGTCGGTACGATGAACCCCGAGGAGGGCGAGCTGCGCCCGCAGTTGCTCGACCGCTTCGCCTTCTCGGTCGAGATCCATGCGCTCAGTAACGCCCAGGAGCGCATGGCCGTGATGGAGCGCAACCTCGAGAACGATGCCGACTCGGATGCCTTTCAGGCGAAGTGGCTGCCGCGCGAGCATGCGCTCTCGGCCGAGATCGTCAAGGCCCGCGAACTCGTCGACAAGGTGCAGTACACGCGCCGTGACCTGTTCACGATCGCGTCGCTAACGGCGTCGATGAACGTCGACGGGCACCGCGGCGACCTGGTTATCCTCAAGGGCGCGCGTGCGCATGCCGCCTGGCGCGGCCGGACGCAGATCACCGACCAGGATATCGCCGTGGCTGCGGAGCTGGCGCTGCCGCATCGCATCCGCCGCGGCCCGTTCAATCAGCAGGAAGCCAATCTGACCAACCTGCAGGACCGGATCGAGCAGCTCGCAGGTGAGTGGGACGGGCAGGGCGAGGAACAACCCCAGTCTGCGGAGGATGCGTCGCCCGACGCGGCAAAAAAAAAGAGTCGCTGAGCAGCGAGTCTGAGGCCGGCACCGCTTCCGAGGAGCAGCCGACTCAACCGCAGCTTCAGCCGCAAAACAGCCCCTTCGACCGTGAGCCCTCCCATTGGTGGGAGGGCGGTCAAAAGGTATCGGTCGGCAAAGAATTTCAGACGCGGAAACTCGACACGCCGCTCGACAAGCTCACGCGCAAGCAGGGTGGGCGGCGCTCGCGCACCAAGACCGACCGTAAGCGCGGCCGCTACATCCAGGCGCGCCCGGCGGGCGGCAAGACCAACGACCTGGCGTTCGACGCGACCCTTCGCGCAGCTGCGCCTTTCCAGCGCGCGCGCGAGCAGGAGCGCGACGCCCGGCAGGTGGCCTTTTCGATCGAGATGAGCGACCTGCAGCGCAAAGTGCGGGTCAAACGCGCGGCCAACCTGATCTTGTTTGTAGTCGACGCCTCGTGGTCGATGGCCGTGGCCGAGCGCATGCAAGCCACAAAGGGCGCCATCCTTTCTTTATTAACCGACGCCTATCAACGGCGCGATCGAGTCGGCCTTGTCGTCTTCCAAAAGAATCGGGCGACCATGGTGCTCCAGCCGACCAATTCGGTGCAGCTGGCGCAAAGCGCGTTGGCCGAGATCCCGGTCGGCGGCAAGACCCCACTCTCGGCCGGACTGCAGATGGCCTTTGACACCATCGTCCAGGAGCAGCGACTGCACCCCGATGTCATGCCGCTCATGATCCTGCTCACGGATGGCGCCGGGAATGTCTCGATCACGCATCTGCCGCCCCAAATCGAGGCCCATCGGATCGCCGATCAATTCAAGGAGAAGTCGATCCGGTCGATCGTGGTCAACATGGAGCACGCCGCCTTCGACCAGGGCCTGGCCGCCAAGCTGGCCGATGCCCTCGGCTGCGAGTGCTACACCCTGGCCGAGCTCAAGGCCGAGAACCTGTATCTGGCGGTGAAGGAAGAGCTCAACCACTAGGACGTGAGGAGGGAGGAGGGAAGAGCGAAGAGCGAAGAGCGCGGCAGCGTTTGCTCCTCCCTCGTCGCCGTTCGATCCTCGCTTTTCCTTGACTCTCGCCCCTGACCTGCGTACAATCCACCTGTTTGGCCGGAAGTCTGGTATAATTTTCCGGCTTATACGCCGACGTAGCTCAATCGGCAGAGCA
>DKKP01000194.1:0-494 GCA_002455335.1 Anaerolineales bacterium UBA6663 | reverse complement strand
CCCTTGGTAAGGGTGAGGTCACGAGTTCAATCCTCGTCTTGGGCTTTCTTAGTCAAATCGTCGAGTAGTCGGGTAGTCCAGTAGTCGAGGCCGACTGCTTGACGAACCGACTACCAGACTACAAGACTACTGGACTACTAGACTAAGCGGAGGAAAGACATGTCGAAGGAGAAGTTCGACCGCAGCAAGCCGCACCTGAACATCGGCACGATCGGGCACATCGACCATGGGAAGACGTCGCTGACGGCGGCGATCACCAAGGTGTTGGCGCTCAAGAAGATGGCCGAGTATCGGGCGTACAACCAGATCGACAACGCGCCTGAAGAGCGCGAGCGCGGGATCACGATCAACATCGCGCACGTGGAGTACCAGACGGACAAGCGGCACTACGCGCACGTGGACTGCCCCGGGCACCGTGACTACATCAAGAACATGATCACGGGTGCGGCGCAGATGGACGGTGCGATCCTTGTGGTGGCGGCGCCGGACGGGCC
>DKKP01000268.1 GCA_002455335.1 Anaerolineales bacterium UBA6663 | reverse complement strand
AGCGATGTTCAGTTTCGCTCCCCGCTCCGCGCTCCACACTCAGTTCAACTGGCCCAGCAGGCGCACGAACGGCGCCGGATCTTCGGGGCTAAGCGCCAGAACAGCCTGGATCGTCTCGCGCGCCTGGGCTTGAGCTCCAGACTGGATCTGGAGCTCGATCAAGCCCTCGTAGCGGTTGATGGCATCGGCCTTGCGGCCCTGATCCTGATACACACGGGCCAACCGGGCGATGATGGCGCCATGGCCCGGATAGCTGTTGGCCAGTTCCTCGAGCAGGATCGTGGCGTTGGAGAATTGGCGGTGCGTGATGAGGTGCTTGAGCTGTTCGTCGAGCTCGGCCACCCCTGACCGCTGATTATCGATCCGGAAATAGAGGTCGATGAGCGCGATCCGCGCGCGCTCGTCGCCGGGCGCCAGCGTCTTGACCTGTTCATAGACCTTGAGTGCATCGCGCCAGGCCAGCCGCTGCACATCGATGTCGCCAAGTTCATGCAGGATCTTGACCGACCAGGTCCGGTCGCCCGACTTCTGAGCCAGTTCAAGCGCGCGTGCGTATTGCTCGCGCGCGCCCTCAAGGTCGGCCAGTTCATAGTACGTCCGACCCAGCTCGGCGATATGGGAGATGGCATCGGTCATCTGACCCTGGCTCTTGAGGAGCTCGATCAGTTCGGTCCGTGCCGTCACATCGAGCGGATTGAGGTTGAGGACGCGGTTGAGCAGCCGGATCGACCGCCCCACCTCGCCCCGGGCCTTGTAGGTCGCGGCCACCACCTGATACTTCTGCGCGGCCGCATCCGGCCGGTTCTCGGCGGTCAGGATCTCGGCCATGCGGATGTGCACCGGCAGATACGTCGGCGAAGCATCCAGCGCATAGTACGCTTCCTCCATGGCCGTGGCATAGAGCCCACGACGCATGTGCTCCTCGATCTTGCGCAAAGACTCCATCGCCGCATCGTTGCCGGGCGTGGCGAGCAGGTCGGCCAGCGTGCCGCCGCCGCCGTCACGGTCTAGCTGCTGGCGCGCCGACCTGGCGCGTTCCTCCCAGTTGTCGCCCGAGAGCATGTGTTGGACGCTGGGGAGCATCCGGCCCAACTCGTCATCGGTCAACCGCGAAAACGACTCGGACAGCGTGTCGTAGCCTTCGGCGATCGCATCCTGTTGATCGGCGGGCGCCAGGCTGACATCCAGCTGCTTGAGCGCATCGAAGAAGTAGTGGAAGGCATGTCGGGCCTGGCCCAGCTGACGCGCGGCCTCGCCCAGGCCGTAGTTGGCCCCGGTGACCACAGCCTGATGTTGCAGGGCCGGGGTGAGCGCTGCCAGCGCCTCCTGCGGCCGACGCAATTCAAGCAGCAAGACGCCGCGCATGAAGTGCACAAGCGGGTGATCGAGCCCGGCGTTCATGACGTTCGTGTACAGATTGAGCGCGGCCTCGCGGCTGCCCAGCGATTGCTCGTTGATCGCCTGACCCAGGTACATGATCGCATGAGCGCGCTGGCCCTGCGGGTTGCGCAACGCACCTGTGCCGCGCGACAAGGCGCTCACCGAGCCGGCGGTCTTTGTGGTGTCGGCATCCTCATCGAAGAGCAGCTCGGCCAGCAGCGTCAGGGCGACTTCACGGGCCTGCTCGAGCACATTGGCCTTGCGCACCGGTTGAGCTGACGCACTGGCTTCGGCAAAGACACCAAGCGGATTGGGCGTTTGCGGCGTCGGGTTGCTGGCCGGGGCCTCGAGCGCGATCTCGACCCCACGCAAGCTCGAAGGGATCAGCTGGGCGTTCTTCAGACAGCTGAACGCCTCACGCGCCTCCGGAAGCTGCTGGCTGAGCTGAACGGCGCGCTGCAGCGCCGCATTGGCTTTCGCGGGATCGGCGGCCTGCTGGAAGAGCCGCGCGACCTGGATGAACTCGAGCGCCGCGGCCTGCGGCTTGCCGGCCCGCTCGAGCGCCAACGCCAGCCGCGACCGGGCGCCCAGGTTATCGGGTGTCGCCTTGACGCTGCGGGCAAGGTTCGTGACCGCCTTGGCCACATCCTGGCGTTTGAGGTGGAGCTCAGCCACATAGAGAAACGCCTGGCCGGCCTCGCGGTTCCGCCCCAAACGGCCAAGGATCTCGCCGCATTTCTCGGGGGCCACCGGGTCACCGGGCGTCTTGGCCGCCGCGCGCTGATAGACAGTGAGCGCTTCCTTGAGCTGATTCTGCTCGAGGTAGGCCATGCCCAGCGCGTTGAGGGCCCCGCCATCGTCGGGGAACTCGGTGACCGCGGCCTGATAGGCCTTGAGCGCTTCCGCCCAACGCCCCTCCCAGGCAGCTGAATGCCCAGCCTGCATCGTGTGTTCGAAGAGATCGCGTCGACCAGCCATAATCTGCATCAGTCTAACGGAACAGAAGCCCGTACTCCCTGAATTTACATGTGCAATTTATGTGCCGTTACGTCGGCTCAGGCGGGTTTTGGTTGGCTGGGGCTGCACGAACCGGGCCCGGCAGACGGGCCGCTTTGCCGACTTCTCTCAGGCATCGGCGGGGCCAGGCGCCCAGCCCACGGCGGCTGCCCAGGCCTCGGCCGCGAAGTAGATCTGATCGACGGCCGGGTCTTTGACGTCGGGGTACATGGCCGGGTCTGCCAGCTGAGCCGCCAGCCGGCGCTTGAGCTCGGCGTAAGCGGCCGCGGAGGGCGGGTTGGCCCGGAGGTAGTCGCGGAACAGTAAGGCAAAACGCTGGTTCGGCCGCCCAGCGACCCGGATGTGGATGTTGGCCGGCCGAGCGCCGGCTCCCGGTCTGAAGAACAACTTGGCCCACGCGGCCGCCGGCTCAGGATCCATTCCAGGCGGCACATGGTCGCGGCTGTATCGGTCGAATGCCTGGTAGCCAGCCGTTGTCATTGCCACCGAGAGATCGGAGACCAGGTCGGCGACGGTGACCTGGACGTCGATAATGTCTTTGGCGGCCAGCCCCGGCACCGAAGTCGAACCGATGTGGTCGATCCGCAACGCGGCAACGCCCAGGATGCGGCGCAGATCGCGCGCGACATCCTGAAACTCGGCTGGCCAATCTGCCCGATACGGGACGATGACGATGGGTGGCATCCGGGGCACCCCAGGTGATCAGTTCAGTTCATCCCAGTTGGGGCCGCTGCGCACCTCGACGCCGAGCGGCACCGACAACGCAAACGCGCCTTCCATCACTTCCCTCAGGATCGCGCTCACGGCCTTGACATCCTTCTTCCTGCACTCCAAAACAAGTTCGTCATGCACCTGCAGCAACAGTCGCGCCTGAAGTCCGGCCGCATCAAGCGCCGGCCCGACGGCCAGCATCGCGCGCTTGACAACGTCGGCGGCCGTGCCCTGGATCGGCGCATTGATCGCCTCGCGCTCGGCGCGTGCCTTGGCGATCGCGGCCTCGCGTCCACCGCCCCCGCCCTCGCCCGCCAGCCCCGGGAAGTAACGCCGCCGGCCGAGCAGGGTCTGTACGTAGCCGTTCTCGGCCGCAAAGGCCTTTGTGCCATCGATGTAGGCGCGGATCCGCGGGAAGCGTTCGAAGTACTGGCGCACAAAGGCGTCGGCTTCGCTCAGCGTCAGCCCGGTCTGTTTGGCCAACGCGAACGACCCCATGCCATAGAGCAAACCGAAGTTGATGGCCTTGGCCTGGCGCCGCTGTTCTTTGCTGACCTGTTCGGGCTTGAGGCCAAGCACGGCCGCCGCGGTCGCGGTGTGGATGTCCTGACCCTCGGCAAACGCGGTCTTGAGCACCGGGTCGTCGCTGACATGCGCCGCAATGCGCAGCTCGATCTGCGAGTAGTCGGCCGAGATCAGCGCCTGGCCCGGCGCCGCCACAAAGGCTCGCCGCACGCGCCGGCCCAACTCGGTTCGGATCGGGATGTTCTGCAGATTGGGATCCGACGATGATAGCCGTCCGGTCACTGCGCCGGCCTGGTTGAACGAGGTATGGATCCGGCCCGTCTCCGGGTTGATCTGCTGCGGCAGCGCATCGACATAGGTCGACTTGAGCTTGCTCAGCTCGCGTTGCTCGAAGATCAGGTTGATCACCGGGTGTCTGTCGCGCAGATCCTCAAGCACGTCGGACGCGGTCGAGAATTTACCGGCCGCTGTCTTGCGCGATTTATCCGGTGGGCGCAAACCCAGCTTACCAAACAGGGCCTCCGAAAGCTGCTGGGTCGAGTTGATGTTGAAGCTGTAGCCGACCAGATGGTAGATCTCGGCCTCAACCTTCGCCAACTGCGCCTCGATCTCGGTCGACAGCTCGGCAAGGTACGGTGCGTCGACGCTGATGCCCGCCATTTCCATGTCGGCCAGGATCGGGATCAAGGGCATTTCGAGGTCGCGCAACAGCTCGGTCTGGTGCTTGGCTTCGACCTCGGCCAGCAGCACGGGCACAAGCCGCAGCGTCAGATCGGCATCGGCGGCCGCATACGGCGCAGCGCGCTCGATCGGCACGAGATCCATCGAGATCTGCTTCTTGCCGCTGCCGATCAACTCGCTGATCTCGGTCATCTCGACCCCAAGCCGCACCAGCGCCAGCTTCTTCAGTCCCAGGCTGTGCGAGGCCGGGTCGGTCAGCCACTCGGCGAGCATGGTGTCGACGCCCAACGGCGTCACCCTGATCCCCGCGCGGGCCAACGCGATGTAGTCGAAGTCGATGTTATGCCCGTGTTTGGGGATCTTGGGGTCGGTCAGCGGGCCACGCAGAGCCTCGATCACCTGGCCGAGCGGCAGCTGTTGACCCTCACGATGGCCGACAGGGATGTAGTACCCTTGCCCCTCGCGCACCGCGAGCGAGATGCCGACCAGGTTCGCCCGCACAGGGCTCAAGCCATCGGTCTCGACGTCGAACGCGATCGCGCGGGCGGCGCTCAGGTCGCGAACCAACGCCTTGAGCGACGCGTCATCGGCGACGATGACGGCCTCGGTCGGCGCCGGGTTGCTCTCGATGGCCACGGGCTCGGCAAATAACCCCATCTGCCCGGCTGGCGTGACCACCCCGCCCGTCTCGAGCTTGGGCTCTGGAGCTGCGGCGGGCTCTCCGTCGTCGCCGGCCGGCAGCCGCTTGAGGAGCGAACTGAACTCGAGCACCCGGAACAGCTCAAATAGCCTGTCGCGATCGAGCCCCCCGACCCGGCAGGCCTCGAGATCGAATGCGAGCGGCACATCGGTCACGATCGTCGAGAGCCGTTTCGAGAGCACTGCTGAATCGCGCCCGGCGATCAGCTTGGTCTTGAATCGGTTGGCGACCTCGTCGATGTTCGCGTAGATGCTATCGAGCGAGCCGTATTTCTGCAGCAATTCGGTGGCGGTCTTCTCACCGACGCCAGGCACACCCGGGATGTTGTCTGAGGTGTCGCCGACCAGGGCCTTATAGTCGATGTATTCGATCGGGGTCAGGCCGAAGCGCTCCTTGACCTCGGCGGGGCCGTAGTCCTTCGAGTCTTTGAGCTTCTGGCCAGCGAGCCGAATCGTGACGCGCTCATCGGCGAGCTGCAACAGGTCGCGATCGCCCGTGATGATCACGACATCCACGCCGGCTTCAGCCGCGTGTCGAGCCACTGTGCCGAGCACATCATCGGCCTCATAGCCCTCGGCGGTCAGGATCGGCGCATTGAACGCCCGCACCAGATCCTGGATGCGCTCGATCTGCACCCGCAGATCGTCCGGCATCTTCTCACGCGTGCCCTTGTATTCCGCGAAGAGATCGTCGCGGAAGGTTCGGCCGAGGTCAAAACTGACGGCCAGGTAATCAGGGCCTTCCGCCAGGTAATCGAGCATCTTGACAGCGAACCCGTAGGTGCCCGCCGTCGGCTCGCCGCTCTTCGTCACCCACCGCGAACCGTCAGAGGCGGCGGTGAGCGCGAAGTACGTGCGATAAGCCAGGCCGTGCCCGTCGATCAGGTAGAGGGTCTTGCGCGTTTTCGGCATGGCGCAATTGTATCCGCTTGCGCAGCATCTTTCCGCGACGACAAACGGCGCTTTCGGGCGGGCAACTCGGGCGCACACACCAGCCGGTGGTGAGCGGTCTTCGGTCACTGGAGCAAGGCTTCGACTTCGCGCACGGCCTGGCGCATCGCGCGCCGGACCTGAGCCAGGGGGAGGCGCGACCGCACGCCGATCGACAACAGACGTTGTNNTGCGAGATCGCGCGCTGCATGGGCTCAGCGGCATCGGCTGCCAGCCCGGCCGCGGCCAGCACAAGCTCGCCCTCGGTCAACAGCACCGGGTCGTTCTGCAGCTCCTGGCTGAGCTGCTGCAACGGCGCCGCCAGGCGCCGCGGATCGG
>DKKP01000267.1 GCA_002455335.1 Anaerolineales bacterium UBA6663 | reverse complement strand
GGCAGTGCGCCGGGCGTCAGCGACCAGTCGGGAGACCATTGAAGCGCCGGGCGTTGAAGCGGCACGTCTTCGCCGACTGCCGTATCCCACCGGCGCATCTGCACCTCGGGCACCGGGGCCTGCGCGACAAGCGCGCGGCGCACCGTGCGCTCGACGGCGCTAAACGCTTTGTCGGCGGTGCGGAACCGCACCTCGGCCTTTGCCGGGTGGACGTTGACATCGACATCCTCGGGCGGGACCTCGATGAAGATCACGGCCAGCGGATAGCGCCCGACCATGAGCATCGTGTGATACGCCTGGAGCACGGCCGTCGAAAGCCGGATGTCTTGCACCCAGCGGCCGTTGACAAAGAGCGTGATATCGCGGCGGTTCGAGCGGTTGAGCGCCGGCGGGCTGATGAAGCCATGCACCTTGATGAGCGCCCGCCCACCGTAGAGCACGCGTCGCTCGCGGATGCCGAAGGGATCTGGCTCGCTCTCGTGCAGGGCCCGATCATCGAGGTCGTCGGGCGGGACCTCGGGCGCCGGGATCTGAGCCGCGTCCTGCTCGCTGTCGATCGCGATCAACTGCCGGGCGACGTCGATGCCGTAGGCCGCGGCGAGCACCTCGCGCAGATCACCGGAACCGGTCGATTGAAACGCCGTGCGCTGATCGAAGACCAACTTCCAGCGCACCTGGGGATACGCGATCGCATACCGCGTGATCAACGACGTGATCTGGCCGCGCTCCGCCGTGTCGGATTTCAGGAACTTGAGTCGGGCCGGGACGTTGTAGAAGAGGTCCTCGACCGAGATCACCGTGCCTTGCGGCGCGCCGACGCCGCGGCGCTCGATCACACTGCCTGCCTCGAGCCGCAACTGGGTGCCGGTCGCCTCGCCGGAAGCCCGGGTGAGCGCCGTCACGCGCGAGACCGACGCGATCGACGCCAATGCCTCGCCCCGAAAACCCAGGGTCTGAATGCGAAACAGGTCGTCGACCACGGCAAGTTTCGAAGTGGCATGACGGGCGAAAGCAAGCTCGATCTCGGCCGCCGGGATGCCGTTGCCGTCGTCGGCGATGCGGATCAGTGTGCGGCCCGCGGCTTCGATCGTGATCGTGATCGAGCGCGCGCCGCNNGCTGACCTGAATGTTGGTTGCACCGGCATCCAACGCATTCTCGATCAGCTCTTTGACGACCGACGCGGGCCGCTCGACCACCTCACCGGCCGCGATCTGCGAGGCCAGTTCTTCAGAAAGGACGCGGATAGGCATCCGTGGATTATATCCACCCCGACCTTTGACTCAATGCCCTTTGCGGACCCCCTCTGGTATCCTTGGCGCGATGATCACACGAATTCATGGGACTGCTTACGTCGTGGCCAGTGGGCTGGGTGTGCTGGTCTTGTTGCTGATGGGCCTGATCCAGGGGGTGATATCGTTTGGCATGATTTCGCAGTCCGCGTCGTCGGATCCCGATACCCTGGCGCCGCTTGTGCTGCTCTCCTCTGGCCTGGGCAGCTTGATTTGTCTCTGCGGCAGCGTGCTCAATGTGGTCGTCGGCGGGTCGTATGGGCTCTGGGCCGGGCGAGCGAGCCAGGGCGGTGACGACGGGGTCATCGGCGGCGCGGCCAGCGCGGCCACCGCACAGGCCCTGGGGACCATGATCCAGACCGGCATCAGCCTGATGGCGACGCCGTTTATGCTCGAGTATAGCGGCGCCCCGGTCAGCCCGGGGGCCGATCCGGCAGTACTGGGCTTCAGCCTGCTCACGACGGGCGTGGGCTCGCTGCTCAGCGTCTGCGGCAGCACCGTGATCGGCGCCGTGCTGGGCGCGTTGGGCGGTTTGCTCGGCTCAGTCGTCGGTCGACGTGTTTGAGACGGGAGGCCCCATGAGTCAACTCATCCAGATCGACATCGAAGAACGGGTGGCGACGCTCACGTTGAGTAACCCGCCGGTGAATGCGCTCACCCAGGCAACCCTTTCGGCCCTGGCGGTGGCCGTTGACGACGTGCTGGCCGATCATGCAGTGCGCGTCGTGGTGATCACCGGGGCCGGCGAAAAGGCGTTTGTGGCAGGCGCGGACATCAAGGCGTTCGATGCTCAGGTCTCTGGCGGCGAAGCCGGGTTGGCGGCGATGCGCGAATACCTGGCCCAGGGGCAGACTTTGTTCACGACCATCGAACGTGCGCCCGTGCCCGTGATCGCCGCGCTCAACGGGGTCGCGCTCGGCGGGGGCCTCGAGCTGGCCCTGGCCTGTCATCTCAGGGTCGCGGCGCCGCAGGCCAGGCTCGGGCAACCGGAGATCAATCTTGGTCTGATCCCGGCCTGGGGCGGCACCCAGAGGCTGCCACGCCTGATCGGTCAGACGCGGGCGCTTGAACTGATCCTCACCGGCGAAGCGGTCACGGCCGAGCAGGCGCTGGCGATCGGGTTGGTGAACGCGGTCAGCGGCGATGCGGTCGAAGCGGCCCAGGCCCTGGCTCGGAAGATCGCGTCCAAGGGGGCGGCGGCCACGGCAGCGGCCTTGCGCGCCGTGCGGGCCGGTTTGGCGCTCAGCCTGGCGGACGGCCTGGCGCTCGAAGTCAGCGAAGCCGAGCGCCTCTTCGAAACCGCCGATCTACGTGAAGGTGTACGGGCCTTTGTCGAGAAGCGCCCTGCCCGGTTCGCGTAGACCTGCTACACTTTTCGACATGAACATCGGCAACGCCCTCACCCTGGCCTTGTTCTGGCTGGTCTGCGCCATCCTGCAGGTGCGCATGGAGCGCAACCGCTGGTTCGTCGGGCTGCTCTTTATGTGGCTCCCCGTGCTTGGGCTGACGCTATTCTGGGCCTTCTACACGGCCTCGTGGTCCGAGGCACTGGGCGGAACGGGTATGGGGTTGACGCTCGGGATTGCGTATTACCTGATCCTCGGCCGTCGCCTGCGCCCGGCCGACAGCAGCGGGATCAAGGTCTGGGGGCAGGACGCCGCGCCCCGGCCGCGCGCTGCGTTGCAGGTTGAAATCGACCACCTCAAAGACGAGAAGACGAAGCTCGAAGAAGAGTTACGCCGGCTGAAGTCGGGCTCGCACGGTTCGGAGCAACCTCGAAACTGACTGGGGAGGAATGACCCTCCCCAGTCGAGCCAACGCTACTCGCCAAACATGTAGAACGGGTTGAGCGGCCGCGCCACACCCTCGGCGTTCCAGGGCCACGGGATCGAAACAAGCAAGAGCACGAACGAGATCGTGTAAAAGATCGCGGCCGTGCGATTCTTCGCTGCGTCATCTTTGGCACGGCGCACGAACACGCGCCCAATAGTCGCGACGATGATCGCCACGATCATGATCGAAATATGCTCGACGGCATAGAAGCGCAACACCGATGACGACATCGCGGCGCCCATATTGGCGAAGGCCGCCTGGGTGAGCGGGCTGACGAAACCATAGAGAACGACGCCGACCAGCAACTGGGTGTGCAGGCTGGTCGCGTAAACGAAACCCAGCCTGTCGGCCAGGGCCGTGAACGGCGCGCGGGTCAGCAAGCCGCGGATCGCCAGGGCGACCGCGCCGACCCCGGCCACGACGATCACATAGCGCAAGATTGAGTGCAGAAAAAGGACGATATCGTAGACAATTTCAGGCATCGGTTGAACCCTCCCAGGTTTCAGCGGCGGCCAGTATAGCATCCGCCTCATTGTCGCTTGTGAAGTGTCTCATGAGAAACCGGGATCCGGTCGGGGGTATGATGGGCCCCATGGATGACCTCCTTTTTCGTTACTTCGACCTTTCGGGAGCGCGGTTGCACTGTGCCGTAGCCGGGCCAGAAGACGGCCAACTCGTCGTCCTGCTCCACGGATTCCCTCAGTTCTGGTATAGCTGGCGCGGCATCATCCCGGCGCTGACAGCGGCGGGCTATCGGGTGATCGCGCCCGATCAGCGCGGCTACAACCTGTCGAGCAAACGGGGCCCCTATACCTTCGCGGCGCTCACCGCCGATGTGGCCGCGCTGATCCGCGCCCAGGGGCGCGACAGGGCGCATGTCGTCGGCCACGACTGGGGTGGCGCCGTGGCGTGGGCGCTTGCGAGCTCACGCCCGGATGTGGTCGATCGATTGGGTGTGATCAACCTGCCGCATCTCCAGGCTTTCCTAACGGCAGGCCTGCGCGGCAACCTGACCCAGCTCGGCAAAAGCTATTACATCGGCGTGATCCAGATCCCGCGTCTGCCGGAAGCCGCACTCTCCGCCAATCGTTACCTCGGTCTCAAGCGCGCGCTGACGACCACCTCACTTCCCGGGACTTTCAGCGAAGAAGATCTGCAGCGCTATGTAAGCGCGTGGGCCAAGCCGGGCGCGCTGCGCGCCATGCTGGCATGGTATCGCGCGATGCCGGCGCAGATCGCGCGACGACAACTGTCGCCGTACACCGGCATGATCGCGGCGCCAACGCTTGTGCTCTTTGGCGAGAAGGATGTGGCCCTTGACGTGCGGGTTGCCGAGGACGGCATGCGCCACGTCCCAAATGGCCGGTTGATCCGCTTTCCCGAGAACACGCATTGGCTGCCCGAGGAGCGTCCGGGTGAAGTGGCGGCTCTGCTGCTCGACCACTTCGATGCGCGCTAGGCCGGCGAACGCCGAGTCGAGAGGGAGTCGGGCCGGGTGATTTTGATCCAGGGATGGCGCGTCCGCGGGATCTCGCCCCACCACCACGCTGCCAATCGATTGCGCCAGGCCTTGGGATCGTAGAGCACCTCGGTTCGATACGGCGCGAGGAGATCCGGGTTGAGCGCGCCGGTCGAGGGCGGCCGGTCGCCGGCGTTGGCGAACGCGCTGTCAACGATGTGCAGCTCGCCATCGGGCGCCAACCAGTCGACGGCGCGGGCCAGGAGCGCGGCCGGGTCGGCGACCTGATCGAGTGTGGCCGCCAGCACGACGACATCGACACACCCATGAGGCAAGGCGACGGTCAGGGCATCGGCACAGAGGAAGCGCACCCGACGCTGATGGAGAAAGACCCGGCTGGCCAGTTTGAGTTCGCGCGGATCGAGATCCAGGCCGAAGACCCTTACGTTACTGCGGATCGCGGCCAGCTGGTGACTCAGCCAACCGCAACCGCAACCCACATCCAGGATCGTCAGCGAGCGCCAGAGACGCGAGAGGTGCGTGGCCAGGCGGCTGAGCGTGTCGGCGCGTTCGCCCCACTCTCGGGCGAGCGGGTGGTCGCGTTGAATCTCGGGCAGCCGCAGCGCGATTGGGTCGCTGTAGAGCCGATTCTCACGTGCGCGCCGCCGCCACTGCATGGCCGCCCACGCGCGATGGGGCGTCGGGTCAGTCAACACCCAATAACCGTCGACCCTCTGTGCCTCAGACAGCGCCCGATCAATAAGCGTTGAAGCCGCCATGCGAGATCCGATTATATCGGTCTAGACCGCAAAGGATGGCCCTGATGGGCATGGGCCAAAATCGCGACCTGCATATAATCGGGGTGGACAAAACACAAGGAACGAGGAATTTTCGCATGACAACCACGATCCGCAGAATCGCCATCTCGACCGGTGGCGGCGACGCGCCCGGCCTGAACGCCGTGATCCGCGCAGCCACGATCGCGGCTCGGACCCGCGGCTGGGATGTCGTCGGCATCCGGGACGGCTTCAACGGCCTGATGTTCCCCGAGCGCTATATCGACGGCGGTCTGATCCGGCTAGACCGCACAACGGTCCGCGGGATCACGCATACGGGCGGCACCATCATCGGCACGACGAATCGCGGGAACCCGATGCGGTTCCCCGTGCCGCAGGGTGATGGCACGTACAAGGAGGAAGACCGGACCGACGAGTTGATCGCGCGCTTCCGCATGCACGACATCGATGCGCTTGTGACGATCGGTGGTGACGGCTCGCTCACCCTTGCTGATCACCTGCATCGCAAGGGCCTGTGGGTGGTGGGCGTCCCGAAGACGATCGACAACGACCTTGACAAGACTGAGGCGACCTTCGGTTTCGACACGGCTGTAGCGTTCGCGACTGAGTGTATCGACCGACTCAACAGCACGGCCTCGTCGCATGGGCGCATCATGGTCGTCGAAGTCATGGGCCGGTATGCCGGCTGGATCGCGCTCAACGCCGGCGTGGCAAGCGCCGCCGACGTGGTGCTCATTCCAGAAATCCCGTACGACATCAACAAAGTGGCGCAGAAGATCCGCGAGCGCCAGGCCGCGGGGCGGTTGTTCTCGATCGTGGTGGTGGCCGAAGGCGCCAAGCCGCAAGATGGCGAACTCACGGTCAAGGGCAAGTCCATCGGCCAGGCGGAGCGGCTGGGTGGCGTTGGCGAGAAAGTGGCCCACGAACTCGAGCAACTCACGGGCAAAGAGTCGCGCGTGGTCGTGTTGGGGCACTTGCTGCGCGGCGGCTCGCCGACCGCGTTCGATCGTCTTGTCGGCCTGCGTTTCGGCGCCGCCGCGATCCGCGCGCTCGAGGAGGGTCAGCGAGGCATCATGGTCTCTCTGACGCCGCCGACCGTGAGCTACGTGCCGCTCGAAGCCGCCTGCAGCCGCATGAAGACCGTGCCGATCGACTCGGACACCATGTTGACGGCGCGCGATATGGGGATGAGCTTCGGAGATTGACAGCGGACGGTGGACGGCGGACGGCTTTCCGCCGTCCACCTATTTCGAAAGACAGGCACTCACATGCTCCGTTCGATGTTCATCTCGCTCTCGCACGTGCGCTGGGCGCAAGACGCGATCACGCACGCGCCGCTGGCCCGGAACGTGGCGCGCCGGTTTATCGCCGGCCAGGAACTGGCGGAGGCAATCGACGCGATCCGGACGTTGAACGCGGACGGCGTGAACGCCACGCTCGACTGTCTTGGCGAATCGGTACACGAACGCGAAGCGGCTGAAGCGGCCCGAGACGAGTATCTACGCGCGATTGACGCGATCGACGCCTCCGGGGTGCGCGCGAATGTCTCGGTGAAGCTGACGCAGTTCGGGCTCGACATCGATCGCGGGTTGTGCGTCGACAATGTCCGGCGGTTGCTGGCGCGCGCCAAGGCCAGCGGCAATTTCGTGCGGATCGACATGGAGGACACGGCGCACACCGATATCACCCTCGATATCCTGGCCGAGTTGCGCCGCGACTTCGACAACGTGGGCACAGTGCTGCAAGCCTATCTCTACCGCACCGAGGCCGATCAGGCGGCGCTGACCGCGGGCGGCGTGCCGATCCGCCTGTGCAAAGGCGCCTATCAGGAGCCTGCGGAGCTGGCGTTCCCCGAGAAGCGTGACGTCGATCTGAACTTCATCAAGCTCGCGCGCCAGCTCATGGATGCTTCGGCACAGTTGTCGCCGGCTGACCCAAGTGGCCGACGCCCAGCGCTTGCCGCGCTGGCGACCCACGACGTGGCCATGATCCACGCCATCAAACGCCATGCCGAGCGCAGCCGGATCCCGCGTGACAGGTTCGAAATCCAGATGCTCTACGGCATCCGGACGGATCTTCAGATCGCGCTGGCGCGCGAGGGCTTTGCGGTGCGGGCCTATGTGCCCTACGGCACCCACTGGTACCCTTACTTCATGCGCCGCCTGGCAGAGCGCCCGGCCAACGTCTGGTTCATCGCCTCCAATCTGCTGCGCTGAGCGCCGGTAATCCCTGCCATCGTGCGCGATCGCGCCTGTCGCGGGTCGAAGAGCCACGGGCTCATTGCCCCTCGCCCCCTGCCGTTTGTGCCTTGGCCCTTCGCAGCTGCCCTTCGGCTCTTGCCGTTCGCCCGGGTCCGACATGGACCCATGCGCGCCCGGTCGATTTGGCTATGCGCAAGAAGACAATCCGGGAACCCAACTAATCCCTACAGCGTCTGGACTTAACCTAACGCTGAATCGGTTGCGCCGAGAAGCGATCGGGTGTAAAAACAATCCACTTCGGTCTGATTTATTGTGAGGAGAGCTATGCGCCGGCGCTTCCGTCCCCTGATCCTGTCCCTGGTGCTGATCCTGACCCTGGCCGCCCCTAACCTGGCCGCCGCCGAAACGGCCCTGCGCCCCGCCGCCCAATCGGGCGGGACCACGCACACCGTCCAGGCCGGCCAGACCCTGTTCATCATCTCGCAGATCTATGGCGTGCCGTGGACCTCGATCGCGGCCGCCAATGGCATCGTCGGCGACCGCATCTTCGCCGGGCAGACCCTGACGATCCCGGACCCGAACGCACCGGCTCCCGTCTCTGCCCCGGCGCCAAGCGCCGCCAATCCCGTGCACGTCGTTCAGGCGGGCGAGACGCTGTTCACCATCGGTTTGCAATATGGCATCGTGTGGACCAAGATCGCGGCCGCCAACGGCATCGCCGGCGATATCGTCTACACCGGCCAGCGGCTGGTCATCCCGGTCAACGGACCGGCCCAGGCCCCGGCCGAGCCAACCGCCGCTCCGGCCGACCCGACCGCTGTACCCGCC
>DKKP01000342.1:6800-6955 GCA_002455335.1 Anaerolineales bacterium UBA6663 | reverse complement strand
CACGAGCCGGTCTGAGCACGGTCACCGAGACGATCTATGACTGATACACCTTCCATCCTCCTCGACGTGCGGAACCTGGCCAAGCATTTCCACATGCGGCAGGGTTTCCTTGGCCGCGGCGGCGGTCTGGTCAAGGCCGTCGACGGCGTCAGCTT
>DKKP01000342.1:0-6720 GCA_002455335.1 Anaerolineales bacterium UBA6663 | reverse complement strand
CGCTGGTGGCCGGCGGCATCGCCCAGGGCGCCGAGGTCGACGATCGCGTGCGCGAGACGGCCCGGCGCTGCCAGCTCAGCCTCGAGCACCTGCGCCGCTATCCGCACGCTTTCAGCGGCGGCCAGCGCCAACGGATCGGCATCGCCCGCGCCCTGGTCGTGCAACCCGAGTTCGTCGTGTGCGACGAGCCGGTCTCCNNGCGCTCGACGTCTCGATCCAGGCCCAGATCCTCAACCTGCTGATGGACATGCAACAGGAGCTGGGTCTGACTTATCTGTTCGTCGCCCATGACCTGAGCGTGGTCGAGCATGTCAGCGATCGCGTGGCCGTCATGTACCTGGGCCGGATCGTGGAGTTGGCGCCGACGGCCGATCTGTTCTATCAGCCGCTGCACCCATACACCGAGGCGCTGATGTCGGCCATCCCGGCGCTCGACCCGGACGAGGTGATGAAGCCCAAGATCCTCGAGGGCGAGATCCCGAGCCCGGCCAACCCGCCGCCGGGTTGCCACTTCCACCCGCGCTGCCAGTATGCCAAGGACATCTGCAAGACGCAGGTGCCGGAGTGGCGCGAGGTTCACGCCGGCCGCTTTGCCGCCTGCCATTTCGCCGACACGCTCACACTCAGCGGGGCGATCAAGTCGTAACCGGCTCATGAAAGGACCCTTTCCGATAATGTCTATCAACCCCTGGATCCGCAGCAGCCGCCCACTGTCTGTGGCGCATCGCGGCCATTCGATCGCCTATCCCGAGAACACCCAGATCGCCTACCGTCAGGCGATCGAGATGGGCGTCGAGATGATCGAGTGCGACGTCAACCTCACGTCCGACGGGCAGCTGGTCATGATCCACGACGCGACGCTCGATCGCACCACAGATGGGCATGGGCGCGTCAACGCCGCCACGTGGGACGAGGTCCGGCGGCTCGACGCGGGTCGCAAGTTCAACCCCGCGTTTGCCGGCGAGCGCATCCCGCTGACTGAGGAGACGCTGTTGCTCTTCAAGGAGGCCGGGATCTACGCCTGCTTCGAGGTCAAGGGCGGCGACCCCGACGTGTCGAAGCGCATCGCGATCGCGCTGCTGGGTCTGTTCATCAAGCACGACATGCTCGAGAAAGCGTTCATGAGCGCCTATAACCACGACGCGCTCAAGCTGGCCAAGGCGCAGTGCTCGGAGCTCCTGCTCGCGCCCGAGCGTTTGCCCGACGACGCGCCGGCGGATCCGCCTGAGGCGGTCCGGCAGGTGCAGGCCTTCCCGGCGCCCGTGCTCCAGCACCAGTACACGGTGCTCACGCCCGAAGTCATCCAGGCGCTGCATGCGATCGATGTGGCTGTCTGGTCGTGGTCGACCACCGACGAGGCCAGCCTGGTCTTGAGCATCGAGTTGGGCGCAGATGCGGTGATGGGCGATGACGTGCGCCTGATGCTGGATGTGCTGGACCGGATGCGCCCTGTCCGGGCCTGACGATCTATCGGCGACACACAGAAGAAAGCCGGGCGCTGCCCAGCGAGGGCTCTTCGCGCCAGGGACGGGCAGCGCCTCTCTGTTCCATCTCGGTTCTGATCGTGGCTATGGATTACGTCATTGGCTGTGACGTCGGTTCGCAAAGCACCAAGGCCGTCCTCCTGTCGTACGAGGGTACGGTGCTGGGCGAAGCGTCGGCCGCCTACGCCATCGACTATCCCAGGCCGGTATGGGCCGAGCAGCCGGTGGAGCGGTGGACCGTCGCGCTGGCGGAGGCCATCCAGCAACTCCTGGCCACGACCGGCGTTCGCCCAGAGCAAGTGCGCGGCCTCGGGCTGGCGAGCCAGGTCGAGAGCGTGGTGCCGCTGGATGCAACCGGCCGACCACTCCGCCCGGCGATCCTGTGGATGGATCGGCGCGCCACGGTTCAATGCGACCGGGTGCGCGACTCGCTCGGCGCGAAGGCTGTGCTCGATCTGACCGGCCTCAATCTCGACCCGAGCCATGTGGCGCCCAAGATCCGTTGGGTCGCGGACCATCAGCCCGAGATCTATGAACGGACCGCCAGCTTCATGCAGCCCGGCAGTTACATGGCCTACCACCTGACCGGTGAGAAGGCCATCGACTACTCGAACGCCTCGGCCGCGCTGCTGCTCGACATCCAGACCAAGAATTGGTCGCCCGCGATGTGCGCCCAGTTCGGCATCGACAGCGGACTGCTTCCACCGGTCAGACCGGCGACCGAGCCTTTGGGCCGGATCCTGCCGCGCATCGCGGCCTCGCTTGGCCTGGCCACGGCGACTCAGGTGGTGGTGGGCAGCGGCGACGAGCACGCCGCCTGTCTTGGCGCGGGCGTGATCGGGCCTGGGCTGGTCGCCGACATCGTGGGCACTGCCGAGCCGGTTTGCGCGGTGAGCGCGTTCCCGGCCATCGACGCCACCGGTCTGATCGAGACCCATTGCCACGCCCACCCCGAGCTGTGGCTGCTCGAGAACCCGGGCTTCGTCTCGGGCGTGAACTACCGTTGGTTTCGCGATCACTTTGGCCAGGCCGAGGCCGAGACTGCCGCGCGCGCGGGCATCAGCCCTTACGCCCTGCTCGACGTGATCGCGAGCCAGGCGCCGGCGGGATCGCAGGGCCTGATCTTCCTGCCCTGTCTGATGGGGGCCACCACGCCCACCTGGAACGAATCGGCGCGCGGCACCTACTTCGGGTTCACGCTGGCGCACACCCGCGCCCACTTCGCGCGCGCCATCCTCGAAGGCTCGGCCTACGCCGTGCGCGATCTGACCGATCGCATGGCCGCCATCGGGGCCGAGCCGCGTGAGCTGCGCGTGATGGGTGGCGGCGCCCGGAGCCGCTTGTGGAACCAGATCAAGGCCGATGTGACGGGCCTGCCGGTGGCCGTACCGCAGACATCCGAAGCGACGGCGCTGGGCGCGGGGTTGCTGGCCCTGATCGGCATCGGGGCCTGCGCCACGTTGACCGAAGCGTGTGATGCAGTTGTGCGTATCGCAGAACGCTTCGAGCCGCGCCCACGCGAGTGGGCTGTGTATCAGGAGACCTACGCCCTGTACCGCGAGGTCTACCAGGCGCTGGTTCCGGCCTTCGAAGCCGCAGCGCGTTTCCAATCTTCCGCATCTCAGGGGGTCTTTGCCGGCTATGCTTGACCCAAATCGACTGGCGGCTGTGCGCTGTTTCCTGCTCGACATGGACGGCACATTCTATCTGGGCGATCAGCTGATCGAGGGCGTCCATCGGATGATGGATGTGCTGACCTCGCGCGAACAGCGCTTCATCTTTTTGACCAACAATTCATCCAAGGACGCGCGCCAGTACTCCGAGAAGCTCACCCGGCTGGGATTACCGACCGGTGTGGAACGCGTGTTGACCTCAGGCGCGGCGACGGCGGCGCATCTCCAGGACGCGTACCCCGGCGCGCGCGTGTACGTCGTCGGCACGCCCGCGCTCGAAGGCGAGTTCACGTCGCGGGGCTTCACGCTCGACGACGACGCACCGGATCTCGTGGTGCTCGGCTTCGACACCGGGCTGACGTATGCCAAGCTCTGGACCCTTTGCAATCACGTGCGCGCCGGTCGGCCGTACTTTGCGACCCATCCCGATTTCACCTGTGTGACCGACACGGGCTACATGCCCGACATCGGCGCGACCATCGCCTTCGTGCGCGGCGCCGCCGGGCGCGACCCTGATCTGGTGATCGGCAAACCCAATCGGATCATCGCCGAGCAGGCCGCCGCGCGCGCCGGGGTCCCGGTGTCGGCGCTTTGCATGATCGGCGACCAGCTCGACACCGACATCGCGTTGGGCGCCTCGGCCGGCATCCCGACGATGCTGGTGCTGACCGGCGAAACCAGCCTCGAGCGCGTGGCGGGGGCCCCGCACCCGCCGGATCTTGTCTTCCCCAATATCGGCGCAGTGGCGGAGTACCTGGCCGTCAATCTGCCGGAACGACGCGACTATCCGTGAGCGGTTACGCGGACGCCCGAATCCCCGCGGGTCGGCCGCGCGCAGCGAAGGAGGCGGTAGCCCTATGGACAACATGTTCGACATCGCCATCATCGGCGCAGGAGTGGTGGGCTCGGCGATTGCGCGCGAGCTTTCCCGCTATGACGTGTCCTGCGCCCTCGTCGAAGCCAAGGCGGATGTGGGGACGGGCACATCGCAGGCCAACACCGCGATCTGGCACACCGGCTACGACGCCAAGCCCGGCAGCCTGGAGGCGCGTCTTGTGCGGCGCAGCGACGCATTGCTCCGGCAATACGTGCCTGAGGCCGGCGTCCCGTTCGAGATGCTGGGCGGCCTGCTGGTCGCCTGGAATGACGATCAGCGCAAGGCGCTCCCGGGTTTGCTCGAGCGCGCGCACCAGAACGGCGACACCGACGTCTCGATCGTATCGGCCGAGGAGGTCTATCACCGCGAGCCGCATCTGGCGCCGGGCGCGTTAGGCGGGTTGTGGGTGCCGGGCGAGGCGATCTTCTGCCCGTACACCCTGTCGCTGGCCCTGGCGACCCAGGCCGTGCTGAACGGGACGCACTTGCTGCTCGATCATCCGATCCGCGAGATCGTGTCGGAGCGCGATGGCACGTACACGCTTCGAGGGCCGGGCGGCGTCGTACGTTGTCGCACCGTCATCAACGCCGCCGGTCTGTACTCGGATGAGATCAATCGCCTGCTCGGGCATCGCGATTTCACGGTCACCCCGCGTCGCGGCGAGTTGATCGTGTTCGACAAGTTCGCGCGCGGCCTCGTCAACCACATCCTGCTCCCCGTGCCCACTGCCATCACCAAGGGCGTGTTGATCAGCCCGACGGTCTACGGCAACGTCATGCTCGGCCCGACGGCCGAAGACCTGCTCGACAAGACCGACACCGGCACAAGCGCGGCCGGGCTGAAGGCGTTGTGGGAGAAGGGCGAAGCCATCCTGCCCGAACTGATGCGGGAAGAAGTCACGGCCACTTATGCCGGGCTGCGGGCGGCCACCGAGCACAGCGACTACCAGATCCACCTCTATGCCGATCAGCGTTACGTGTGTGTGGGCGGCATCCGCTCGACCGGCGTCTCGGGGTGTCTGGGCATCGCCGAGCACGTCGCCGAGCTCCTGCATGGCGCCGGGGTGACGCTCACGACCAAGGGCGAATTCATGCCGGTGCGGATGCCCTCCATCGGCGAGGCCGGGCTGCGCCCGTATCAATCCGCCGATTTGATTGCGGCCGACCCAACCTATGGCCAGATCGTGTGCCATTGCGAGCGGGTCTCACTGGGCGAGATTCGGGATGCGGCCCGGGCCGTCATCCCGGCCCGTACGGTCGATGGGCTGCGTCGACGCACCCGGGCGTTGCAGGGGCGCTGCCAGGGGTTCAACTGTCACGCGGCGCTCGTCGCTGGCCTGGCCGCCGAGACGCAACAATCGCCGGAGCGCCTGCTCCAGATGGAGGCGGATCATGTCGGTTGATCAGACGGATGTCTTGATCGTTGGCGCCGGCCCGGCCGGTCTGTCGGCCGCGATCACGCTGAAGCGCCTGGGCGTGAAGCGCGTCGTCGTTGTCGATCGCGAGGATGAGGCCGGCGGGATGCCGCGTCTGTGTCACCATACCGGCTTCGGTCTGCGTGATCTGCACTGGGCCTACACCGGCCCCGACTACGCCCGCCACTATGCGCGTCTGGNNGAAGCCACTATGCGCGTCTGGCGCACTCGGCCGGGATCGAGATCCGCACTTCGACCACGGTCACGGGCTGGCAGGATGAGTCGACCGTCGCGATCACCAGCCCGCGCGGCCTGGGCGAGATCCGGGCCGGTGCGATTCTGCTGGCCACGGGCTGTCGTGAGCGCCCGCGCGCCGCGCGACTTGTGCCGGGCCGGCGCCCGCAGGGCGTCTTCACCACCGGCTCGCTGCAGCGCTTTGTCTATCAACATCACCTGCCGGTCGGCAAGCGGGCGGTTATCGTCGGCGCTGAGCTCGTGAGCCTCTCGGCCCTGATGACCCTCGCGCATGCGGGCGTGTCGGTCGTCGGCATGGTCACCGAGCACCCGAACCATCAGATCGCCTTCCCGTACCGGGCGGCCAAGTGGCTGTACGCGGACCTGATGGCGCGGGTGCCGGTGCTCAGCGGCGCCCGGGTGACAGGGCTGGTGGGCGGCCAGCGGTTGACGGGTGTGGAGATCACGCGCACCGCCACCTTGAAGCAAGAAACGCTGGCCTGCGACGCCGTGGTCTTCACAGGTGATTGGATCCCCGAGCATGAGTTGGCGCGCTCGGGCGGCGTGCGGCTCGATACGGGGACGCGCGGGCCGCAGGTCGGCCCGGGGTATCACACATCGACGCAGGGCGTGTTCGCGGCCGGCAACCTCCTGCGCGGGGCGGAGACGGCCGATGCCTGTGCCCTGGAAGGCGCGCAGGCCGCTCGCCAGATCCAGGCCTTCTTGACCGGCAGCCCGTGGCCGGCCCAGGGGTTGCCGCTCGCGGTCGAGCCACCGATCCAATGGATCTACCCGAACGTCATCAACGCCGCGGGCGCGTCATCGGGTTCGAGCGCGTTTCACTTTCGGGTGCAGACTTTTTGTCGCGACATCCGCGTCACGGTCGCGCAGAACCGGAAGGAAGTCTTCACGCAGTCATACCGCAGCCTTGCGCCGAACGATACGGTGCGGCTGGAGGGTCGTTGGTCGAGCGCGATCGATCCGGCGGACGGGGCGGTACGGGTGGGGCTCGAATCCGATCGTTGACTGTGGTGAGAC
>DKKP01000100.1 GCA_002455335.1 Anaerolineales bacterium UBA6663 | reverse complement strand
TGCGACCACATCGGGCAGCCCGCGGCCGGAGAGCGTGTGCGCGGCGCCTGCGCGGCCGCCCTGGCCGACGGCGTCGCCACCCGCGATTTGGGCGGCGACGCGACAACGACCGATATGGCCCGGGCTGTGCTGGCCCGGCTTTAGCCCGATCGCGTTACTCGAACAGCCGCGCCAGCAGACTGCCGATCACGTTCAAGACGATCAGGCCGACGATGACCAGGCCGATGATGGCGCCGATGCCCAGCGGTCGGCTGGGCTGGACGGTTTCGCCCTCCGCGATCTGGCGGACGGCATTCACGACCTGATGGACCTGAGTCTGCGGGTCCCAGCGATCCACGCCGGCCCACTCCCAGCCGGCAGCCCGAACCGGGATCAGGAGTTTGCGCGCCGGGCTAGCGGCAATCAGGCGTGACAGATCGCCTGTGCCGGCGCCCTCACCGCCGTTGGCCAGGGTGATGTCCCACGGACCGACGATCAGGCTGGCGCTTCGAAGGCGTTCGGCCCACGTCTCCGGCGCGACGACGGCGGCTGCGTCGCCGGACAAGGCGGCGGCGGCTGCAGCCGTCAACCCGATCGGGTCGAGCACCGCACCGGGCATGGTGCGTTTGAGCTCATCGAGCACGGCCCGGCCCAGACGGCCCTCGCCGTAATCAAGCACGGCGATCCTGAGGGCCCGCCAACGCTCGGCCTGCGCTTGCCGGCCTCGTTGACCATCACCCCTGACCGCCAACCCGTGATAGATCCACACCCCAACGCCGATCAACGAGAAGGCGATAGCCTGACCCAGATCACCGGGCACGTTCCCGGGGCTGCGGTCGCCCAAGAGCAACCTGAAGACGCGGAATACCACATAGACCGTGCCGGCCAGAACCGTCAGCGTCGCCACGAACAGGAAGAAGTACAGGTAGATCTTGCGCACCACCGAGCGCCGCTCCTCGGCGCCCGACGGGGTCTCGGCGACTGCCGCGGCCTGCGCCCGCTGCCAGGGCAGCGCCCACACCGGTAACCCGGCGATCAACGCGGCCGAGAACCACGCCAGTTGATCACGCAACACATCGTCGAAGATCGCCTCGGACAAGGAGCGGATCAGCACGCTGAGCACGCCGCCCAGACCGCTCAGCACCGCGACGAGGCCAACCGTGCCGACCAGATAGAGATACAGCCGGCGCACGCCCGCCTGCCGCGGCGCCTCGGTCGCGCTGGCCGCATCCTGCCGCAAGACAAGGCTGTGATAACCCCAAAGCACAGTCATGGTCAGAATCACCGAGAGCGGATCCGCCAGGACGCCCTCGGGTTGCAGACCCAGCGCGCGGCGCAGCAGGCCCGCCAGGATCATCGTCGCGAACGAGACTGCGCCAAGCAAGCCGATGAGCACAAGCGCATACAGATAGAACTTGCGCAGCGCCGACTCCTGCTCCTCTCGGCTTGGGCCATGGAAGAGCTGCTGCGCCCACCGCCAGAAGAGCAGCCACACCGCCAACCCGACCACCAGGAACGTGCCGGCTTCGATGAGTTGGAGGCGCGGCACGTCGGTGATGGCCTCTCCGGCGCCCAACAGCACAAGCACCCAGCGCACCAGCGTCGTCGCCGCTCCGAAGGCGAGCGCCTCCCCGAAGGACGAGAAAGCGACCACATACCAGCGGCGCGCCAATCCAGCAGAGCCTGTTTCGGGCGCGATGGCCGAGTCGGCAGCAGCCACCCGCGCGTGGTAGACCCATTGAGCCGCCAGGACGACGACCGCCACCAAAGGCCGCCCGACGTGGTCTTCCCACGAGAGGCCCACCTCGCCGACCGCCAGCCGGATGACGCCCATCACGACATCGGCGAGCACCACGATCAAGGGCGCCAGGAAGAAGGCCTGCATCACGTACAGGAAGAGACGGCGAAGCGTGCTCGACCGCTCATCCGGATCGCGAGCAGCCAGACGTTGGGCCCAAAGCCAGTGCGCGAGGTACAGGGGCAGGCCGACAACGACCAGGGCACCCGGCAACGCGATCGCCGCCACATCCAACAGGCTCGGCAAAAATAGCGCATTCTGCGCCAGCTCGATCGCGGCCCAGGTGATGGCCTGCACGCTCACGGCGCAAACCAGAAACACATACCAGCGACGGACGGTCACCATTTTCGCCTCGCTTGCTGCCCGGAGCTCCACCGGATCAACAGCCTTTGGCGCTTTCCCAACACGGCGCCCAATAGCGGTCAGCCGAGACGATCAGCCAGGGCGCCGCGACCTCCGCGCGCTCCAACCGAACGTCAAACGTGCTGCTCGACGTCATGCGGTTGAACAGACCAGACGGCTCAGACCAGGTCTCCCGGATCGTCACCCAGGCCCGATCGCCGACGATCCGGGTCTCGACGACATTCAGGGCCACGGCGCGCCGCTCAGCGCGCAGTTCCCAGACCCGATCGCGCACATCGGTTGCAAACGCCTCAAGAGATCCCGGATACCCCTGAAGCGTCGGCGATAGATAGGCATAGGCCCGGGCGTCATCTTCCTGGCGGAGGGCCAGGAGAAAGTTGTGTGCGACGGCCTCCGGTGGGCCGTCGGGTTGATACGTCGGTTGTGGCTGCAGCAACACAAGGGCAAAAGCCAGGCCGACTAAAAGAACCATGCCCGCAACGATGCCCAGCAAGAAACGATCGGACGATCGCGTTCGGCCGCCTTGTTCGGTCATGATCACCCCCAGCTGGCCTCCGCGGCGCAGCGACCCGTCACGCTCCGGCGAACCCACCAGCTGTTGCGTTCATTGTAGCCCCGGCGACGGCGCGCCCGCGACAACCCTCGACAAACCACAAGGCTTGACAAACTAATTGTATTAGTTAATATACTATTTCTATTAGTCAATGGAGACGATATGCGCCCAACGCGCTTTAGCAATCACCTGATCCAGATCACAAAGTTCCCGAACCTGTTCCCGATAAACGCCTACTTCGTCACCGAGGATGACGGGCTGACGCTTGTCGACACGGGTCTGCCCGGCGACGGGCGTGGCTATCTCGCCCATGCCAAAGCGCTGGGCGGACCGATCCGGCGAATCGTCCTGACCCATGCCCACGGCGACCATGTGGGCTCGCTCGACGAGCTCGCGGCCGCCCTGCCCGGCATCGACGTGATCGCCTCGGTTCGTGACGCGCGGTTCTTGCGCGGCGAGCGCGCGCTTGACGCCGATGAGCCCCAGACGCCTTTGCGCGGCAGCATCACGACGATCAAAACGGCGCTGACCCGAACGGTCAGCGCCGGCGACCGGATCGGTTCGCTCGAGGTCGTTGCGACGCCCGGGCATACGCCTGGCCACATCGCGCTGCTCGATACGCGCGATGGCACACTCGTCGCTGGCGATGCCCTGATGACGCTTGGCGGGCCCGCCGTGTCGGGGACATTCAAGTGGGGCTTCCCGATCGGGCCCTGGGTGACCTGGCATCGGCCGACGGCGCTGACCAGCGCCCGACGGCTGTTGGCGCTCACCCCAACCCGGCTGGCCGTCGGGCATGGGCCGGTGCTCGAACAACCCGGCCCAGCGCTTGAGCAGGCGATCGCCGAGGCCGAGGCTGCGCTGGCCGGAGGCCGGCATGGCTAAGACCCGGCGACTGGATCGGGTGCGCGTGATCGCCGTCGCAGCCGATCTTGCAGACGAACGGGGGCTCGAGGCCCTGACACTGGCCGCAGTGGCAAAGGAGCTCAATATCCGAATCCCGTCGCTCTACAACCACATCGATGGCCTTGCAGCGTTGCGACGCGAGATCGGGCTGCTTGGTCTGCGCGACCTCGAGCCACAACTGGCGCGCGCTGCAGCCGGCCGGCAGGGCACTGAAGCGCTGCGCGCCGTGGCGCACGCCTACACGCTCTACGCCAACGCCCATCCCGGGCGCTATCTGGCTGCACAACGGCCTGCAAGTGCATCAGACCCTGAGCTCGCGCTGGCCGGCGCCGCGATCGTCGACCTGTTGCGGTCCATTCTCAAGTCTCTCGGGCTCAATGCCCGCGACCAGATCCACGCCGTGCGCGGTTTTCGCGCCTTGATCCATGGCTTTATCAGCCTGCAAGCCGCCGGCGGGTTCGGGTTACCTGTGGAAGTCGAGCAGAGCCTGGATCGGGCACTGGCCTGGTTCTTCGAAGGCCTCGTATTGCAGAACAGACAGCGACCCCGTCGTAACAAATATCGTTTGGCGATCCGGCCCAAACGGCCATAACATCCGCACGCCATACGCCGTTATCGGCCGTAAAATGTCGGCATGAACCACGCTACGACGAACGAAAGCCCGGCCTTCGCCGGCTTGAGCCTGGGCGTGATCATCGCGCTCCTGGCGACGTACATCATCTGGGGCACAACCTATCTCGCCATCCGCTTCGTGGTGGAGGATGTTCCGCCGTTCTTGATGGCGGGCACGCGGTTTCTGATCGCGGGGGGCCTGATGTTCGCGTTCTTGCGGGCGCGCGGACAGCGCCTGCCCAACCTCGACCAGTGGCGCAGCGCCGGGATCGTGGCGCTCTTCATGCTGGGCGGCGGGATGGGCCTTGTGGCGGTGGCCGAGAACCAGGGCGTCTCGTCGAGCCTTGCCGCGGCCTTGATCGCCACAGTGCCGCTCTGGAGCGCCATCTTCGCGCGTTGGTTCGGTCGCCGGATCTCGCGTCGCGATTGGGTCGGGATCTTGATCGGCTTTGGCGGCGTCGCCCTGCTCAACTTCGAGGGCGATCTGCGCGCGAACCCCATCGCGGCTGTGCTCTTGTTCCTCTCGCCGATGTTCTGGGCGCTGGGCTCACAGCTCAGCAATCGGCTCGACCTGCCGCACGGCGAGATGGGGACCGCGGCCGAGATGCTCATGGGCGGTGTGATCCTGACGCTCTTCAGCGGGATCAGCGGCGAACGACTACCCGATCTGGGCACGATCCCGTCGTCGGCCTGGGTGGCCTGGGTGTACCTGATCACCTTTGGGTCGCTGCTCGGCTTCAGCGCGTACATGTACCTGCTCCGCAAGGTTCGCCCGGCGCTGGCGACAAGCTATGCCTACGTTAACCCCCTCGTGGCGCTTGCCGCGGGCGCCTGGCTGGCCGGCGAACAGGTCTCCTGGGTCGGTCTGATCGGGATCGGCGTTGTCCTGGGGGCTGTGGCGTACATCGCGCTGGGTCGCGGCGAAGGTGAAGCCAAGGCCTAGTCCGGGCAGAGCGGCGTCGCGCCGGGGTGTCTTCGTGCGATGGGCGTACCGCTTGCGGTATGATGCGTCACACAACCATGCGCATCATCGCCTTCCACAAACCCTTTCACGTGCTGACCCAATTCACCGATTCGGAGGGACGCGCCACGCTCAGGTCCTTCATCGACATCCCGGGCATCTATGCGGCCGGCCGTCTTGACTATGACAGCGAGGGGCTGCTTGTGCTGACCGATGACGGTCCGCTCAACCAAAACCTCACCGATCCACAACACGAGCGGCCAAAGATCTATTGGGCCCAGGTCGAAGGTAAGGCCACGCCGGCCCAACTCGCGCCGTTCGAGAGCGGCATCGTGTTGAGTGGGGAGCGGATGCGCCCGGCGAAGGCGCGCATCATCGCCGACCCGCGGCTTGGCGTCCGGCAGAGCTACGCCGACCCGGCCCACCCTGTGCCGGCTCCGGTGCGCGATTATCACCCGACGACCTGGCTCGAGATCGAGGTCCACGAGGGCAAGAAGCATCAGGTGCGCCGGATGACGGCCGCCGTGGGGCTCCCATGTTTGCGGCTTGTACGTTACGCGATCGGGCCGATCACGCTTGACGAACTGGCCTGCGGTGCCTGGCGACCCTTGACCGAAGCCGAGATCTATCTGCTTGAAGCTCAGGCGCGTCACTCGCCTGCCCGCCGGGCGGCGAAGAAGGCGCAACGCCATGGATGAGATCGCGCTGTTGACGGGGTTGCTCGAGCGGTACAGCCCGACTGGCGAAGAAGCCGCGGCCGTTGGCTATCTGGTCGAGGCGATGCAGGCCGCCGGGCTCGCCGCGCACATCGACGAGATCGGCAACGCGATCGGCGTGGTGGGCGACGGCCCGCGACAGATCGTGCNNATCGACACGGTGGCCGGGTTCATCCCCGTCACGCGCGACGGCGATCGCCTGGACGGGCGTGGCGCCGTGGATGCCAAAGGGCCGCTGGCGACCTTTGCTGCGGCCGCGGCGCGCTGCGTGGGGCACGACCTTGGCGACCGGCAGATCGTGGTGATCGGCGCGGTCGGCGAAGAGGGCAACAGCCGGGGCGCGCATCACATCAAAGACCGCTACCGACCGGCCGCGACCGTGATCGGCGAGCCCAGCAGTTGGGCCAAGGTGACGCTGGGCTACAAGGGCAGCGCGTGGTTCGATCTCAAAGCCGCGCGGGCGCTGGCGCACACGTCGGCCCAGGCCGAGAGCGCCTGCGAAGCCGCGGTGGCCGGCTGGAACGCGGTGGCCGGCTGGGCCGCGACTTACAATGCCGATCGACCGCGGATGTTCGATCAGGTCTTGCCGACTCTCAGACGGATGGAAAGCGGATCGGATGGGTTTACCGAGACCGCGCTGGTGCACTTCGGCGTCCGCCTGCCGCCCGAGTTGGGGGTGAACGCCGTCACCGAGACGTTGCGTGAGGTCGTGGGCGACGTCGAGCTGACGTTATGCGAGGGCGTCGACGCCTATCGTGGCGACAAGAATACGCCACTTGTGCGGGCGTTCCTGGCCGCGATCCGCAAGCAAGGCGGCCAGCCGTCGTTTTCTGTCAAGAGCGGCACAAGCGACATGAATATCGTCGCCCCGCTCTGGGGGACACCGATTCTGGCCTACGGCCCGGGCGACTCGAGCCTTGACCATACGCCGCATGAGCACATCTTCCTGACCGAGTATCAAAAGGCGATTGATGTGCTGACGACGGTCCTGCTGACGATCTAGCGATGCTCGCGCAGGTGTCAGGCTCACATAAATGCATTGGTCGAGAGCCTCTCAACCATTTTGCGGAGGCCGGTCCGGCGGTAGACGGTACGCTGGTACCACTGTTCAGGGTTTGATGTCCCCGTTTCTTGACATGGGCAGAGCGCCTGACTATCATCAAGCTATCCGGTATTGTGACACAAATCCAATACGATAGGTCACGCACCACTCGCCTGTTGAGCCCAAACACGCAAGGGGTTCGCAGGTGTGGCGCGGCCTCGGTGGTATCACCGAACGGCAGATCGACCACGGCGCTCACCCTGTGTCAACGACTACTCACCCGTTGCCCGTAGCGACCAAACGTCGCCGCCCACGACGCGACCAGCGTCTCAACCGCTGGGTCGTCGTCGCCGGTCTGGCGACGATGCTTGCGCCGCTATGCGCCTTGATCCTGTTTGGCGCGATCCTCTATCGCGATCGCGCCTTTTCGGGCTGGATCATGGGCCCGGCCGCGCAACTGGGTTCAGACACCGCGGCCCCTGAGGGTTCGAGCGCGGGTGTACTTCTGCCGACGGCCACACCATCGGCCCTGATCAGCGATGCGATCGCCGATTTCGCGACGGCGACTGTGGGGTCTTATCCGGCGCTGATCGAAGCCACGTCGACGCAACCCCTGGTTGCCGGCCCCGCAGCGACCGCCACGTCGCAGCCCCCGTCTGCGCCAACGGCCGTGATGGCCAGCCCCAACGCCCCGGCGCCAACCGCGACCGCGAACCTCGACGCCACGCCGATCCCTCCGTCGCCCACAGCGCTTATCAATGGCACGCCGACGGCTGCGCCGCCGACTGCAACTTCCGGTCCCACGCAGCCTGTGGCTACGGCGACGAGCCCGGCGGGTTGGCAGCTCGCGGGGCTATCGATCGTCGAGCCGTTTGGCGGCGGTGCGTTGGCGCTCCAAAGCGTGCTTGTCGAGCTCGTCAACACGAGCGGGCAGAACCAGGCGATTTCGGCGATCGCGGCCGGGATACGGCTCAGCGACGGCACGACGCTCAACTACTCGGGCGACGACGTTTATTGGACGTTGCGGGATGCCGAATTCGTGACGGGCCTGGCGCCGGAGGCGCGCATGCCGATCGAGATGACCGTCGCCAACCTGCCCGACGGTGTGACGATCACGGACATCGACTGGCAGATCCAATCGAACCCGACCGACGACATCGGTCGAACCGACATCTCCTACACCGTCGAATCGACGAGCGAACGAAACGGCCAATATTGCGTCGCCTACAACGTCGTGATCCCGGACCCCGCGATCACGTCGGGCGTCTTTGTCAGTTTGTGGCTTGTCGACGACGCCGGAAAAGTCATCGGCGTCGGCGAGACCTATGAGAACGCGGAATTTGCGCCGGGTGGGCGTTCCTATCGCAAGACCATCTGCGCGTCAGTGCTCAGCGGGACAGTGGCCACGCACCGCGTGGCGATCTGGGGCCGGTGAGTGGTGCAATCATTCGATCGATTGCTTCTGCAGGAAAGGAGAACCGACGACCCAGAGTGAGTGACCCGGTGCGAATTGCCAAACACGTGCGCCTGAACGTCAGTAACACTGAAAAGCAGGAAGAAAACTCATGAAGAAATCTCGTTTGATTGTGACCGCATCGTTGGTGTCGAGCCTTGTGCTCGGGATCAGCCCGGCCTTTGCGCAGGGCACAGGCCCGCAGCGCACAGCGCCCGAATCGCTCCAGGAACTCAAGATCCAGGACACCACAGGTCTCGTGGGCGTCGAGCGGCTCAGCCCTGAGTTGGCCAGCGCGACAGGGCCAGTGAAGGTTGTCGTGCGTCTGGCCGGTCAGCCCGTGGCCTACACCTACGCGGCCGGCGCAGAAGCCGCCGAGCAGGTGGCTGCCGGCAACAGCATCGCGGCGGCCCAGGCCGACGTGATCGCCGCGGCGCAGGCGCTTGACTCAAGCGCGGCCGTGCTCGGCCAGACCCGCAACGCCCTGAACGCCGTCATCCTGCGGATGGAGGCCAGCCAGCTGGCAGCACTCTCGCAGAACCCTGGCGTGCTCTCGATCCATCCGGTCCGCGACTACACGATGGATCTGGGCGAGACGGTGCCGTACATCGGCGCGACGGCGGCTCTGCGCGCCGAAGGTGTCGATGGCAGCGGCGTGCTCGTCGCCGTGATCGACTCGGGCGTTGACTACACACACATCAAGCTCGGTGGCGATGGCTTGCTCAGCACGTATGCCCGCGCGTACTGCGGCGACCCGGCGGCCATCCCTAATCCGACTGACCCGGCCTGCACGGCCGCGAAGCTGGTTGCCGACCCCGCGCTGTTCCCGAACAGCAAGGTCGTGGGTGGCTGGGACTTCGTCGGCGAGACCTGGCCGCTGACTGCCGAGCAGCCCGACCCGAACCCGATCGACTTCGACGGCCACGGCTCGCATGTCGCCGACATCATCGCCGGCCTCGAGGGCGGCGGCGTCGGTGAAGGCGTTGCGCCGGGCGCCGAGATCCTGGCGATCCGCGCCTGCTCGGCCGTGTCGACCAGCTGCAGCGGCATCGCCCTGCTCCAGGCCGTCGACTATGCGCTCGACCCGAACGGTGACGGCGACCTCGACGACCGCGCTCAGATCATCAACATGTCGTTGGGCTCGAACTACGGCACAGCCTACAACGACGACCTGTCGCACGCCGTCGACGGCGCGACCGTGGCCAACACCCTGGTCGTGGCCTCGGCCGGCAACGGCGGCAACCGCCCGTACATCGCTGGCACGCCCGCGAGCGCCTGGACGGCCCTCTCGGTTGCCCAGACCCAGGTGCCCGGCGCCACGCAATACGCGCTGCGCATCACGGCCCCGGCCAGCATCGCCGGCCTGTTCACGGCGACGGCGACCGTCGAGTGGGCGCCCATCACGACCGGCTTCTCGGGCGACATCGCCTATGTCGGGCGCGCCTGCCCGGCGGATTCGATCGCGGCGGGGTCCCCGGCCGATCCGTTGCTTGTCAGCCCGGCCGGTAAGGTCGCCCTGATCGATCGCGGCGCCTGCGCCGTGAGCCTCAAGGTGGACTATGCGGCCGACGCCGGCGCGATCGCCGTGATCGTGGCCGATAGCGCCCCCGCCACCGAAGCCCCGTCGTTCTCGTTCGGCGGCGGCGACACGATGGTACAGACCCTGATCGTCACCCAGGCGATCGGCACCCGCATCAAGTCGGGGCTCGCGGCCGGCGTAAGTANNCGACGCCACCCCGCTGGTCGGCTCAATGGCGGCGACCTCGTCGCGCGGCCCGAGCAACGGCCAGATGTTCTACGGCAACAGCATCATGTACGGCCAGCTGATCAAGCCGGAAATCGGCGCGCCCGGCGCGTCGGTGTCGGCGATCGCCGGCGGCGGCACGGCCACCGAAGCCTTTGGCGGCACATCGGGCGCTGCCCCGATGGTCTCCGGCGCCGCGGCGCTGCTGCTCGACTCGCGCGGTGGGATCATGTCGCCCTGGGACATGAAGGTCCGCCTGATGAACACCGGCGAGACCAACATCTACACCACCCCGGCCGCGCTCGGCGGCACGCTTGCGCCGATCACGCGCATCGGCGGCGGCGAAGTCCGTGTGGACCGCGCCGTTGAGGCCGATGTGTTCGCCTGGGATCTGAGCAATCGCGGCGGCTCGTTGTCGTTCGGCTTTGTCGACGTCAACCGGCCGACCATCACCCTGCGCCGGACCGTCGTCGTCTACAACGACAGCGACAAGCCCGTGCAGTTCAACGTTCAGCCCACCTTCCGCTATGGCGACGATCAGGCCAGCGGGATCGTGAGCGTGTCGGCGCCGTCGACCCTGACTGTGGGCGCCGGGCGCCAGCGGACCTTCCGGGTCCAGCTGACGATCGACGCCGCAAAGATGGGCCAGTGGACGTTGAACTCGGGTTCGCAGGGCGGAAACGGTAACCTGCTGAACGCGCACGAAATCGACGGTTACCTGAATCTCGTGGATGCCTCCGGCAATACCGCGAACAACATCCACATGGCGTGGCACGTCCTGCCGCGTCTGTCGGACAACGTCGTGGCGAACCGGACGACTGTCAACTTCAACTCAACTGTCGAGGGCCTGCCGGCCGGCACGCTGCAGCTCCGCAACCGCGGCGCGGGCACGGCCTTCGTCGACACCTACGAGCTGATCGGCACGAGCGAGAACCTCTCGCAGAGCGACAAGGGCCAGGCGCCGGTGATCGACCTCAAGGCGGTCGGCGTGGCGACCTTCCCCGGCGAGCTCGCCGGTTGCGACGGCTCGTTCGTGATGCAGGTCGCGATCTCGAGCTACTATCGCCAGAGCCACGCGACGGGCCAGGGCCTCTTCAATGTCGACCTGGACATCGACCGCGACGGCGTGTACGACTTCGAGATCTACAACTACGACCGCTCGACCACGACGGTGCGCGACGGCCGAAACGTGGCGTGGGCGTACAACCTGCGAACCGGGCTGCAGTCGGCGTTCTTCTTCACCGGTCACTCGATGGAGGCCTCGAACTACGTCCTGACGGTCTGCTCCGAGCAGATCACGGACGAGGCCAACGGCATCGTGCCGGCGATCGGTGCGCCGATGAACGTCCGTGTCTGGGCCCAGGAAGTCCAGCTGGCCAACGCCATGACCGACATGATCGACGGCATGGTGATCGTCCCGCTGGGCGAGCGCTATGGCGCGATGGTCAATGACATCGCCCCCGGCGCGACCGAGACCCTGACGGTGATCGACTTCGGCGCGACCGCCAATACGAGCAAGGGCGTCCTGCTCTTCCTCGACGGCGCGCGCGGCGCGGCCCGCAGCGGTGCGACGAGCGGCAACGAAGCGTTGCTGATTTCGGCGCCGTAAGGTCGCTGCAGTCTGGCACTAAGAAGCGGGCCCGGCCCAGGCCGGGCCCGCTTCGTCATCTCTGGAGACCGTGCTCAACTGACGCACAACCAGGGATAGCCGGTATCGGACACGCGGTAATCGAGCACCTGTCCGCCGGCATCGACCACGATCCAGTAACCTTCGACCTCGGCCTGGGTGTACGTCATCCCGGGTTGAGGACAGCCCAGAGCGCCGTCGGGCCAGGTCACGGCCTCGGCGCGGAGGACGATCACCGGCGCATCCGCCGGTAGACCGAGGTGCGCGCGCGCCGCGTCAAGGACGCGCTGCAGGACCTCAGCCGGCGCTTCGCCCAAGATCGGCTCGGCCGACGGCGGCACCCGCTCGATGTGGGGCTTTTGAGACGCGGTTGGCCATGGATTATNNTGGATTAATCGCTAGCGTCGACTCCGGCGTAACCGAAGCCGGCAAGACTGAGGGCGTGGCCGTCAATACCGAGAGCTGTGCGTCCGGATCGGGCGCCGTGACGGTCGGCAAGGGCAGCTCCGAGGCCGGTCCGGTCGGCGCATTCAGAGGCGTGAGGGTCACGGTCGCCGGCGCAACGAATGTCGGCTCAGCGAGCGGCAGCGGCGCGCAGGCGCTGAAGCCTAACCCGAACAAGATCAGGAGTGAGAACCCTATGCGCGTTTTCATGGCGATGAGACGTTCTGCGAAAGTCGGTGGTTCCCGTCGCGGAATCGGCGCGGCGCTCGCGGCCCTGGCCCTTGGGGCTCTGGCGCTTGGGTTTGTCGCGACATCGGCGCGGGCCCAGATCAGGTCCACAGCCACAAGCGTCGGGAGCCAGGGCGCGTCGTGGTACTTCGGAAACACAAATGGCGTGCTCGGCAGTGTAAATGACGGCGAAGCCATCAACACGATCCGCGGCTTTGGCCTGGATGACGCGTCGCTTCAAGGCATCGGGCCGGCGCTGTTCTCGAGCGCCACGCTTTGGATCAACACAAACAACCAGTTCGAAACCGACGATTTTGACGTCCTGAACGGGATATTGTCGACCAGCCCGAAATTCACCGAGAGTGTCACGATAACGGTTCAGCATAGCGCGATCATTAATGCGCCGCTCCTGCGATCCTTGATCACATTCGAAAACCCCGGTCCAGGGTCTGTCACACTCAACCGGATCGACTGGGTCTTTGCCGAGGCCGGCGGCGACGAGAACGCGACGCGGGCCACAAGCAGCGGCGACCTGATCTTCAATGTCGATGACCGGTGGACGGTCTCGAGCGATATCGATGACGAATTCACAGTGCCAAGCGTGCCGGTTCTGCTCTATGGCCTGTACGGGACCGGCGCGGTCAGCGAGACGACCACATCCACGGCGTTTCAGGTCTATACCGTCGGCAACCTATCTCCGCTGACCCGTCGCGGCATGCGGGCGACGTTTGAAACGATCACGATCCCGGCCGGCGCGACTCGACGCCTGTTGTTCTTCACCGGGATGTACCGGACCAACGCGGCCGCCATCGCCGCGGCCGATGCCTTTGCGGATTTCACGGGCTGCGCCTTCGCCGGGCTTTCGCCAACCCAGCGCGCCGAGATCGTTAACTGGCAGTTTCCGGCCGGGAATGCGACCTGCGACCTCTTCCTGCCCTCGCTGAGAAAATAACAGCCCGTCGCTCTACGCCAAGCGCGAATCGCGACGCG
>DKKP01000176.1 GCA_002455335.1 Anaerolineales bacterium UBA6663 | reverse complement strand
GCGCGCTGGCTGTGGGGCCAGCGGCGCGGCCGTCAGACCAGGCCCGGCCTCCGGGGCCAGCGTATCGATCGTCGCCACAAGCTCGGGCAGAAAAACGGGTTTGTGCAATCGCGCCTGGACGAGCACCGTTGAGTCGTTGTGATCGGGAAGCGGAAGCAGCACCACGGGCAGGTCAGGCACATGGGCGCGCAGCCGACGCAGCAGATCGTCGAGCGCCCCGTCAGGCAGGTCGGCATCGATCACGGCCACATCCGGCCGGATCTCCGAGACGCGTTGCAACGTCAGGGCAGCGCTGGTCGCAATCAAGACCCGCAGCCCGGCCTGCTGCTCCAGCTCACGCGCCAAAAAGGCGGCGAACTCGGCATCCCGGTCGGCAATCAGGATCGTACGCATGCCCATCCTGCCATCGTTATCGGTTGGTTATATCCGGGAATCGGTTAATTCGCCAGGAGTTCTCGGATGGCGATCGTGTGCGTTCGCGCCCTGGTCTGTCAGCACCCGGACACGAGTGACGTTATGTGAACAGCGAGATATTGTCAACCCGCTCGAACGGTCTGTTCGATCCCCGCCGGGCTGCCCTGCATGCTCCAGGCCCCGGTGTGCGTGATCGAGACGGATACGGTTCGGCCGCGCAGGTCTTCACTCGAGCCTCCGGCAGCGCCGACCGCCTCGAAGAACACCAGCTTGTTGTTGCGGGTCCGGCCGCGCCACTTCCCCTTGTGCAGATCTTCCACCAACACGTCGACCTGGGCCCCCAACTGGCGGGCATTGATCTCGCCCACGACTCGCTCTTGCAGATCCTCAAGGGCCTGAAAACGCCGGACCTTCTCGGCCTCGGGCACATCGTCGCCCATGCGGCGGCTGGCGACCGTGCCGGGACGCGTCGAGTAACGCGCCAGGTGGGCGACATCGAGCTTCAGGTCCTCGAGCAGCGTGTAGGTCGCCGCGAACTGTTCGGCGGTCTCTCCCGGGAATCCGACGATGATGTCTGTGCCGATCGACACGTTAGGGATCACGGATCGGATGCGGTCGATCAGTCGTCGATAGTCGGCGCTCGTGTACCCGCGCTTCATGTTGGCGAGGACTGTGTCGTCGCCGGCCTGGACCGGGACCTCGATGTGCTCACACACCTTCGGCAACTCGGCCACAGTCCGCAACAGATCGTCGGTCATCCAGTTCGGGTGCGATGTCAGGAACCGGATCCGTTCAAGGCCTTCGATGTCGTGGATCGCCCTGAGCAAACCGGCCAGCGTCGGGCCGTCGGCGATATCGAGCCCGTAGCGATCGACGATCTGGCCGAGCAGCGTCACTTCACGCACGCCCTGGGCGACGAGCCCGCGCACGTCGGCGGCCACCTCACCCACCGGACGCGAGCGTTCGACGCCGCGACGGTATGGGATGATGCAGAACGTGCAGGCATGCGAGCAGCCATAGACGATCGGCACATGCGCGCTGACGACTTTGCCACGCTCGTGCGCCGGCAGGGTATAGCCGCCGGCCTGCTCGTTGAGCACAGTCGTGGCCTCATCTTGGAACGCAAAACGCTGAAGCCGTTCGGCTTCGGCCAGATCGCGGCCCTCGCGCTCGAGCAGATAGCGCACCAACGGCCCGGGCTCCGACGGCGGCGAGAAAACATCGACCATCGGCAGCTTCGCGCTGAGGCGCTCGGCGCCCCGCACACCCACCAGACAGCCCATCAGGTTGATCACGAGGTCAGGACGCTTGCGCTTGAGCGGCAGCAACGAGGTCAATCGACCGTAGGCCTTGTCCTCGGCGCTCTGCCGCACCACGCACGTGTTGAGCACGATGACGTCGGCCTTTTCGGCCTCGGCCTCGGGCTGATAGCCGAGGGCCTCGAGCGCGCTCGAGACGCGCTGCGAGTCGGCGACGTTCATCTGACAGCCCTCGGTCCAGACGTGATACTTCATGGCGCGGATTTTAGCATACCGACAGCTGCTTTATTGCGTGGCGCCCATAGAACGATGAACGGCGACGCAGTGCGTCGCCGTTCATCGTTCGAGTCCACGGCCTCGCGTTCAGCAGCCGTTGTTCTTGCTCATGGTCGGCACAAACAGCCGGCGGGTCAGATTCCCCGGGAAGGGCGGCGGGGGTGAGGCGGCCGCATTGGTCGTGAACCCGAGCGGCGCCGAGGGTGTGAAGCCCGGGAACACGGTGCCGACATTGGGGTTGCCGAGGTTGTTCTGCAGGATCTCGGCCAAAACCTGCCGATAGTCGGTCGTGATCCTCAGATCGGCGCGATCGTAGAGTTGATCGGTCGCCAAACCCGGCCAGGTGCCATAGACCGACCCACCCTTGATCCCGCCGCCGAGCACGAGCATCACGCTGCCATGGCCGTGGTCGGTGCCGTCATTCTCGTTTTGAGCCACGCGGCGCCCGAATTCGCTCATCACCACGACCGTCGTCCGTTGGGCCCAGTTCGGGCAACTGCCATCCAGATCCTGAATGAAGGCCTTGAGCGCATCCGACATCGGTTTGAGCAGCGATTGCCCGAGATACCCGCCCAGTTGATCGTTGGCGGTCGGCGAATTGCCCTGGCGTTCGTGCGTGTCCCAGCCGCCCAGGTCGATCGTGGCGACATGCAGGCCGAGGTTCATCTTGATCAACTGCGCGATCGATTGCAGGTTGTCGGAGAACGAGCTGTTGGGATACTGCGCGCCGTTCGCCGGCGTGTAGTCGCCGGGCGCTGTGCTTTCGATCAGGTCGATCGTGTCAAGCGTCTCGCGCGCCGCTGCATCAAGAAAGCCCGAACCGGCATAAAAGGTGCGCAGAGCCGTGCGCTGATTGGCGACGTAATTCGACCACCCGTCCAGATTGAAATCGCCGGGGTTGTTCATCGCGACGGCGCCACTGTAGCCGGCAAGCGACATCGCCTGCCCACCGCCTGTGGAGAGCGCCGGGAAGACGGCTGAATTCACACTGAAGGGCGAACTCTGCAGATGCCGCGTGATCCAGCCGGTGCTCGACGATTTGGCGCCGGGCGTCCCGAGCTCGATGAATTGCTGGGCATCGAAGTGGCTGCGCGTGTCGCTCGTCAGGCCCGCCGCATGCACGATCGCCAGCTTCTTCTGCTGGTACATCTCGTAGAGCGACGCCATCGAGGGGTGGAGGCCGAACTGGCCGTTCAGGTTGAGCGCCGCCCCGGCGCCGCTGGCCGGGATCTTGATCGCCGGGCGGGCTGCTTCATACAGCCCCCGATCTGGACCACCGATCACCGGGACCACATTCAGGGCATCCCACCCGCCGCGCAGGAAGACCACGATCATGACTTCGGAGCCGGTGCCTGAAGCCTGCGGCGCGGCGAAGGCAAGATTGGTGATCCGCGAGCCGGCCAGGGCCGCGATCGCGGCCGAACATCCCATCAGAAATCCACGTCGGCTGAGCTTGACCATATCCGTCCTCCGTCAGCGCCACTGCCAGTCGGGCGTCATGAAGATGAGCGCGACGGTATGCCGCAGTCGCGCCTTGAAATCGTCGGTGTTCTTGTTGGGCGTCGTGCCCGGACCGGCGCCATTGCCCAAGATCCGCAAAAGCTCTTCGCGATAAGCGCTGTTCGAAAGCGGCTTGCCCAACACCTTGATCACCCACCCGTCGACCATCTCGGCGATGGTGCTCCAAGGCGTCTGAGCGAGGATGTCGATCTCGACGACATCGACGCGCCCGTTGTTCACCCACTGGTCGATGTAGCCGAGCAGGGCCCGGTTCGCGAAATTCCAGCGGGTCAGCAGGCCGTTTGTGCTGATCCAGGCTGCCGCGACGTCCGGGTATCCGTTCGGCGGTCGCCAGGCGAACAGGGCGTGATTCATATCGTCGTAGTTCCAGGCCAGAGCATCGTACTCGGCCCACACCCGGGCGCGTGTGGCGCGCATCAGGCCCACGGCATGCTCAAACGGGCGTTTGAACTTCATGCCCCAGGTGTTCTTGAAGTCGTCCGAAAGCAAGATGTGTCGCAGGACGATCGCCATCTGGTTTGGCGCCGTCGCATTGGCGATGAACACGGCCGCAGCCGACTCCACAAGCGTCTCGCTGGGCGTGTCGGTGATGAAACGCCGAATCAGTTTGCGGCAGATGAAACGCGCCGTGCCCGGGTGATAGGCGATGAGGTCGAGCACCTGGCGCCCATGATCATCGGCAGCCGGGTCGGCCGGCAGGAAGCGACCCAGAACCGTCTTCTGGAACCGATCGCGCCAGTCGGGATAGAAGTAATAGGTGCCGTTGTCGAGTTGAACCTGGGCGTCATAGGGCCACATACCATCCCGCACGCGCCAACCCGCGAATGCGCGCGCCGCCTCATAAACATCGGCGTCGACATAGCCCACGGGGTTGCTCGGGTAGCCGGGCACCTGGTTCTGCTGCAACGCCGAGCCCAGGTAGTTCTCGACGCCCATGCCATAGACCTCGAACAATTCGCGCGCCCAGTTTTCGTTGGAGCCCTGGTCGTTGACGTAGTTATCCATATAGAACAACATCGCCGTGCTCTTGGCCACCGCCTCGAGGAAGACGCGGAAGTTGCCGAGCGCGTTGGCGCGGATGACGTCACGGTCGTACGACATCCACGACGCGCTGGCATAGGCGTAATCCCAGGCGTAGATGGTGAAGTGGTTGTGCCAGAACTCGACCATCATTTCGTAGAGCTGGCGCCGGCTGTAGACGGCCCGCGCAAAGGTCAACGTTCGCACGTCCTCGAGCGGCCGGGTTCGATCGCCGCCGCTGGTGTTCATGTGGTCGTTCCAGAGCCAGGTCAGCCACTTCGGCAGGGTCGGCACCTTGCCGCCCGCATTGAGGCGGTTGAGCTCGGCATCGAACTCGGGATCGGCAATGGCGCCCGGGTTCAATTGCCAGTCGACCCAGCTGACGAGTTTCGCGGCGTCGTCGCCGCCGGCCATGTTGCGAAAGGTGTTGTAGTCGAAGACCCCGGGCACCGGGCCGTAGGCCAACCGGTTGAGCACCATCACGGCCATCTCGGGCGGCGCTTGAGGCGAGAGGTTCTGAATCCCCTCCAGGAAGATCGTCGGGCCAGACTCATCGGCCAAACCGGGCGGCACGTCTGGCCCGCTGGCCGGCGCCTCGGGTTGCTCCTCCTGGGCCAGAGCGCGCGACGACTGGCCGGCCAGAACTGCCAGGGCCGCCCCGGTGGCGACTGCGCCTTTCAGCAGGGTGCGACGATCGGTTTGACTGTGTGTGTTGTCAGCAGACATAAGACCATCCCGGGCAAGGTATCGCGCCCTGGTTGAGGGATGCATGGGCGCGTTTCAAATGTAGTGGGCTGGCCAGGCGACGACAACCAGAGAAATCGGGCCGTCGTCTCCGCATTTATTCTTACCGACGCCAAAGCCGGTTGGTGCGAGGTTGTCGCCAAGGATGCGCCCGAACACACCGCGCATCCCCGGCCTGATGCGGGCTCAGTTCGGTGTGCTAGAATCTCTCTCTGCCTCGGCACCCAGAACCGGGGTGGGAAATGCTACCTATGAAGAAATCAGTTCAGTCCCTTCTGCCGAGGCGCCGCAGCCCGGTCGTGCCCGCTATCTTTGGGGTGCTGATCGTCCTGGTGGTGGCCTTCGCCCTGTTCATGGTGTGGATGTTCTTCACCTCTGGCCCCGGCGTGGCCCTGTTCGCCACGGCGACGCCGACCCCGAGCGCCACGGCGACAGTCACGGCCACACCGACAGCCACATCGACGCCTGAAGCGACGCCGACTGCGTCCGAGACCGCAGGCCCATCGCCAACGCCCACCCAGATCACGTACACGGTGGCCGAGGGCGATAACCTGTACAACATTTCGTTGCAGTTCGGTATCCCGATCGCCTCGATCCAGGCGGCCAACAACATGACGACCGAAGTGCTCTCCGTCGGCACGATCCTGGTCATCCCGGCGGACGATGCCTTCCCGACGCCGACGCCCTCGCCGTTGCCTACCGGGATCTCACGCGGCACGAAAATCCAACATCGCGTGCTGCTCGGCGAATCGATCGAGTCGATCGCCCTGCTCTACGCCACCACGGTGGACGCCATCCTTGACGAACGCACCAATCGCGACGATCTCTCGAGCCAGACGCTGCAGGCCGGCGAGACCATCACAGTGCCGGTCGGGCTCGCCACGGTGACGCCGACGCCCGCCCCGGCCACCGTGACCGCGTTGGCCAACGCCAGCGAGACGGCCGCGGCCGTGCTGACCAACCCGCCGCCGACGGCCACGGCGACACCGTGAGCCTGTGATGCGCAGGCCCGCCAAGGCCATGCTCAACGAACGCACCTTCGCGCAGGAGCTCGAGCTCGGGGAGACGATCTCGCCCGTACGCGCCAACCTGTTGTTTGCGCGTGAGATCGCGTACCCGGCGCTCGAGCCCGACGTCGTGCTGCGTGACCTGGAAGCCCTGGCCCGGATCGCCACCGAGGTGGTTCCGATCACGGGCTCGCAACGCGATCGCGGCGCAGCCCTGGCGGAATGGCTTTTTGGGCCGGCTGGGTTTCGCGGCGACCGCGACAATTATCAAGATCCACGAAATTCCTATCTCAATGAGGTTCTGGGGCGCAAATTGGGTCTGCCGATCACGCTGTCGGTGGTCTTCGTCGCGATCGCCGAACGGCTTGGGATCCGCGCCCAGGGCGTTGGCCTTCCGGGCCACTTCATCGTCCAGGTCGCCGATGGCGAGCAGGTGATCTACCTGGATCCGTTCAACGGGGGCGGCGCGCTCGGTCTGGCTGATTGCGAACGGCTCGTCTCGGAGTCGACGGGTTTTCAGGGCACGTTCGACAGGCGTTGGCTCAAGCCGACGCCCGCCGTCGAGATCGTCGGGCGCATGCTCAACAACCTGCGCAACGTCTACACCCAGGCCGACGAGTGGGTGCTGGCCCGCCGCACCATCGAGCGCCTTGTCCTGGTCCAGCCCGATGTCGGCTCCCATCGCCGAGACCTGGGCCTGATCCATTACCGCCTCGGCGAACGCGGGCGCGCCTCACAAGAGCTGGCCGTCTACCTGGCCACTTCCCCCACAGCCGACGACGCCGATCAGATCCGCGATCTGCGCGAGCAGATGCTGATCGAGCTCGGCCGCCTCAACTGAGGCGTCGGGCGGCGGTCAGGGCTGCGCCGGACGTGAGCGGAGCGACTCGGCCATCTCGGCCACGATCATGGCCGCCGACTCGGGAGACGCCAACCTCGGTTGAAAGTTGTCGTAGATATGGATCGGGATCGGCGTGACCTCGACGATCTCGGGCCCTCGCAAAACGACTTTGAGCACGATCCCCTGCACTGTGAATTGCGAGCCGTCGGACCACTGCTGGTCGAAGACGAAGTTCCCTAACGCATAAGCGACCACGGCGCCCGACGGCAAGGTCTCGACCGCCTGCGCGCGATGCGGATGGTTTCCCACGATCAGATCGGCGCCCGCCGCCGCCAGCGCTTCGGCATGCGTGATCTGCAGCCAGCTCAGCTCGTTCTTGTACTCCTGGCCCCAATGCGGCAGCGCCACGACCACGTCCGCTTCGGCCGCCGCCGCCTGCACGGCCGATGTATACGCCTTCTGATCCAGGGGCGCGGTGCCCGGCGTATCGGGCCCGGCCCACAGGCTCGCGTCGATGCCCGAAAGGCCCAGGAACGCGATCCGCAGGCCCTTGACGTTCAAGACCACGGGGGCCAGAGCACCCGCTAGATCGACGCCGGTGCCGACCGGCTGGATCCCGGCGCCCAGAAGATTGGTGCGCGTCTCGAGCAAAGACTCGTAGGCGCAGCCGCGCACAAGGCCGCAGTCGCGGGCGTGGTTAGTGGCCGTCGTGATCACGTCGAAGCCCGCGCGGGTGAGCCCGGGGAGCATGCTGGTCGGCCCGAGTAGGTTTCGATGATCCTCGGCGCACCGCCCGGGCGGGTTGAAGTCGGAGATCGTGCCATCCAAACTGCCGACCGTGACATCGGCCGCGCTCAGCAGGTCAGCGAGCGCGGCAAACGGTGAGGTGAGGTCGCCCGTGGCCTGCGCCAATGTGTAAACGCAACGGCCAAGCTGGATGTCGCCCGTGAACAGCAATGTCACTGTGGGTTCGGCGGTCGGGCTGGGGTCGATCACGGCAGTCGCCGAGGGCCTCGGCACAGGAACGGCGGACGGCGTTCCTGTCGGCTCCACACGAGCGACCGGGATCACGGTCGGTTCAACTGTGGGTTGGGCCGTGGGCGCGACAGCCTGCGGACCGGCCGGCCCGCAGGCTGTCGTGATGAGCACTAATGCCAGAGCCGCCGCGAAAACTCGTCGCATGGGGCGCCAGCATACCAGATGCTTTGGGCTACTGCATGCCCAGGCCCTTGACGGCCTTATCCAGCATTCCCTTCAACATCTTCTCCCGTAGCGAGGGCTTATCGGTCAGGTCGAGGCCCGACCGCATCGAGGCCAGCGCCTGCAGCTGGTGACCCGACTTGACCTGCAGCCCACTCATCCGCTTGAAGCAGGCCGCGCGCGTCTCAGACTCGCCGACCTCGGCCAGTCGATCGATGGCCTGCTGATAGGTCTGAAGCGCTTGATCGACCTGCCCCAGACCCTCGTAACACGCCGCCCGGTTGGCGATCGCCTGCGCCTCACGTCGGACATCGCCGGCCGCCGCAAAGATCGCTTCGGTGCCTTCCACGGCCGCTAACGCCCCGGGCCAGTCGTCTTGCGACATCTTCACGACGCACAGATTGTTGCGCATCTCGGCGGCGTCTGCGGCCCTGCCCGCCAGGTCATAGGCCAGCGCTGCCTGATCGAACGCCCCAGCGGCCTCGGCGAAGCGATCCGCATTGAAGTGCGCCATCCCGGTCTTCTTGAGCTGTTCAGCGTCCATCGGTCCTTGCCTTTCCCTGCAGCTGCGCCAGGCCGCCGATCGCACAGGTAGATCGGGCCGTCTTCTGTCGCCGTTGACAGGCTCGAACGTTTCAGTAGGTGATATCCAACAGGGTCGCCGCAATCTCGCGCAGCTCTGCCGTGGAAAGATGACTGAGTTTCTCCGCCAGGCGCAAATACGGCGCGTTGACGGGCTGGGTCACGAACTCACGTAACTCCGCCGGGATCGACTGAAGTCGATCGAGTTGTCGAACTCGCGCCTGCCAGGCGCCGATGACGCCGACCGGCTCGGCCAGGTCCTCGATCCGGAGGCCAACGGCCCGACACCAGGGCTCGAGCGCAGGCACAGGAATCGACGCTTCGCCGGCCTCGAAGGCCGCCAGTAGATCGGCGGGCACGCCGATCGTCGCCGCGAGTTCAGCCTGGCTCACCTGGGCGGCGACACGCGCCTGCATCAACCGCACCGCGACGATCCGATCGCGCAATTCGGTGACGGCCGGGTCGGGCACCCGCGCCCGCAGGCCGGGCTGGTCGACGATCAGGGCATCACCCAGGAAATGCGTCACCGGGACATCAAAGTAATAAGCGAGGAGCTCGATCTGCGGCAACGCCGGGCTGTCGTCGCCTGTCTCGAATGCGACGTACTCGGCCTCGTCAAGCCCTAGCACGCGCGCGCAGGCTGCCGGAGACCGATCCGCGTGTTCGCGCGCGTCGCGGAGCAGTGCCCCCAACAACCGGGCCCGGACCTCGAGTGACAGTTCAGGATCTTGAGCGCTCATGCATCCTCCGCTTCGGCGAGCACGATCTCGTGATTATAGGGCCGCTCGCGCGAAGCGACTCGCAGACCGCAAACCGGGCTGCATGGTCTATGCCAACCACCGACTGGGCTCGGCAACAACGCCTGCCGACAGGCGCCGCGGTCAGCCAGCAGGTTTCAGCTGTGAGCCGTCAGCCGGCGACCTGAAGGGCCCGGCAACGAGACCACCCGTTGTTGACCGCCACGGTCGGGCGTCTGCCGGCGGCGATCCACCGCGCGGTCCACGGAAACCGATTGAGTCGTCTCCATGAGCCCGAGGTGCTGGGCCAGTCCGGCGGCCAGGTCGCGAATCACGGCCGCCGCAGGGTCGCGCGGATAGCTGCGCTCAAGCGGCTCATGCGTCATTTGGGCCGCCAGCATTCGGCCATAGGGCACCTCTGCCCAGGCCATCAAACCCAAGGCTCGCTCGAGCTGCGGCAGCGTCAGGCCGTCGGCGCCGTGGGCCCGGTTGACCACGAGCAACATCCGCTCGGCCGAAACGCCGCGTGCCTGCCAGTGATCAAGCACGCGCCGCGCCGGCCCGACCTGAGTCGCATCGGCGCTCAGCACAGCGACCACGACGGCGGCCCGCGGCAACAGATGCGGACCCGGCCCGTCTAGCCCGCGCCCAAGGTCGGAAACGATCAAGTCGTATTCGGGCTGCAGGCCCAGCACGGCATCGGCGATCCGCTCCATCCGCGCACCTGCGACCGTATAAGGGTCGCGCAGACCGGTCAACACGTCGCAGGCCCACTCAGGTCGGGTGACCACGGACGAGCGCGCCCCACTCAGGCTGTCGGGCCAGCCTGCCGCGCCCGGCTCGGCGCCGATGCGGTCGGCCAGAGTCCCCATCGGTGCGGCCAGGTCGGCGACCAACACGCGCATCTGGCCACCGAGTACGTGGGCCAGGTTGAGTGCCAGTGTGCTCGTCCCCACCCCACCGGCAGCGCCGACGACGGCGACAATGCGCCCTGCTTCGACCGCCGGGCCGGCACGCGGGCTCAGCTCAGCCACGACCCGCGCCACGATCTCGGTTTCGACGCCGGGGTAGCGCGAGAAGTAGGCATCGGCGCCGGCCAGGGCGCCGTTGAGGATGTCGTGCGGTTGCGTTCGCGCCGACACCATGAAGACCCTCACGCCCCGTGTCCGGGCATCGACGCGCAGCCGCCGCGCCACGTTCAAACCGTTGACGTCGCTCAGCTCGGGGGTCAGCACCACAAGGTCCGGCGGCGCCTGCGTGGCCTCGGCCAGACCCTCACGGCCCGTCGACGCCACAGACGCGTGGAACCCGGCCGACGTCAACGCACGCGCCAGATAGCCGGCGAAGGTGGCATCGCTCTCGATGATCAGGATCCTGCGCATGCTGCTCCTTCACCCCACTCAGCGCTCGGCCGGCCGCCGGAGCGTGAACTCAAAGACGCTGCCCCGGCCGATTTCGCTCTCCACATGGAAGTGCGCCCCATGGGCCTCGATGATCCGGTGCGCCAGCGCAAGCCCCAATCCGGTGCCGCCGTAACGTCGCGTCGAGGAGCCATCGAGTTGTCTGAACTCTTCGAAGATCAAGGGGATCTGGTCAGCCGCGATCCCGATGCCGGTATCGGCGACGCGAAAGCGCACGCGTTGATCGATCAACTCGACGCGCACCCCGACCCGGCCGCCGCCTGGCGTGAACTTGACTGCGTTATCGACCAGCTGCAGCAACACCCAGATCAACTTTTCGGAGTCGGCCTGCACGACCTCGGCGCCGGGCTCCAATGCGGTGATCAACTCCACGCCTTTCGCGCGCGCAAGGGCGTCGAACCGCTCATGCACCTGGTCGATCAGGCCCCGCGTCGGCACAGGATCGGGATTGATCGCGATCTCGCCGCGCGAGGCGCTCGCATAGGTGATCAGATCGTTGATCAGGCTCTCGAGCCGGCCGACTGCCTTGAGGATTGCGCCCATCGCCTCGTGTTGCTCGCCGTTTAACTTGCCGAGGTCGCCATCGGCCAGCAATGCGCTGTAGCCCTTGACATGGGTCAACGGTGTACGCAGCTCGTGCGAGATGTTGGCGATGATGTTCGACTTGAGCTTGTTGATATCGGCGAGTTTGACAAGCGCGGTCTCGAGCTCGGCCGTCCGGTCCTGAACGCGTGCTTCGAGCGTGCGGTTGGATTCGAGCAACGCGACCTGCAGCTCGAGGATCTGATGCGCGATCACCTGATCCAGCGTGTCGCGGCGGATCACGCCCATTTCGACAAGGATCTGGCCAAGCAACGCTTCAGGGTGCTCGCCCTTGCGTTCCAGCGCAGCCTGCAGATCGGCCTGGGTGACGTAACCGTTCGCGATCAGGTAGTCGCCCAGACGCGGCACAAGTTGCTCGACGTGCGTCGGACTTGTCGACAAAAGCGCCGTCATGCCGCGCCGCAAGGAACGTTGCTGAGACACAGCCACGGCCAATGCAAGGTTCGCGCCACAGCCCGGACACACGACTGTGTCGTCGGGTAACGGATGCCCGCACAACGGGCAGATTAATCGTGTTTCTCGAACGCCCATAACCTGCCCTATCGTAAGTTTGCGCCGTGCTTGGGGCCATAAACCGGGGCTGTAAATCACTGTGCTCGCATGCGATGCGTCGGGTTTTCCCGCCGGCTTTACGACACTGCCGTAGCCGGCCCAAGCCCCGCGACCGTGTCAAGGGGTTGGACACGGTCGCAGAAGAAGCATCGGTAGCTATTGACAACGGTTTTCTTTAGTTGTATGCTGATGAAATCCGTTTTCACTAACGTCGTCCTTTGTGCAGGGGTGAAGGCATGTCCTTGAGCGAATCATGGCTGGCGCAGTTGCAAGTCGAGGGTGGGCGCGTAACGGCGCCGCGGCGCGCCGTCGTCGAGATCCTGGCCGAGACCGATCGCGCCCTCAACCCGGCCGAAGTCTACGAACTGGCGCGCCGACGACACCCTGCGATCGGCCTGGTCACCGTCTATCGCACGATCGAGCGTCTTGAGGCGCTCCGCCTGATCGAGCGGATCCATCAGCACGACGGTTGTCATGCCTTCCTGCGCGCGGCGCAAGGTCATGAGCATGTGCTGCTCTGCGAGCGCTGCGGTCGGGCGCTCAGGTTCGTCGGCGATGACCTCGAGGACCTGATCCGAAGCCTGCAGGAGCGCACTGGCTTCATCATCCGCGAACATTGGCTTCAGCTTTTCGGCCTCTGCCCCGCCTGTCAGACCTGACCTCGGCGCCGGCCCCGACGGCGTGGATCCTCCGCGCCACACAACCGACCCTTTTCTCCGGGAGAACCCAGTTATGATCTCACGTTGGCTTTCGATTCTCGGCATCAGCGCCCTGCTCCTCTCCGCCTGTGCGCCGGCGACGCCATCCGCGCCGGCCGATTCGGGTCGCCTTCGGGTGGTCGCTACCTTCAGCGTCCTCGGCGACCTGGTGAGCAACGTCGGCGGCGACGCCATCGAGTTGACCGTGCTCGTCGGACCGGATAGCGATACCCACACGTACGAACCTTCACCGGCCGATAGCGCCGCGCTGGCCGAGGCGCAGGTGCTTGTCGAGAACGGTCTCGAATTGGAGAGTTGGCTCGACGAGCTCGTCACCGCTTCCGGCTCCCAGGCCACCCACATCATCGCGGCCGAAGGGATCTCGGCTCGCACCGCCGAGCACGCCGAAGAGCACGAAGGCGAAGAGCACGAGGGCGAGGAGCACGAGGGCGAAGATGGACATGAACACGGTGAGTTCGACCCGCATATCTGGCAAGATGTGGCCAACGCCATGCAGATGGTGCGCAACATCGAAGCCGGTTTGAGCGCCGCAGACCCGGCCAATGCCGCCGTCTACCAGTCCAATGCAGCGGCCTATCTCGCTACACTTGAAGAACTCGACTCGTACATTCGTGCCCAGGCCGGCTCCCTGCCGGAAGAACGAAGGCGAATCGTGACGAACCACAACGCGCTCGGTTACTTCGGCGCCGCCTATGGGTTCACACTGGTCGCCGATGTGCTCGGCACGGCATCGACCGAGGCGGCCGAGCCATCGGCCCAGGAGTTGGCCGCGCTCGCCGACCAGATCCGTAACGAAAACGTCGCCGGGATCTTCACCGAGAATATGGTCAACACAGCCCTGGCCGACACGCTATCGCGCGAAACCGGCGTGGCGGTCGGCGGCGCACTCTACACCGATGCCCTCAGCGCGCCGGGGGGCAAGGCTGACACTTACGTGGCGATGATGCGCGCCAATATCGACACCCTCGTCACGGCGTTGAAGTAACGCCCCTTTTCGGAGAAAGACGCGGGTGGCCGGGGCGGGCTTCGCCCC
>DKKP01000135.1 GCA_002455335.1 Anaerolineales bacterium UBA6663 | reverse complement strand
CAACCTTTACGTCTGGCGCTGCGCTTTCGGGTCAGGCGTCCTCGAACGGGTCGTAGCCCGGGTTCGTGTACGACCACTGGCACTTCAGGCCGATCAGGTTGCAGGATTCGCCCAGCGCGCACTGCTTGCGGGGCTGATGGCATTCGGTCGTCAGTTCGCCGAAGTAATCCGGCCGGCCGGTGTCTTCCATCAACAACTCAACCTCAGCCTTGACGCGGTGGCAGAAGATCTTTCGGATCGGCACCCACTTTGTTTCAGACATAGGCCTCCTCATTCATGTGCCACTCGGGTCGCGCGTGACTGGATCACAGCTGGCCCGATGCAACGATCTGCATGAGCTTACCGGTGTCGCCGGTTTTGCGATAGTGCCGATCATCACAGTCCTGTTATGAGGGATTGATATCCCCCTTAAGTGCCATCGTGATTTTCGACACTGGCCCAGAAAGGTGATTTGGGGTCAAGATGGGATCAGGTGTGCGGCCAGAAGTGGCTGCGGTTGGTAGAAAGGAACGACCATGTACTCACGAATCCTCGTCCCCCTGGATGGATCTGAGCTGGCGGAGCGGGCGCTGCCCACGGCTTATGCGCTGGCGGCGCAGTCTGAGGGCGAAGTGCTGATGGTGCGAGCCGTCATCCCCGAGCATGTGCTTGTGCCCGACGCCCTGAGCGGCTATGGCTTGTTTTGGCCCGATCGCCCGGCCGAGCAGGCCCATGACGAGGCGCGCGCCGCCATGCTCAAGGTGCGCGAGTCTGCGCCCAAAGGCGTGCGAACCCGCTTTCAGCTGCTCGACGGCGGCGCGGCCGAGTCGATCCTCGACGCCGCTGTGGACAACAAATGCGACCTGATCGTGATGTCGTCGCATGGTTACTCGGGCATGACTCGTTGGGTGTTGGGGAGCGTGGCCGAGAAGGTCCTGCACTCGGCGCCGTGCCCGGTGCTTGTTCTGCGTGGCAGGCTTGATCTCTCACGCATCCTTGTGCCGCTCGATGGCTCGCCGCTGGCCGAGAACGCACTGCCCCCGACGCTCGACCTGGCCGAGGCGCTCGGCGCGTCTGTGACGTTGTTNNAGTCCAGCCGCTCCCGCTGACCGACATCGAGACGTTGAACGATGCCGAGCGAGGGCTTGGCCAGCGCTACACCGAGGAGTTGATCCGCGAGGCGCAAGACTATCTCGACTTCACGGAGCGCACACACACACGTCCGCGCGTGGCGATGCACTCCGTGGTGGTGCCCGAGGCCCCGGCTGAGGCGATCCTCCGGTATACCGACATCCACAACATCGATCTGATCGCGATGTCGACACACGGCCGGACGGGTGTCTCGCGCTGGCTTTACGGCAGCGTCGCCGACAAGGTCCTCCGGGGTTCGCATCACTCCATGCTTGTGTTCCGTGCGGCGGCCTGACGCCCCTTCGTCAGAGCAACGAGGGCCCGCGGCCGAGGTGTCACTCGGTCGGCGGGCCCTCGCGCATGGGTCTTCGTCTCAACGCGCCGGTACGAGCATCACGGGCACATGCGCCGCGCGCAGCACAGCATCCACCACGCTGCCATAGATCAGGCGGCGCGCGCCGGTGCGGCCATGCGTCGACATGACGATCAGGTCGATGGGATCTGATTGCGCGATGCTGCAGATCACGCCTGCGGCAGAGCCGACAACGGCCCGGGTGCGCACCGTCAGGCCCTGACCGCTCAGCCGCTGAGCGACGTGCTCGAGATAACGGTCGGCGACCGCCTGATCTTTTTGGATCTCCTGCTCGTAGGTCTTGAAGTGGCTCGAGGTCAGCGACGAGACCGCCGCCAGCCGCTCCGGCATGACGGCGCGGATTAAAACCAGTTGGGCCGAGTACTTCTCGGCCAGGCTGCGGGCGATCGGCAAGGCGCGCTCGGCAGCGTCAGAGCCATCCAGGGGGACAAGGATCATTCCCAGCATTGCGCCGTCCTCCCGCGCCCAGGCGCCATAACATGTGGAGAAACTTTAGTGCGGCGCGGGGTAGCCTCATCAGTAACGGATGTCATCATCCCTGCCGCGCTCTCGCAACGGCATGACGTTTGTCAGCCCGATCGACGGCCAAAAAGCGCCCTGAGGATGGGTTTGTCTGCGTTGTTCGCGAACGTGAAGCCGTGTCGGGCGCTTGGGCTAAAAAAACCATTAACGCCCAATTGTTTGGGCGTCCTTTACTTGCCGTAAGGTGCCCGCACGTGTAGGATACGTTCCCATGCAGCGCAATTCTTCAAGCTCTTCGCTTCTCACGCAATCCTTGCGGCACTTCGCTGGCGTGGTCCTGGTCGGCATGGCTCTGGCCACGGTCTTTACGATCTGGACACCCGGGCAGTTTTCGCCCGCGGAACTCTGGGGCCAGATTGCGGCCGCGCTCGATATGCCGGGCGAGAGCCCGGTCGCCGCAGCGCCGACGCCGACTGCCGCGCCAACGGCCGTCGCCGACCAACCCCTTGTGGGCCTTGTCTCCGGACATAAGGGCAACGACGCCGGCGCGGTCTGTCCAGATGGCCTGACCGAGGCGGCCGTTAACCTCGATATCGCGATCCGGGTCAAGGCAGGGTTGGAGGCCAATGGCTTCCGCGTCGAACTGCTCGATGAGTTCGACAAACGGCTCGAGGGCTTGCGCGCTGTGGCGCTGATCTCGATCCACAACGACTCTTGTGAAGATTACGGCCCGACGGCGACCGGCTTCAAGGTGGCAGGCGCGCTCGAGACGGGCGCACGGGAGAAGTCGTCGCAGCTTGTGGCCTGTCTGACCGATCGCTACCAGAGCGCGACGGGCCTCACCTACCACCAGGACACCGTAACGCGCGACATGACCGAGTATCACTCGTTCTACGAAATCAACGGGGAGACGCCGGCCGCGATCATCGAGACCGGCTTCCTGTTTCTCGATCGCGCCATTCTGACCGGGCAGCCCGAGCGGGTGGCGCAAGGGATCATCGATGGCGTGATCTGCTACGCCCGCGGTGAACCCGTACAGGCTCCGACCCCCTGATCCGCGGCACGGATCATGTACCCGGGGGCAAGACAGGCCAGTTGTCGCGGCCTGAGAGCCGTACGCAAATTAGCCGCCCGGGGTCATGCTCGTTGCCGAGGTTATGGACATTTCTGCCACGCCCCTGACTGAACTGACGCCAGAACCGCCCCAGGCTGTTGCACCGCCGCCGCTTGGGGCGCTGATCGACATTGCCCCGCAGGGTGTTTTCAACGCGCAACCCGGTGGACGCCTGACCGGCGTCAATCCCGCGCTGGCGCGTATGCTGGGTTATTCGTCCCCGGCAGAGCTTCTCGAGCAGACGCCTGACCTGCCTCACCAGCTATACGCGCTGCCGGATCTGTATGCGCGATTGGAGCGCGATCTTCTGCACAAAGGCTCCGTGAGCGGTCACGAAGCGGTGTGGCGCGCGGCGGACGAACGGAGTTTGTGGGTCAGCGTCAGCGCCGCGGCCGTCCGCGATGCCGAGGGTCGGCTGGGCGAGATCGCTGGCGTTGTGGAAGACATCACGTCGCGTAAGCAGATCCAGGCCCAGGTCGAACGCCACCTGCAAGAATCCGAAGCGCTGGCCGTGATCAGCCAGGCGCTCAACGAGACGCATAATCTCGACGACATCCTGCGCATGATCGTCGATGCGGCGCGCCAGATCATCCCCAAGGCCGAGCGCGCCGTGATCCACCTTATCGACGAGGGCGGCTCGGCGCTGCGCTCGGCCGCCGTCGCCGGCTACGACAAAGCCGGGCGTTCGGAGATTGCGATGCGCCCCGGCGAGGGCGTCGCCGGCCGCGTGATGAGCGAGGGCGTGCCGATCAACATCGGCGATATCCGCAGCGATCCGCGGTATCTCACACTGGGACGGGTGCCGACGATCCGGTCGCTTCTTGTGGCTCCTGTGCAGTCGAAGCAGCGGAGGCTTGGCACGATCAGCGTGCTGAGCGACGCCGTCGAGGCCTTTCGCGACGACGACGTGCGCTTGCTCAAGGCCTTTGGCATCCAGGCGGCGCTGGCGATCGAGAACGCGCGTCTGCTGGCCGCCGAGAGCACGGCGCGGCAGGAGGCCGAGGTGCTCGGCGAGATCGGTGTCATCCTGAGCTCGACGCTCGACCTTGAAGTCGTGCTCGAACGGCTGCTCGAGCAGATCGCGCGGCTTGTGCCCTACGACGTCGTGCGCCTGATGCTCGTCGAGCACGGTCACGCGCGCACGGTGCAGCTGCGCGGCGCCGAGTACCTTTACGCCAGCGACGGTGAGATGCCGCGCCATCTGGTGCCGCTCGAGATCCAGCGGGTGCCGATGCTGCGCGATCTGGTCGCCACCGGCCTGCCGGTGACCGTGGCCGACGTCTATGCCGATCCCGACTGGGCTCCCGAGCTTGCCTCGGCACTGACCCGTTCGTGGCTTGGCGCGCCGATCGTCACCAGCCGCGACGGGGTGGTGGCGTTCTTCACGCTCGAGAAGACCCAACCCGGCTTCTATACGGCGCGCGACGCCGCGCGCGTCGGTCTGTTCCTCGGGCCGGCCGCCCTGGCGGTGCAGAACGCCAGGCTGTATGCGGACCTCGGCAAATCGTTGCATTACGAGCAATCGATGCGCACCCGTCTTGTCCAGACCGAGAAGCTCGCGGCGATGGGTCGGCTTGTGGCCTCGGTGGCGCATGAGCTGAACAATCCGCTCCAGGCGATCCAAAACTCGCTCTTCCTGGTGCGCGAGGAGAACACGCTTGGCCCGCAGGCGCGCGAAGATCTGCAGGTGGCGTTGACCGAGGCCGACCGCATGGCCGACCTGATCAGCCGGCTGCGCGAGACCTATCGCCCGGCCAGCGCCGAGCAGTTCAAGTTCGAGTCGATGAACGCACTGGTCGAGGAGATCCACCGCCTGATCGGCACTCATCTGCGCCATCGTAACATCGCCTTTGCCTTCGAGCCCGACCCGACCCTGCCACGGATGCTCGTCATCCGCGATCAGGTCAAACAGGTGCTGCTCAACCTGTGTCTCAACGCGGTCGAGGCGATGCCCGACGGCGGCCAGCTGCGGATCGAGACCGGCTTCAACGTCGCTTCGGGTGAGGTGATGACCGCGATCGGCGACAGTGGCAGCGGCATCAACCCCGACGACATTCCGTCAATCTTTGACCCGTTTTTTACGAAAAAAGAGGGCGGGACCGGTTTAGGATTGTTCATAACGTACGAGATCATCCAGCGCCACAGCGGCCGAGTAGAGGTCGAGAGCGAGCTGGGTCGGGGCAGCACCTTCAGGGTCTGGCTTCCGGCGGTCGGGACGGGACGTTTGGACAGGGCTGAAGGGGGCGCTAACCAAGACCAACTCTGGCCCGACACTTGCATGGATGAACAGTAACGCTGATGACGGCTCAGGCCGGTGAGGTGAGTTATGACGATTTCTGGACGCGTACTTCTGATCGAAGATGAAAACAGCCTGCGCCAAACGCTGACCCGGATCTTGAGGTCAGCCGGGGCCGAGGTGACCGCGGCGGCCAATGGCCCCGAGGCGCTTCAACGTCTGGGCAACTCGAAATACGACCTTGTGTACCTCGACATCCATCTCCCCGAGATGAACGGGCTCGAGGTGCTGCGCGAGATCCAGAAGTTCGGCCAGGCGATGCCGGTCGTGCTCTTCACGGCGCATGCGTCGCTCGAGACCGCAGTCGAGGCGATGCGGCTGGGTGCCACAGATTATCTGCTCAAGCCGCTCAACCCCGAGGCCCTGCTCTCGCGGACCGAGGCGTTGCTCAAGCGCCAGTCGCTCGAGCGCCGACGGCGTGAGCTGAACAGCCAGATCACGAACCTGCAAGACGAATTGCGCCGGCTCGAGGGCGACCCGAGCGTGATCGCCGCCGACAAGGTCGTTCAGGTGCCGGTTAGCGATCGCTTCCTCAAGCGCGGCGGCCTGATCGTCGATCTGCAGGCGCGGCGTACGACCTTTGGCGAGCGCGAAGTGCAGCTGCCGCCGGCGGCCTTCGATTATCTGGTCGTGCTCACGAGGCACTCGCCGGATGTGGTCGACTACCAGACCCTGGTGACCGAGGCGCAGGGCTACCAGACCGATCGACGCGAGGCGCAGGAGCTGGCCAAGTGGCACATCCATGAGCTGCGCGACTCGCTCGAGCCCGATCCCGGCAACCCGCGCCATGTCCTCAACGTCCGTGGCGTCGGTTATCGCCTGATCGTCGACTGAGCCGGACTTCCAATCACACTGAAA
>DKKP01000326.1 GCA_002455335.1 Anaerolineales bacterium UBA6663 | reverse complement strand
TGGCGCGCGTGACCGGGCCCGGCCGCAGCAGCGCATCGAGCGCGGCGCCCAGGCTGGCCGCGCCGTAGATCGGGTAGGCGATCCCGAACAGCCACATCTGCTGCGCACGCTCGGGCGAGGCAAGACCCAGGGTGAGCGCCTGTCCGAGCGACGGGGTCGCCCGGCCAAACGCAGTCAGCGCCACAAGCGCTACGACGAGGATTGCGATGACGAGGATCAGCGGAGTGTGTCGACGACGCAACGCCGAGGTGGGCGTGCTCCAAAATCCGGCATACCACAGCACAACGCCGTACCAGGCGGCGGGCAGGGCGATCACGGCGTAGAACGCGGCCCGCCACAGGAACTCGAGCCCCGGCGCTGTATGCAATGGTTGGCCGATGATCGCCGAATGGCTGACAAAGAAGGCCGCAGCGACGAGCAAACCGAGGCTGGCGGCGATTGCGCCAGGCGAACGCGGCTGCGCCGTGAGCAAGACGGTCAGACCGAGCCAGGCCAACAGCCCGGTATTGAAGAGCGAAAGGGCCAGGGCCAACCAGTCGATCGCGAGGATGCCGGTCATGAACGCCTCAGGCGTCGACCACCCACTCGCCGCGCTCGTTGAGCACGCGTGGTGTGCCATCGGCGTCCCACACCATCAGCCGGTTGCGACTGGCGATCAGCGCGGCGCGCGTGCGCGCGGCCTTTTCGTCCGTCGCGCTGATATCGAGGCTCCAGGCGGCATAGATCTGACCATTGACGCGGCTGATCGTGCGCTTGTCCTTGAAGCCAAGCCGCGCCGCGATCTGCTCGTTGGTTTGACCCTGGGCGATCATCCGCGCCACCTGTTGTTCATTGGGCTCGAGAAGCGCAAAAGGCGAGTTCTCATCCTGATGACGCACTTCCTGGACCCGGGTTTCGATCTCGGGGTCGATGAAGCTCCGCCCGGCCGCGGCATCCCGCAACAGCGGCACGATCATCTCCGGCAGCAGATAGTTGGATTTGCGAACGTAGGCATAGTGGCTGAGGATGCCCGAGGCGCGAAACGCGCGGTAATACGCATCGTCGTCCTGGATCGAGTAGAAGACCACGGGCAGCCGCGGGTATTCGCGCCGGATGGCGACCGCGGCCTCGATGCCGTTCATGGCCCCCGCCAGCTGGACGTCCATCAACAAGGCGACGGGTGCGCCTTGCAGACACAACGCCAGAGCTTCTTCGCCCGAACGGACGGCCGCCAACACGCTGACCTGGCCGGTCGCCTCGAGCCCGGTCTTCAACGCGGGCCGCAGCTTGTCGTTGTCCTCGATCAGGTACACGGTCAACATGTGGGCACTGTACTACAGAATATGGAGAAGATAGGCCAACGCCAACGGCGACTCAAGCACCCGGGTGCGTGAGCCCGGCGCTTTGAGCCGTTTTCGGATCGGTCATCCGGGCGCATACTGCCGAACATCCCCGAGGCATTGCCTCGCGACACAAGGAGATAGGGCATGTCGATCTCGACAGGCGGCAAACTCGTCGTTGCTTTCTTCGCCGTTGGCCTTGGCGCCGGCGTCGGCGTCACAGATGCGGCTTTTGCGGCCAATCAGCTGCCGATCGCGTTGCTGCTGGCCTCAGGCGTCTTGCTCGGCGCGCTCAATCCGCGGCTGGCCTGGGTCTGGGCCGCGGTCATGGGCCTGTGCCTGGTCTCGGCCCGCGCGATCACAGACCTGCTTCAGGTTCAGGCAACGTACACGGGCGCGTTGTTGCCCCTGATGATCCTGCCCCTTGTTGTGGCAATCATGGGCGTCTTTGCCGGGCAGCTGCTGCGCCGCTTCGCTCCTGAAGCGCCTTGAGGCGAGCTTGCGGGTATGCCGACGCCCGAGCCCGGTGATACACTGCGTATGTCCAATCTCGCAGGAGGAACCCTATGCGCGCTATCCAGGTCGAGGTCTGCGGCGGACCCGAACAACTCAAGCCGGCCGAACGCGCCGATCGACAACCGGGCGAGGGCGAGATCGCGGTCGATGTGGCCGCGGCGGGCGTCAACTTCATCGACGTCTATCATCGCGAGGGGCGCTATCCCATGCCCCTGCCGTTCGTGCCAGGGCTTGAAGGCGCCGGCGTCATCCGCGAGGTCGGCATCGGCGTGACTGGCCTGCAGCCCGGCGATCGCGTCGCCTGGGCGACTGCGCAGGGCAGCTACGCCGAACGTCACGTGCTTCCCGCGGCCGTGGCGTTGCCTGTCCCCCCGGCCATGGATCTCAAGGATGCGGCTGCGCTGGCGCTGCAGGCCATGACGGTCCATATGCTGATCACGGATGTGTGGAAGCTTGGCCCCGGACAGACCGCGCTCGTCCACGCCGCGGCCGGTGGGGTGGGGCTGTTGCTCTGCCAGGCTGCCCGGCATGTCGGCGCGCGCGTGATCGGCACGACCTCGACTGCCGAGAAGGCCGCGCTGGCCCGCGCCGCCGGCGCCGAGGACGTGATCTTGTATACCGAGGCCGACTTCGAGGCCGAGGTCAAACGCCTGACCGAGGGCAACGGCGTCGATGTGGTTTACGACTCGGTCGGCAAGACCACGTTCGAGAAGAGCCTCAACTGTCTGCGTCCGCGGGGCATGCTCGTGCTCTTCGGCGGGTCGAGCGGCCCGGCGCCGAGCATCGACCCCATCGTGTTGATGCAGAAGGGCTCGATCTTTCTCACCCGCCCGACGTTGTTCCACTACACGGCGACCCCGGCCGAACGCCAGGCGCGCTGGTCGGGTGTGGTCGATTGGTGGGCCGAGGGCGCGCTCAAGGCCACGATCGGCGGCGCCTACCCGCTCGCCGAGGCCGCTCAGGCGCACCGCGACCTCGAGGCGCGCAAGACAACCGGTAAACTGATCCTGCTACCGTAAAGGAGTCGATGCATGGCGCTCAAAATCGGCGATCCCGCCCCGGATTTCACGCTGCCCGATCAGGATGGCCGCCCCGTGCGGCTATCGGATCTGCGTGGGCGACAGGTGATCGTGTACTTCTATCCCAAGGATGACACGCCTGGCTGCACGACGCAGGCCTGCGGGTTCCGCGATGCCTTCCCGCGGATCACGGACGCCAATGCACTTGTGCTCGGCATCAGCCCTGACGACGCCAAAAGCCATGTCAGGTTCCGGGCCAAGCAAAACCTGCCGTTCACGCTGCTCTCGGACGTGGATCATGCGGTGGCCGAGCTTTACGGCGTCTGGGGTGAGCGTTCGATGTACGGCCGCACGTTCATGGGCATCGTCCGCAGCCACTTCGTGATCGACCCCAACGGGATCCTGAGCGACGTCCAGGTCAAGGTCAGCCCGAAGGACAGCGTGGCATCCGCCCTGGCGACAGTCACCGGCTCGTGAACGCCTCATCATCAGCGAAAATGAAACGAGGCGCCCAGACGGCGCCTCGTTTCGTTTTCGTGCGAGCCTGGGTTCAGGCGCTCTGCGTCTCGGGTTGCTTGACGAGCTCGGCCTCGATCGCGATCGTGACGTCCTCGCCGACCAGCACGCCGCCGGTCTCCAGGGCGACGTTCCAGGTCAGGCCCCAGTCCTTCCGGTTGACCCGGGTCGTGGCGCTGAAGCCGGCGCTGACTGTGCCCCACGGGCTCTTGGCCTGGCCGGCATAAGTGACGTCGAGGACGACAGGGCGGCTGACGCCGCGAATGGTCAGGTCGCCCGTGACCTTGGCCGTGGTCTCCGAGAGCTTCTCGACCTTTGTGCTCTTGAAGGTCATGGCCGGAAACTGGGCCACATCAAAGAAATCGCCCGACTTGAGGTGGCCGTCGCGCTTCTCGTCGCGGGTATCGACGCTGGCGACATCGATCGAGACGTCGATGGCCGAGCTGGCGGGATCCGCCTCGTTGAAATCGATGGTGCCGCTGAAGGTGTTGAACTTGCCGCGCACGGTCGAGATCATCATGTGCTTGACGGCAAAGGTCACTTCCGAATGGCTCAGGTCGAGGTTCCAGGTCATGGTGCAGTTCTCCTTGGGTTGTGTCTGTCTACAGGAGAGACCTTAGCACCGAGGGAGTCAACACAGCGTGAACACGAGCGTAAACACGGCCGGGCTCACGCGGCGCGCAGCGGGCGTTGGCTGAGCGCCATCTCGATCTGCTCGAGCAGCCGGCGTCGTCCGCCAGCCTCGGCGACAAGTCTGGCGCGCTCGAGGTGAGCCTCGGCCTCGGGCCACGGCAGGAGCGGGGCCAACCAGACGCGGATCTGGGCCGCAAGGTGTTGGGTGCCGATCGCATCGGCCTGCGCCAGCCCCGTCGAAAGACGATGGATGGCGGTCGCCGTGTCGCCGCGATCGCGGGCCACAAGACCCAGATTGGCCGTCAGCCCAGCGATGCGTTCCCCCAGACCGATGGCCTCGGCTTGAGCCAACCCCGTGCCAAAGGCCGCCGCGGCGCCGTCGAGATCCCCGACCGCCATCCGCAACTCGCCATGAGTGGAGTGCAGGTATGGCAGGAGGCTCAGCAGACCGCGCTCTTCGGCCAGGCGCAGGCCCTGTTGCACATGCGCTTCGGCCTCGGCCAGCGCAGCGGCGCCGCCGGCGAGGTGGAGGTGGTACGCCAGGTTGTTATGGCTGAGGACCTCCCAGATCGACAGATCGCGTTCACCTGCGGCGATCTCCAGCGACTGACGATACAGGCCGATCGCGGCGTCGAGATCGCCTTGCTGAGCAGCCAGGCCGCCGCGCTCGAACTGGGTCTGGGCGAGGAAGGCCGGGTCGACTGAGGGCAGATCGGTGGTCAGGGCCGCGGCGCGCTCCAGGTGCATCGAGGCGGCCTCGAGGTCCGCGCCCTCGACCGAGAGCGCTGTGCCCCACAACTGCTCGGCCCGAGCCCGCACCATGAGTTCGGTGGCCGAGTCCACAAGTTCGGCCGCCAGTGCCTGCGCCTCGCCAAAACGGGATTGTGAAAAGTAAGCCCGTCCTAACTCGAGCCGCAACGTCGCGTTTTCTTCGGGCTCCTTGGCGAGTTGAACAGCCCGGCGCAGGTGATCGACGGCCAGTGCGGCCTGACCGGCGTTGGCCTCTGCGCTGGCCAGCGCCGCCAGGATCGCGGGTTGAAGCGCCTGCGCGCGTGTGCCGGCGAGGGCGTGCTCGAAGTGCTCGATGGCCTCATGCCAGGCGGCCAACCTGACGGCGCGATGGCCGGCGCGCAACGCGTAAGGCGCCGCGCGGTCGAAACAGCCGCCTTCGCGAAAGTGCCAGGCCAAGACCGTTGAAAGCGCGTCGTCATGGTCGCGCCCGAGCTGTTCGAGCGCCTCGGCCACACGCCGATGCATCAACCGATGACGGGTCTCGCCGATATCGCGATAAGCGGCCTCCATGGTCAGTGTGTGGTCAAAGCGGAAGACCTCGGCCGCGCCGGGGCTCGTGGGCCGCGAAGCGACCAGGATCAGCCCGCTGCGGCGCAGTTCATCGAGGGCATCGACACCGGCATCCTCCGAGAGGCCGGCAGCTCGCCAGGCGACCTCGCCCTCGAAATCTCGGCCGACGGCGACCGCTGCATCGAGCACCCGCCGGCCGGTGTCCGACAGCCGGGCCAGACGCGAGAGGATCAGGTCGGAGACCGTGTGCGGCAACGCCGGACCGGCGGTCAGAGCGTCCAGGTTGACGATGCCATCGGCGCGCAGGGTATTGCTCCGCCGTAAGTCGCGAGCCAATTCGGTCAGGATGTAGGGATTGCCTTCGGAGTTGCGCGCCAACCACTGCGCCAGGGGCACGGCAAACGTCTCGCTCAAACTGCGAGCAAAAGTGTCGACCTCGGCTCGATCGAGCCGGCCCAGATGGATCGAGACCAGCCGGCCCTCGCGCGCCAGTCCGCGGGCCAACTGGCCGAGGGCGCTCCCGGCGTTGTAGGGGCGGGTGGTGGCCAACACAGTCAGGGGCTCGCCCTCAGCACTCGCCCGACGGATCAGGTAACCCACGACGGCCAATGTGGCGGCGTCCGCCCAGTGGAGGTCATCCAGCACAAGCAGACCCGGCGCGACACGATGCAGCTCTAGGATGACGCGGAACAACGCTTCACGAATGCGCGCCTCTTCGGTCGGGCCACTGGCCGCCGACGCCTGCGTCGACCCGACGAGCTCGGGCAGGAGCCGCGCTGCCTCCTGGCGCCAGATCGGCGCCAGCCCGGTGAGGCGGTCGCCGTTACCCGGTAGCGTGGCCAGCCCGGCGCGAAGGGCCTCGATAAGCATGGCATAGGGCACGCCGGTCTCGAGCTCGCCGGCCGCGCCAAGCCACGGGCGCAGACCGCGTACCTCGGCGGAGCGCATGGCCAGACAGGTCTTCCCGATCCCGGGTTCGCCTTCGATCAACACCAGAGTGGGATGCCCGAAAGCGGCGCCCAGTTGGTTGAGCTCCTGGTCGCGCCCGACGAAGGGCAGAGACTCGATCACGGGTTGCGCCGGGAGGGACGGCCTACGCGTCGGCATAGCTGGACGCGCAGGCTCGGGCCGGTCGCTGAGGATGGCGTCATAGATCGCCCGGGTTTCGGCCATCGGCGTTACGCCAAGCTCGTCGTCGAGCAGGCGGCGCAGATCGTCGTAGCGGCGGATGGCGCCGGGCCGATCGCCGGCAAGCATGTGAAGTTGCAAAGCTTCGCGCTGAACATCCTCTTGCAGCGGGTCAAGTGCCAGAGCGCGTTCCAGGGTCTCGAGGGCCTCGACGTACAACCCGTCAGCCGACTGGAGCCGACTCAGCCGCGTCAAGCCGCGGACGGCCAGGCGGCGCAACCGCTCGCGCTCGAGCAGTGCCCATTCTTCATACGCCGCTGCGCCGGCCAGGCCAAACCCCTCGAGAAACTCTCCCCGGTAGAGCTGCAACGCCTGGTGGAGCGCGTGCGGGTCGCCCGTCAGCCCGGCCTCGAAGGCGCGGACGTCGACGAACACCTCCGGGGCGAGGCGCAGCTGGCCTTCGTCGTCTCCCAGGGCTAGGCCCAACTCGCGGCGGAGGCCGTGCAACAGGGTTCGGAGATTCTGCTGGGCGACGGCGCGCTCTTTGTCCTGCCAGAGCAGGCCGAGCAGGGTCTCGCGGGGTGTGAGGTCATGGGCCCCGACATAAAACAAGAGCGCCCGGGCCTGCCGCCGCTTGAGGGTGACCGGTTGGCCCGAGCGGATCAGGGTAGGGGCGCCCAGAAGTCGGAGCGTGATCGCGCCGTGCGGCACATCGTTGGCTGGCAAGACCGCTCCCGGCTTATTCTTCTTCGGTTGTTTCTTCTTCGGGCTCGACGTCCGCGCGGCGCCGCGGCACGAGCCCGGTTTTGGTCAGCACGAACTCGGTGCGACCGCGTCGGAAGCGCATACCGGGCCGGAAGTGACCTTCGGCCAGCGCACTCATGATCTGCTTCTCGCTGAATTTGCGTCCTTCGAGCGATAGGCCGTGCGAGTCGAAGGTGACGATGAATTGATCTGCCATAGTCCCGCTCAATCGAAGAGGATGAGCCGCGTTGCTCCGATGGTCAGCGCGACAGCCCGTCAGTATACCCAGGTCAGGGCCTTCACGCCAATCTTTATCGACCGTTTACTGACTTGACTGAAGGTTATCGCTATAGTCGGTGCAAGTCCGCTCGTCTCGGGATCGTATATTTTGGCAGTGTCGAGACAAAAACATGACCGATTTCGCTCAACCCCTCCCTGCTGCGACCTTTCAAAGCCCGGTTAGCCGGATTCGACGTGACTCCACGAGTGAGAACGCCGGAAGTGAGCTCCAGCAGGCTTTCAGCGCGCTGCTGGCGGCCCAAGGCAGCGGGTCTGACACGGGTGGAGCTGATGCGCTGGTCTCGATGCTGTTGCTCAAGTTGGTCGAGCGGATCGACGGTGGCGCCGCGACAACGACGGCCGAGCATGTCAATCAGTTCGATGCCGAGATCAGCCTGGGCGGCGATGGGCGCAACACGAATTGCGGCCCAGCCTCGCTTGTGATGGCGCTGAACGCCGTTGGCCTGTCGATCGGGAGCTCGAGCCTGACGTCGGGCGAGGCCGTGGTGTTGGCGCGGAAGAAAATGGTCAACGACACAAGCCGCGACGGCGTCGATGCGACGGGCCGTTACCTCGAGCGCGAGAACAACAACTTCACGAACCTGACCGAAGTGCGGCGCGGCGCGCAGGCCGCTTCGGCGCGTACCCAGGTGCTTGCCCCGACGGCCGCCGGCANNCGGCATCCGCGAAGCGCTGCTCGGCGGAGCCTCTGTGGTGATCAGCGGAACCTTCTCGGGCAAGATCCTGCCCTGGACGGGCGATCGCGGCGCCGACAATGCGACCGCGCCTGGTGGCGCGACGGCCCACATCGTCGCAGTCACTGGCTACGACCGATACACCGGCATGTACAAGGTGCAGGACCCGGCTCGCCGCACGCCGGTCATGGTCTCGGCCGAGACGCTCGAGTCGTTCATGCGTGGCAATGCCGGCGCGCTGGCGATCTACAACCCGCGCCAGCTCCCGGCGCAGGGCTGGCGGGCCAGTTATTGATCCAGATCCTGTCGGAACGCAATCGGG
>DKKP01000257.1 GCA_002455335.1 Anaerolineales bacterium UBA6663 | reverse complement strand
GGTCGGGCACATCCCTCTCACTCGCATCTCTCTGGTAGGAGATGACCGTGCAGCATGCAGAAGAGATCGTGATTGCGGTGCAGAAGGCGGGCGTGACGGGCGCGGGGGGCGCGGGCTTCCCGACGTTCTTCAAGCTCAAGGCCAGGGCCGAGGTCGTCATCGCCAACGGCGCCGAGTGCGAGCCGTTGACGCATGTCGACAAGGAACTGCTGCACCATCACACCACCGACGTGATCAACGGGCTCAAGGCCGTCATGGCCGCGACCGGGGCGCCGAAAGGCGTGATCGGCGTCAAAGGAAAATACACAGACCTTGTCGCGAAGCTGCGCGCAGCCATGGCCGACTCGCCCGAGTTGAGCGTGGCCGAGCTCGGGAACTTCTACCCGGCTGGCGATGAGCAGGTGCTGGTCTACGACGTCACAGGGCGTGTCGTGCCCGAAGGCGGGTTGCCGCTCAATGTCGGTTGCGTGGTCCAGAATATCGAGACGCTCTACAACGTCGCCGCCGCGCTTGACGGCACGCCGGTCACGAGCAAGTTCGTCACCGTGATCGGCGCGGTGCGTAACCCTGTGACGGTGCGCGTGCCGCTCGGGATCACGCTGAAGCAGGTGATCGACCTGGCGGGTGGGGCGACCGTGCCCGACCCGGTGGTGCTCAACGGGGGCGCCATGATGGGTGAGGTGGCGGGCAGCCTGGATGCGCCGGTGACCAAGCGCACCAAGATCTTGCTTGTGCTGCCCAACGAACACCAGCTCAGCGTCAGGCGGCGCACGCCGCGCGAGGTGTTCGATACGCACGCGATCGCGGCCTGCGATCAGTGCTACATGTGCACCGATTTCTGCCCGCGCCATGCGCAGGGCCATGCGATCCAACCGCACAAGCTGATTTTGCTGCTGGCCTCTGGCGTGCCGATGACCGACGCGCAGATGGCCGGCGCATTGTTGTGCTGCGAGTGCCGCACCTGTAACTACGCCTGCCCCGTGCATCTCGCGCCGGGCGATATCGCGCTAAACATCAAGCGCGATCTGGTCAAGGCCGGGATCAAGAACCCGTACCACCGTCAGACCGAGGTCTCCTCCACCCGCGACTACCGACGCGTGCCGATGGTTCGACTGGTCAACCGGCTTGGGCTTGAGAAGTTCGACGTCGAAGCGCCGTTGACACCCGTCGACCGATCCTACGGGCGCGTCACGTTGCTGCTGCGCCAACACGCCGGCGTGGCCGCGCAACCGGCGGTGTCGGTCGGCCAGGCTGTCGTTGTCGGCGACGTTGTCGCGTCGATCCCTGAGGGCGCGCTTGGTGCGCCGGTGCATGCCAGCATCGCCGGGACAGTCGTTGAGATCCGCGCGGATGCCATCGTGATCGAAGGAATACGCCATGTTGCCTGAAGCCACTCTGCCCCGCGTGACGACAATCAAGCGCGCGATCGGCCTGATCGAATTACGCAGCATCGCACGCGGCATGCTGACCACCGACACGCTGCTCAAGGCTGGCGAGGTGGAGCTCCTACGCGCGCATGTCGTCTGCCCAGGCAAGTACATCATCCTGGTCGCGGGCACGATCAGCCAGGTCAACGCCGCGATCGAGGCCGGCCAGCAGGTCGCGCCCGAGGTCGTGGTCGACCACTTCGTCTTGCCCAACGTTCACCCGAGCATCTTTCCGGCCCTGACCGCGACGACCGAGATCGAGGTCGTCAAGGCCGTCGGCGTGATCGAGACCTTCACGCTTGCGGCCTCGATCGTGGCAGCTGACGTGGCCGTTAAGGCGGCGCCGCTGCAGTTGCTGGAGATCCGGCTGCCCTTCGCCATGGGCGGCAAAGCCTTCGCGGTGGTCACCGGCGAGGTCAGCGCTGTGCGCAGTGGCGTCAATGCCGCTGTGGCTGCACTGAAGGATGAGGGCGTGCTCGACTCGTTCGCCGTGATCCCGTCGCCGCATAAGGACCTGATCGCTAAGTTGCTGTAGCCCGGCGAAGCACGGAAGCGGACAACGAATTGGCGCCGGCTCGGGCGAATACCCCGGTCTGGAGCGCCCCTGCCGTTCGCCCGTGATCCCCTACAATGCTCCCGCGCCGTCCGAGGCCTCGGTCGGGTGGCGCAGGAGCTCGCGATGACCATCCCCGTCGTTCTACAACCGGACCCCCAGCAACCGACGGCGCTATACCGCCAGCTGTATCTCAACCTGCGGGACGCCATCCTCGCAGGGCGCCTGAAACGCGGCGCGCGTCTGCCTTCGACGCGTGAGCTGGCGGTCTCGCTGAACATCTCGCGCAACACGGTGCTGAACGCCTTCGAACAACTGCTGGCAGAGGGTTACCTGGAGACCACGCCGGCCAGCGGCACATTTGTGTCGCTTCATCTTCCCGTCGACAAGCCAGGGCAGCGGCCCCTGGCCGACAGTCGTCTGACGCACTGGTCGAAGCTGGCCCGGTCGTTCCGAAGCGCACCGGCGCTCCACGTGGGTGATCGTGGCTCGGAGCGGTCGCGGGCGTTTCGCGCCGGGCTCCCGGCTCTGGATGCCTTCCCATTCAAGCTCTGGGGCCGACTCGTGGCTCGGCGCGCCCGGCATCTGGATCGCGCGTTGCTCGACTATCAGACCACAGCCGGGTATCGCCCGTTGCGTGAGGCGATCGCGGCCCACGTCACGGTCTCGCGCCAGGTGCGCTGCACGGCCGATCAGATCGTGATCGTCTCGGGCTCACAAGGCGCGTTGGATCTCGTCGCGCGCCTGCTTGTCGATCCGGGCGACCCGGTCTGGCTCGAGGATCCGGGCTATCTGGGTGCGCGCGGGGCCTTTGCAGGCGCAGGGGCGCGGATCGTGCCGGTGCCTGTCGATGCCGAGGGGCTGCGGGTCGAGGTCGGGCGTCAGCGCTGCATCGACGCGCGGCTCGCCTATTTGACGCCGTCGCATCAGTTTCCGCTGGGGGTGACGCTCAGCCTGCAGCGTCGCCTCGAATTGCTGGATTGGGCTCGCAGCGCCAACGCCTACGTGGTCGAAGACGACTACGACAGCGAGTACCGGTTTCATGGGCGGCCGCTGGCGGCGTTACAGGGGCTCGATGAGACTGGCCGCGTGATCTACGTAGGCACGTTCAGCAAGACCTTGTTCCCGTCCCTGCGCCTGGGTTATCTGATCCTGCCTCATGGTCTGCTCGACACTTTTCTCGCGGCGAAGGCCTACACCGAAGTGCACGCGCCGGCGCTGGAGCAGGGCGCCCTGGCCGACTTCATTGCAGATGGCCACTTCGGTCGCCATATCCGGCGGATGCGCGCGCTCTACGGCGAGCGCCGCGAGGCGTTGCTCTCGGCGTTGGTCGGGCTGCCGGTCGAGCCCTTCGTCGCTGACACTGGCATGCACGGCATCGGCTGGCTGCAGCGCGGCGCCGACGACGTCGCAGTCACGCGGGCCGCGGCCGAGCACGGCGTGGATGTCACGCCGCTCTCGCGTTTCAGCCTGGCGCGCAACCCGCGGCCCGGGCTGCTCCTCGGCTACGCCTGCGTGGACCCAGCGCGGATC
>DKKP01000393.1:87963-88112 GCA_002455335.1 Anaerolineales bacterium UBA6663 | reverse complement strand
TCGTCAAACGTCTGGCCGTGGTCACGGTTCCGGACGTCCATCAGGGTCACGTTTGCCTTCTCGCCCTTGAAAAAAGCCAGGTTCTTTTCGCCGACGATCCGGATCTGGGGCAGGCCCTCCGCCCCGTTGACCTGGCGCCAGTACTTGAT
>DKKP01000393.1:0-87935 GCA_002455335.1 Anaerolineales bacterium UBA6663 | reverse complement strand
GTCATCAGGTTGCCCATCGACATACCCTGCATAAACACACGCGCCTCGTCGATGTTGTACTTCTCCTTCATCAAGGACAACAAAGCCAGCACGGCCTTCACATCGTGGAAGTCGCCCACTTCACCCGTCGGTCGGTTGAGCGTCGGGATGCCTTCAGGTNNATCCACATCTTCTTGCTTTGCGCATTGGGGAAGACGCAGATGAAGCCTTCTCTGTCGGCTACATGCGTCCAGGACGTGTAGATCGCCTGGCCCCAGCCCGTCATCAGACCGCCGTGCATGGAGAAGACCAGGGGTGTCTTCTTGTTCGGGTCGTAGGTTGAGGGCACGTACTCATACCAGACGTCCTCTACCCCGTCTTCGACCAGGCAACCGCGATGCTCGATCAGTCTTTCGGGATAGGCCTGTGAGTTGTTGCCATTCTCGTTGACGACCATGTCGCTGCCCTTGATGGCCTCGGGCAGATAATCCCGGTTGGCATCGTTGGGCTTTCCGGCGCGCAGCACGATGGTTCCTGGCATCTCATTACTCCAACGATTACGACCTGCGCCTTGAGGTGCAGAGAGAAGTTCACTGCGTTCCGCTTACGCGTTCAGGCCTCTATGTCGATGTCTTTGAAGTCGTTCGGGAAGGCCCTGTCGTGGAGCAGATCCTTGATCAGGTCCGCCATGAAGGTCGACAGTTCCGCAAAGTGGTCGGTGATATACACCACGCCGTTGCACGCGGACACCTGCAGGTTCAGCAGATACCGGCAGAACCATTCGACGCTCACGTGCAACTCACCGTCGCGGTGCAAGGCCTCGCAATACATGCTGCGAAGGTCATCGTCGATCACGCAGCCGATGCTGCCGCGCGCGAACTGCAGGGCTCTGCCATCTGACAGGGTCACCACCGCGGTAAGCGTATCCTGGCTGGGTTCATACGTCGCGCCGAACACCTCGCACAAGAATGACAGGGGAGCGCAAAGGTATTCGCCTCTGACCTTCTGTCCACCGTTCAGGCCGTGGTACTTCAACTTCTGCCAGCGAATGGCGGGATGGCCCATTGGCTTGATGCTGTTGTTGAACCACGCCTTGTCGCAGTCATCGGTCAGAGCGATCGCGAACGAGTCACCCTTGCGCGGGATCAGGGTGTCGGTGTGGACGATCGTGCCATCGGGTTGGCGTCGGGTGCCGGAGAAGAGGTAGTCCCAATACAGGAAGGCCTCATCGAAGGTCTGACCATGGTCGCGGTTCTTGATATCGAGATAAACAAGGTCGGCCTTTTTGCCCTGATAGAAGGCGAAGTTGTTCTCGCCGACGATGCTGATCTGCGGGACGGGGTCACACTCGTTGATCTTCATCCAGTAGAAGCGGCTGTATTTGTTGACCGTGAACTCGCTGTATTGCTTCCCGGGAGGCGTCCCATTGTTCTCCGGCCTTGACTGCCAGACGGCGAGCGGACCGGCTTCATTGAGGACGGCGCCGTCCTTGTCGAACAGCATATCCGGCCGGGTAGGGCCTCCGGAGCCGGCCGCGCCGGCCAGGACATGGCCGTAATAGCGGGCGAACTGGGTCGTCATCAGGTTGCCCATCGACATGCCCTGCATGAAGATGCGGCCTTCGTCGATGTTGTACTTCTGCTTCATCTGCTCGATGAGTCCGAGCAGGAAGTTCATGTCGTGGTTTTCCTCCATGCTTTCCGGCACGGTCTGGATCGGGAGGTCAGGCGCGTCGCGGGGATCGAAGTTGTCGAACACGCCCTTGACCTGCCACATTCTCAGCGAATGGGCGTCCGGGAATACGGCGATAAAACCCTCCCGGTCGGCCACCAGCGTCCAGGATGTGTAGATTGCATGCCCCCAGCCGGTCATCAGGCCGCCATGGTTGCCGATCACGAGCGGCACTTTCTTGGCCGGGTCATAGCTGGCGGGCACATATTCGTACCAGGTGTCCTCAAGGCCGTCGGCGATCACGCCGTGACACTCCTTCAGCCCCTTCGGATAAGGCTGGGAGTTATTGCCGTTTTCGTTGACGACGATGTCACTGCCCTTGATCGCCTCAGGCAGGTAGGTCCGGTTGTTGTCATCGGGCGTGCCGGCGCGCAGTGTCACTTTGCTCTTCATGATGGTGTCTCCCGAATCGCCTTACCTGGCGAACTCAGTCAGCTTCTCGTAGTCCGGAAGCTGCCCGTCGGTGTGCAGCAGATCCTTGATGAGGTCTGCCATGTTGGCGGACAGGACGGAAAAGTGATCCGTCACGTAGACGGTTTCATCGCAGGACGAAACATCCAACCCGAACAAGTAGCGGCAGAACCACTCGATCGACACGAGCAGTTCGCCGTCGCGGTGCAGGGCCTCGCAGTACATGCTGCGAAGTGTGTCATCGATCACGCACCCTATGCTGCCCCGGGCGAACTGCAGGACTCGGCCATCTTTGAGGGTAACGACAGCCGTCAGCGCACCCTCAACGGGCTCATACGTCCCGCCGAAGGCCTCGCTCAGGAAGGAGAGCGGCACGCACAGATACTCTCCCCTGACCTTCTGCCCGCCGTTCAGTCCGTGGTATTTGAGCTTCTGCCAGGACACGGCCTTCGTCCGCATCGACGTGACCTTGTTGTTGAACCAGGCATTGCCGCAGTTTTTAGCAGCCGCTATGGCAAACGCATCGCCCTTACGTGGAGTGTTGGATTCCGTGTGAACGATCGTGCCATCCGCTTTTCGGCGCACGCCCGAGAACATGTAGTTCCAGATCAGCGCCGCGTCGTCAAACGTCTGGCCGTGGTCGCGGTTCTTGATGTCCAGGTAGGTCACGTCGGCTTGGCTGCCCTTGTAGAACGCAAAGTTGTCTTCTCCGACAATGCTGATCTCCGGGATCGGGCCGCAGCCGTTGATGCGCATCCAGTAATAGCGGTTGTACTTGTTGACGTTCAGCGCTTCAGGCTTGTCGGGCGGGATATCATTCAGTTCGGGCCTTGATTGCCAGATGTCGAGATGCCCGCCCTGGTTCTTGATCCTGCCGTCTGTTTCGTACAACAGCGAGAGGAACGTGGCGCACCCTGACCCCGCAGCCCCTGCCAGGATGTGGCCGTAGTGGCGCGCGAACTGCGACGTCATCAGGTCACCCATGGACATGCCCTGCATGAAGATGCGCTCCTCATCGACGTTGTACTTCTCCTTCATCTTTTCGATGAGCGCCAGGATCATCTGGGCATCGTGGTTATCTTTCATGTCCGCCGGGGCCGCGGGGATCTCCCCAGGGGCCGGTTCGTTTTCCTGCCTGGCGTCGTCGAAGCGCCATTTGCCCCAGGGGACACACCAGATGCGCCTTTCGGTGGCATTGGGGAAGACGACGATGAAGCCGTGCTTATCCGCCATGAGGGTCCAGGACCTGTAGATCGCCTGTCCCCAGCCCGTCATCAGGCCGCCGTGCAGAGAGACGACAAGCGGCGTCTTCTGGCCCGGGTCATAGCCGGACGGCACATATTCGTACCAGACGGCGTTCTTTCCATTTGTTGTGAGCGCTTCGTTGAATTCGCGAAGCTTTTCGGGGTAAGGCTGTGAATTGTTGCCGTTCTCATTGACGACGATGTCGCTGCCCTTGATTCTTTCGGGCAGATAATCCCGGTTATCATCGTCCGGCGTTCCGGGACGCAGCCGCATGTTCTCGGTTTTCATCCGAAGTACCTTTCCTGCTCTGGATGGATCACTCGGTTAGCCTCTTGTAGGTATCTTCGATGCCCAACCAGTCAATGAACTTCTTGACATGCTTGTCGCAGTATTCCCAGTTGTGGGCGCCGTGATCGATGACCTCAACAAATTCGAGCCCGAGTGCCCGATATTCGTTCATGTACTCCACGTTGTCGCGGTAATGGGTATCTTCCTGACCCGTGGCGATATAGCCCTTGGGGAACTTCTTACCGGCCGACTTCTGCTTCTTGATCATGTAGCAGATGTCGTCCTCAGTGTTTTCGATATTCGCCTTGCGGCCAAACGCGCTGGCGAACATGAAGAAGCTATCGGAGTTGTCCTCCTCCTCAGGGAGCAGGTCGGCGATGTTCTTCACCCCCGAAAACAAGCCGAAGGCCGCGAACTGCTCCGGATCCCTCAGCATCCACTTGAGGCTTCCGTAGCCGCCCATCGAAAAGCCTGCGATGTAGTTCTGAGCCGGATCCTCAGACAACGGAAACAGGTGCCGCACGACCTGCGGGGTCTCGATGGAAAGCTGGGTGAAGTATTTGAAGTCCCCGTGTTTCGTGTCCATGTACCCGGAGCAGTACGTGCCGCTGCACACGACCGCGATGCCGGCCTGGGCAGCGTAGAGTTCAAGCGCCGTATAGCGCTGCCAGTCGGTGTAATCGAACCCGCCGCCGGACTGCAGCCACAACACGGGATATCGATACCCCTGCGGCCGATCCGCCAGCGAATGGCCCCATGTGTTTTCCGGGATGATGACGTTGACGCCAACTTTCATCCGCAACGCCTGGGAGTGGTAATAAAGCCTGATGTTCGCCATTTCAGATCGTCACCCTATCCGCACAGGCCCATCGGACGGCTTCGGGCAGGCTTCGCTGCTGACTGAAGCCGTCGGCGCCGGTCGGTATCGTGGCAAAATCCGCCGCAGACATCAGCTTGTTCACTAAGGCGACGTTCTCACGGATCCGTCTGTGACCCTTCTGACAAAGAAACAGGAACCTGTTGCCTATGAGCTTTTCGGCCAGTGCAAACAGATCGTTTGCGCTTCCGTCAAACTGGTTCAACTCACCGAAAACCGCAGCCAGTGAGGCTGCATCGTGGCGAATGCCGGTCTCTTCGCCCGCCAGGGCTTTTTTGATGATGGCACCCATATCCAGGATGCCATCAATGGAGATGGCTTTGCTGAACACTTCTGGGTGATGGATCGCGGTCTTGACGGCGCCGTACGCGCCCGTGCCGACGCCGCCGATCCAGGTGGACGCAGGATCCTGGGAGATGGGGAACAGGTTCCTGCAAATGCCCAGCAGTTCGCCGCTGATGAACGTCTCGTATTTCGGACCGTATACCATGTCCGTGCCGAGCGCGTGTTGCACATCCGGGGCGATGATGAAGATCCCGTGCTCCGCCGCGCAGCGCTCTGCGGGAGTCTGTTGCCAGTCGACGGCAGCCCCACCCGAATCGTGAAGGAGCACGAGCACCGGGTATTTGGTTCTGTGCTCTTTGTCGCCCAGCTGCAGCCGGTCCATCTCCGGGAGAAAGACGCGGGCAGCGAACGAGCCGCACATCACCACGGATAGGGCGTTGAATTCAAAAAAGGCCATGCTCGCTTCCTTGTGGAAGAAGATCCGTTCGTCGGTTCAATACGGATTCCCGCCTCTTTCATCAAGGCCAAAGAAATCCAGCGCCTCTTGAATAGCCAGATCCCAGAAGCGCCACTCATGTTTGTAGCCCGGCAACTCGAACCAGTGCGCGGCCAGGCCGATCTCGTGAGCATGCTCCTGGAAGATCTTGTAGTACTTGAAGAGCAGTTCATCTTCCTGGCCACAGGCGAACATCAACCGTGGCAAGGTGCCGGTGGGCGCAAGCCTATCCAGGATCGCCCAGACGTGTTCGTTGGAATTGAGGAACGCTTCAAGTCCTCCGGCGTTGGCAAGCGTGGTCCTCACTCTTTCGTTGTTTGTGTCGAGGAAGGGGGACTCGTTGTCTGGTCCCATGGAGGACATATCCATCGGAGTCGCCGAGAGAACCGCGGCGGCGGCGAATTTTTCGGGGTGGTTGACCGCGAATTTGATCGTGCCGCGGCCGCCCATGCTCAGCCCCGCGATGAAGTTGTCCTCCCGCCTGTCAGACACCGGAAACCAGCCGTAGATCAACGGCATCAATTCTTCGGTGAGGAAGTCGTACATCTTGAAGCCAAGCATGTAGTCGTTCCAATTGGAGTAGTTGGAGTTCAGAGCCGACGGCATGACGACCACAAGATTTCGCTCGGTGGCGTACATCTCGATGTTCGTCTTGCGGAGCCAGTCGGTATGGTCACCAAAAGTCCCATGCAGCAGCCAGAGCACCTTGTATTTGCGTCCGTTCCCGTAGAACTGCGCGGGCGTGAGTTGTCTTGGCTTGTCCGGCAGGATCACGGTGATCTGGGTGTTGTTCTTGAGGCAATCGCTTTCAAACGTGTACTGCAGAACGGACATGTGATCCTCCAGCCTTTACTTTCGGCTCATCACGAATGGCTCAGACAACGAGAGGGTCGTCGTCACCGAGGAGCGTGGGTTTCGCCTACTCGATCCGGCACACGAACGGCAACGCCGGAAGTCCGGCACTGTTGTAAACGGTGTCTTCGCAATAGGGATGCCAGCAGAATTCGACCGTCACGGGCCCTTCCCTGTCCAACTCCGGTGAGGAGATCAGCATTACGCTGTCATGCACGCTGATCTCCGATTCGCTCACGAGGGTGTCATTGATCCGCACATCCACGGTCTGCGGCCGATCACCACGGCATTCAAGCCCGTGACCCGCGTGAGCAAACCGGATGGTGATCTCTGCGCCCTCTCTCCGGCAGCCTTCGACCGTCGGGGAATCCGCCAGGATCGGGCGACCATAGACCTTCGATAGCGCCTGCCGGGCCAGCCTCTCACCCACGGGTCGCTTTTGCTTCGGATGGACGTCGTAACGCATCCCCACGTCCATGGCGCAGGCGAGCCATACTTTGTTCACGGTCTTTGTCAGACGCTCCTGAATGGCGCGGATGGGCACAAAATCCAACGGCTCGAACATGCGCTCAAACGACGCCAACTGCACCAGGATGAAGGGCAACTCTTCATGCCACAGATCTCGCCAGTTGACGATCATGGCAGCCATGAGCTCTTCATAGAGTTCAGGAAAGGATGAGTCTGTCTCGCCCTGATACCAGAGCACGCCGCTGAGGCTGTAGGGAACAATGGTCTTGAGCATCGTTTCATACAGCCCGCAGGGTCGAAAGGGAGAATAAGTGGACAACTGCAGGGCGTTCATCTCCGCCAGCGAGTCCAGCATCGATGGATCGGGCTGGAAGGGGGCCAGGTTCGGTTTGCTATTGTCGATGGGCAAGGCATCGATCGTTTTTTGGAGCGCCCTGTACCGCTCGAGTTCGGTCTCGGGCTCGATCTTCGACTGCGCCTCTCTGGCTCTCTCGATGAAGAACCCCAGCCGCCCGGTCAGGTATTCCTCGCCCATGAACACGCTGGCGGATATGCCTCCCCAGGTGCAGTTGATGATGCCAACCGGCACGTTCAGCGACCGATAGAGCTCCTCTGCAAAGTAGAAACCCACGGCTGTGAAATACAGCGCCTCTTTCCCGAGGGCCTTGCGCCAGCATCCCACCGCGGAATAGTCTCTGTCATTTTCCTGGCCCGGGTACGCGATCTTCGGCACTTCAAAGCAGCGGACGTTGGCATGCTCGATCTGTGCGGCGCTGGCTGCATCAGCATCGTCTCTGAGCAGAAACTCCATGTTGGACTGACCGCTCGCAAGCCATACTTCACCGACCGCCACATCGTCGATGACCCTCTCGCCGTCATCGCAGGTGATCCGGAGCGTATATCCAGTTCCCGCTTCCATCGGCGGGAGGAAGGCCTTCCATCGGCCCTCTTTCGCAATGGCAAGCGCGCTTTCCCCCGCACATTGCACCGCGATCTGGGCGCCGTCGGCTGCCCACCCCCAGATGCAGACGGGTTTCCTGCGCTGCAGGACCATGCCGTTTTGGAAGATCAGCGGAAGTTTGAGACCGCCCACTTCATTCACCCGCCTGGGAATAGAACACCCGCTCGCTTCCACCGTCTGCAACCGTGATGCGGAAGCTCTTGTCCTTGAAATCGGCATCCAGCACGGCAGTGCTCGTGCCATCCGTCCAGGTGACACGCAGAGTGCCGTCAGCCTTGTCCTCGCCGATCTTCACCTCGCCGTTGAAAGCGGGGTTACTGTTGCGGAATCGCATGAGCCTGTACATGTCTTGGAGCATCGGCTTGCGTACGGCGTCTGCCAGCTCCGCCTCGGTATAGGTGTGGCGGTTGATACTTCGAGGTTCCTCCCCCCTCTTGAGTGCCTCGATGTCGTTTTCTCCTGCGAGCAGTCCGACGTAGTAAACCTGAGGGATGCCGGGGGTGAAGAATTGCACGACGCGGGCGAGCAGGTACGCCCTGTCATCACTGCCGAGCGCTGAGTAGTACGTGCAGGCCAGCTGGTACCTCTGCATCTGCTTGCTCGATGCCTTGATCATCATGCCCGGGAACTTCATGTACGGTTTTGCCGGCCGGGTGATCTCATCGACCCGTTCCCGGACCAGGTCGATTTCATCGTCCGTCAGCAGCCCCGCCACGTCCACAACGCCGATGCCGTCATGGGTGTCGAGCGTCGTGAATTGCTTGCGTGGGCAGATGTTCAGCCAGTGGATCAGCCGATCCGTCCTGCCGGTCATCAGCCCATGCAGCAGAAGCATCGGCAGTGCGAAGTCGTAAACCCAATAGCCCTTCTCCGCCATCTTGAGTTGGATGCGGTAGTTCTCGTGTATCTCGGGCAGCATCTCCGTTCCGCTCGCCCTGAGCGGCTTCATGCCGATGTCGAGCACCTCCCAGATCTCCGGTTCGACGAAGAAACAGGATGTGCCCGGGCGCTTTGACGCGTACGCAAAAGCGTCGAAGCGGATGATCGACACATGTTTGGCGATCAGGCCAAGGTTGCGCTCGTAGTATTCCTGCGTCGCCACGCTATAGGGGTTGATGTCGATCTGTTCCTGGAAGAAGGTATTCCAGAGTTTCACCTTCTTTCCGTCTTCGCGCACGAACTCGAGATACGGTCCGCTCTCCTTGCGCCTGTACAAGACATCCAGTTCCTGTTCCGTGGGCTCGCCGTTAGGCCAGAACTTGTTCCAGTCGATGAACATGTCCTTATAGGGTGAGGCGTCGCCATTTTTGATGTAGTCTCTGAATTCCGCACATCGGATGGAAACGTGATTGAGCATGAAGTCAGCCAGGAGGTAGTACTTCTCCCCCAGGCGGTCGATGTCATCCCAGGTGCCGAATGCGGCGTCCACCGTGTCGTAATCGATGACGGCAAACCCCCTGTCGCCTGATGAGGGAAAGAACGGCAGGACGTGAATGCCGCCAAACACCCCATTGAAGTAGCGATCCAGCACGTCATCCAGCGCCGCCAGATCCCTGCCCATGGCGTTGGCGTAGGTGATCAGCATGATCGTGTTTTCGACTTTTTTCACGACGCCCTCTTTCCGCTGTCAGCCCTTGACCGAGCCCAGCGTGATGCCTTTGACGAAAGACCGTTGGAAGAACGGGTATGCAATAAGGAGAGGCAGGACCGCGATCACGGCGATGGCCATACGCACACTGACATTGGGGATATCCATCGGCGACATCATGGTGGCCATCTGAGATTGCAGGAATGAAGCCTTGTTTATCACGGCGTTCAGATAGTTCTGAATGCCGTAAAGGTCCGTTCGCGTGGTCAGGAAGTAGATGCCGTTCGTCCAGTTGTTCCAATAGACCAACAGCGCCATCAGACCGATCGTAGAGATGATGGGCTTGCTCAACGGAAGCACGATCAGGGTCAGGATCTGCACCTCATTGGCGCCGTCAATCCTTGCCGCCTCAAGCACCTCGTCGAGGATGTTCGAGGTGAAGTACGACCGCATGACGATCACAAAGAATGCGTTCATCATCAGGTTCGGCACGATCATTCCCGCCAGGGTGTCCTTGACGTGAAAGAAGTTCGTATAAACCAGATAGGTCGGCACAAGTCCGCCGTTGAAAAGCATGGTGAAGAACAGGAAGAAGGAAATCGCATCGCGTCCGGGAAGATCCTTGCGGGAGAGCGGATAGGCAAAGAGGATCGTCAGCACCAGGTTGGCGCTCACGCCGATGGCCGCAATGATGACGCTCATCAGATAGGCCCTGCCAATCGAATCCGCCACCCCCCACAGATACTCATAGGCCGCCAGGCTGAACTGCTGCGGAAACAGGGAGTATCCGTTATGGATGAGATAGCTTTCGGACGTAAAGGAGCTGACGAACAACAGCCAGAACGGGATAACGCTGACAACAACCAGCAGGACCAGAAAAGAGGTCACCAGAAAGCTCACGCTTTTGCTTGATGTGATCATGACTTGATACCTCAGCTCACAACAGAGCGCTGTCTCGATCCAACCGCTTGACCAGCCAGTTGGCGCCAAAAACGAACACGAAGCCAACCAACGACTGCAAGAAGCCGGCGGCGGCGGAGCGTCCAACGTCATTGAGTTCAAGGAGCGCCCGATACACAAAGGTGTCGATGGTCTGGGTTGTCGAGTACAGGAGCCCGCTATGCTGTGGGATCAAGTAGAACAGCCCAAAATCCGAATAACAGATCCGGCCCACGGCCAGGAGAACGAGCGTAATGATCGTGGGCTTCAAGATGGGGAGTGTGATGTAGACGATTTGCTGCCAGGCGCTGGCGCCGTCCATCACGGCCGCCTCGTAATAAGACTTGTCGATGCTGATGACTGAGGAATAGTAGATGATCGAGCTGTACCCGAAGGACATCCACAAGAACACCAGGGTCAAGATGAAAGGCCAGTACCTGGCTTCGTTGTACCACTTGATTGCCTTCTCGATCCCGAACACTGGCAGGATCGAGTTGTTCACAAAACCGTTGCTCGGGCTCAGAAACGCAAACACGATGTAACTGACGATGACTGTGGAGAGCAGGAACGGGATGAGGAAGACGACCTGACTGAAGTTCTTCAACACCTTGTTGCTCGCGAGGTCGAGAGCGATAGCCACCGTGATGGCGAGCAGGTTTCCCAGGAAGATGAACGCCAGGTTGTAGAGGATCGTGTTGCGTATGGCATTCAGGGCGTCATTGTTGCTGAACAGATACTTGAAGTTGTCGAGTCCAACCCAGGGGCTCTGGAAAATGCCCAGCGAATAGTCGATCTTCTTGAAAGCGATCACGAGCCCCGCCATGGGCAGGTAATTGTTGATGATCAGATAGACCGCTCCCGGCACCAACATCAAATACAGCGGCAGGAAGCGGCCGATATCTCGCCCTTTCTTCTTTCCCACCCTGGCTTTATCGGCAGCGGGGACCTGGTTTTCCGTTGACAGTTGTGTCAGTTCTCTCATGGGAGGTTCCTCGAGCCCATCAGCCAGCGGCGCTACGAATGACGAGAACAGGGCAATCGCTTAACAGTTTAGCCATGGCAAGCGCGTAAAAATATCAAAATTCTGTTCAGAATTATCATTTTTCTGAAGTTAGTCGCGCCTGCCCACCAGGAACCTGCAGGGGGCGTCTGTCAGCCACACCTTCCCATCAGACCACGTTGGATTGGGCGCTCCCATCATAGGATTCCGGAGATTGTGCCAGTTCACTTTGTGAAGACAGGCACACAACTCACGAGGTCCTGGACGGCGTATTTGGGTTCCGTCAAAGCCAGGTCGTCAAACCCGTTGTCGATTCCTGCACTTTTGGATCGCCTCGCCGTCAGGCGGGTCGGCTGAGCCGTGTAGCGCCGCCATTGTGTCGCGCTGGATCCACTCTTGACAGGTCAGAGGCGGTGTTGCTCGTCCGCAGGGCATGTCGACGGGTATAAGTTGGTTCAGCGATCGCGATAGCGGGGATGGCCGTGAGGAGGCCACGAGGGCGTGAATAGCCCGCCGAATGGCATCCTTAGGCCGTTGGCCTATTCGAGGCTTCTGATACTGACCGCTGGAAGTCACCAACAAATAGCCAGATAGTTGATAAAACGAACCGGAAAATTGACAGCGAGGATTTGGTCACATTGCTAGGATTGCATGATCAGAGGCTGAGTGTCTCTTGAGACAACATCAAGGACAAGGAGAAACACGATGAGAAAGAGCGGCATTCTTACGAATTTGACGTCGCTGCTGCTAATCGCTTCAATAGTCGGGGCGTGCGCGCCCGCTGCAGGAACGCCCGAAACTGCGGCGACCGCGGCTCCCGACGCCACCGAAGCGCCCAGCGCCACTGAAGCGCCGAGCGCCACTGAAGCACCCAGTGGCACCATGGAGTATCCGGTCATTCGCATGGCCTATACCCGTATTTTCGGAACCGATTCCGAGCCCAAGGTCGAGGAAGCGCTGAACGTCATCATGCGGCAAGAGGCCCAGGCCGAGATCGACCTCGTCCCCGTCGACTTCGGCAGCATGAACACCCAGTTCAACCTCCTTCTCACGGGCGGCTCCGACTCCATCGACATCTTCTCGTCCTTCTGGTACATGCCGCTCAGCACGCTGTATGCAAACGGTCAGCTCGCCCCACTGGACGACCTGCTTGCTTCGGATGGCCAGGGCATCCTTGACCTGTTTGCCGACGTACCTGGAGTGCTCGATTCCAGCAAGATCAACGGCAAACTGTATGGTCTTCCCACCGTCGGACCGTACTCCACGTCCATGATCTACATCGTGAAGAAGACCGACTCGGATGCCGCGGGTATTGACTGGTCGCAGATCAGCACATTGGACCAGGTCACGGAAGCCATCCTCAAGATGAAGGAAGCTAACCCGGACCATTACTATGTACCCGGCGCAACCCAGACCTACTGGATCCCCAAGAACATCGACTACCTGAGCGACACCAGCTTCCTGGGCGTTCTGACCGACCCGCTCAACAGCACGAAGGTGGAGAATTACTACGAGTCGGAATACTTCATGAACTTCCTTGAGAACGTCAAGATCTGGCAGGAGAACGATATCTTCAACCCGGATGCCATGAGCAACAACAACCCGACCTTGTTGAGCATCCAGAATGGCATCACCAGCGGCACGCCGGGCTATGGTTGGGACCTCGAAGAGTGGCTGTATGAAGCCAACATCCAGAAGCAATACGGCGACGATATGGTCGGCGCGCGGATCGGCGACCGACTGATGACCACAGGCGAAGCAACCACTTATCTGTGGCATATCACCAGCTTCAGCGAGAACAAAGAGGCTGCCATGCGCGTGCTGAAGGTCTTCTACACGAACAGCGAGGCCGCCACGCTGCTTGGCTATGGGATTGAGGTGGAGAACTACGTGCTGGACGAAAACGGCGACGCCCGTTTCCCAGAAGGCAAGAATATGACGAACAGCGGCTGGATGCCTCTCGGCAACACCTACAGCCTGCCGAATGAATCCGGCGCCCCGCTCTGGTATTACCAGCCCGACAACCTGTGGGAGATGATGGCCCAGTCGAATGCTGAGGCCAAGCCGTCCCTGGCTCTTGGTTTCACCTTCGATGCCACTCCGGTTGCCGACCAGATCACGGCCTGCAACAACGTCATCGCCCAGTACTACCTGCCGCTCATCAATGGCGAAGTTGACATTGATGAAGTACTTCCGGTGTTCCAGCAGGCGTTGCGTGATGCGGGCATCGACGCAGTCATTGCCGAAAAGCAGTCTCAGCTCGATAAGTGGCTTGCAGCAAAATAGCCCTGCTGCTTGAACTCCATGTCGAGTGGAACGAGGGCACGAAAGTGCCCTCGTTTTCATGAGAGTACACCATGAATCAAACGAACACGCTGTCGGGCTCATCCAAGCTGTGGAACAGATCCTATATTCTTGTGATTCTGATCAGCACGATGAGCGCGTTCTCCTTCTACATGGTGGCGACGATCCTGTCCAAGTACCTGGTGGGGATCGGCGTCACGCTCGCTCTGGCCGGGTTCATCGTCGGCCTGTTTTCGCTGACATCCCTGTTCAGCCGCCCCTTCTGCGGCTGGATGGTCGACAGGTTGAACAACACACACCTCCTGCTCGGGAGCAACATTCTGATGGCCGTAGGCCTGCTCGGGTTTGCAGCCACTACCCACGTACCTCTCCTCATCGCTTTTCGCATTCTCAACGGTCTGGGCTTTGCCGTCGGCAGCACGGTTCAGGTGGCGCTCATTGTCCGCTTTATTCCACATGATCGAACCGGTGAGGGCATAGGTTATATGGGCATCAGCCAGCTCATCGGAGTCGCGGTTGCTCCCGGCGTCGGTCTGGCGATTGCAGACGCGGCCGGCATGCAAGCCGCCTTCATCGTCGCCGCGATGCTCCCGGTCGTGACCTGTCTCTTTCTGCCGTTTATCAAGAACCTGCGGGACGCGAAGCCCACTGCCGAAAAGGCGAAAATCGCCTTCCGTGATTTTGTCGAACTCAAGGCGCTACCCTTCACCCTGCCCTACTCGACCTTGTCCTTTGTCAACGGCATCATCGCATCCTATCTCGTCCTGTTTGCTGACGAACTGGACGTTGAGGGCATCAGCCTTTACTTCACCGTCTATGCCGTGGGCCTCTTCCTGATCCGGCCCCTCGCCGGGAAAGTGATGGACTCCAAAGGGCTGAAATACACCGTCTTTCCTGGCATGCTCCTCACAGCCCTCTCCATGTTCATGCTCGGAATCAGCCAGTCCCTATGGATCATATTGCTGACCGGCGTGCTCCGAGCCATCGGGCAAGGAGCTGCTCAGCCATCCTTACAGGCCGGTTGCATCAACCACATCGGCCGCGAGAGGAGCGGCGTTGCCACTAGTACCTACTTTCTGGGTGGCGATATCGGTCAGGGTGTCGGTCCCATGATCGCGGGGGCCATTCTCGGCTTGATGACGGGGCTGCAGGGCTACAGTTTCGTCTTCAGCCTGTGTGGTGGTTTGATCATCATCGCCATGATCTACTTCTACTTCGTGAGCAAGAAAGAAAAGTATTGATGTCATCACACCGTCTGCCGCGCTGCACGCCTGAAGAAGCGGGCGTATCCAGCAAGCAACTCATCGACTGCATCAAAGCACTCAACCATGATCTGACCACGATGAACGGCTTCATGGCCGCCCGACATGGCAAGGTCTTTGCGGAATGCTGGTGGGCCCCCTACAGCGCCGAGCTTGTCCATTCCAACCACTCCCTCGGAAAGAGCTACACAGCCACGGCCATTGGAATCGCGCTGAAGGAAGGCCGACTCGCCCTCGAAGAGAAAATGGCGGATATATTCGCCGACGAGATCGCCGAGCGGAAAATAGACGTTCCCGAAGAGATGAAACGCATCACGATCCGGCACGTGATGACCATGACGAACGGGATGGCACATCATCCATCCATGACCGGCGACTGGATCGGCAACTATTTCAGAACGCCGATGGCTTTCGAGCCCGGCACACGTTTCGCGTACAACTCTTCCGGATCCTGCATGCTCGGGGCCATCATCCTGAAACGGACCGGTCAGAACATGAAGGATTACCTCTCTGACCGACTGTTCAACAAGATCGGTATCGACCCAGAACACTTCGTGTGGCTCAAGTTCCCAAATCAAATCGACGCTGAGCCCGGTACGTTTTCGCGAACGGAGGATAACCTGCGCCTGGCCATGCTCTACAGCAACGGGGGTTGCTGGAATGGCGAGCAGATACTCGATCGCGCGTTCGTGCAGAGCGCGCTTTCGGTTCAGGTCATGAACCCCTATGCGCCGGAGCAGAAAGATGGGCGATGCGGGTATGGCTATCAACTCTGGGCTTGCAGCATCCCTGGCGTATTCCGATTTGATGGTGGCCAGGGCCAGTATGGGATCATCTGGCCGGAGAAGGATCTGGTCGTCGCGATCCATGAAGGCGCCTGGCTCCCACTTGGGCCGCAGAAAACCCTGGATGTCCTGTACGACCACCTCCTCTTGGTGATCCAGGACGAGCCGCTCGAGCCTGTACAGGACGACTGCGCGGCGCTCCTTCAGTTGCAGCCCTCCGTCAAATGTAAGCCGGATGAGCCGAACACGCTCGGTTTGAATCGGACGATCAGCGGCGCCTACCAGGTCAAGAGTGGTGATCTGGACCCGTGGTTGGCTGTTGCCCCTCCGGGCAGTGGCGATCTGTTTGCCGCCTTCCGAGACAGCACGAAGGACGTCAGAATATCGACCGTCGAGCTGGACGTCTCCGATGAAGCGCTTACTGTTGTGCTTGACAGGAGCGCGACGCTCGTCGCTTCATGGGATGGCACCCTGACACGCCGGTGGATCGAGTCCCCGTTCCCCGCGCTTGGCGCATACGCCGCCACCGCAAGATTCACTCATGACAACACGCTGGAGCTACGCATCCATTGGCTCAATGGCTGGTTCGAGACGCTGATCCACTTCAGACTCGCTCTCGACGAAGTTGGGGTAACGACGAAGAAGCTCAGACTCAACCCGGACGACAACTATCTTGTCTATGAGGCATTGGCCGTTTCAGTGAAGTAAAGCTGGCACGAGAAACAACACCCTCAAGGAGAGGGTTGCGTGCCTACTCGGCGCGGACACTCACTGGTTAGTCAGCTTGGCGCGGTATTCGCTCGGGGTCATATGCTCGTACTTCTTGAACACCTGTGTGAAATGCGAAAAATAGGAGTACCCCATTTCCAATGCGATCATACTGACAGAGATGTTTGAGTGTTCAAGCATCTCCTTGGCCGCCGATACCTTCGAGTGATCGATATACTCCTTGATATTCTGCCCTGTCGCGCGCTTGAACAGCTTCGTAAAATACTCAGCGCTCAAATTCACATGGTCGGCGACGTCCTTCACCGTAATGGGATTCGAGATATTGTTCGCGATAAAGCTCTTGGCAATCTCAATGTCGCTCTTGGGCACGCTGTCCTTCTGGATATCGTCTATGGCGTTCAGCATGTGACTGACGGCCTTCCTCAGGGAGGAAGTGTCCTTAAAGCCGTTCATGTAGTCGGCATAGGTGTATTTGTCGTTGAACAGCTTGCTCATATCTGCATTGCTGTCGTAGAAGAAACCAAAGAAGATGTGGGTGAGTTGCTGGTGCAGATCGCAGAGACACTTGAGCTTGTTCTTGCTGGTGGCTACCGTGCTCTCCAGATACGCCTCGATCTCCTGTTCAAGCATGCGTTTTTGGCCGCCTGAGATCAACGTCCTCCAGCGCTCGGTGCTCTCCGCCAGGTTTGTCGCCGCAGTCGCCGCCATATCCTGACCTGAGGTCAGATACACGCCTGTGCGGTTGCTGATGTTCTCATCGATATACACGTGCATTTGCCTGACTTCGTCCCGCACGTGTTCGTAGGCGATCCAATTGCCGATGTAGCAGGTCAGCGCTTCATTCGCCAGTTCGGCGCTGAGCGCCTCATAAAACGCCTGATACTGCCCGACAGAAACCGTCACATCCTCAGAAGTCGCGGAGAACAACACAAGAGCGAACTGTCTGAAGCGATTCAGGGTGCTCAGCGCCAACACCGGATAGATGATCCTCGCCTGTTTGAGAGCGTTCGCTATGGCCTTGTGTATGCTCTTCTCCGAGTAGAGGGGCTCCTCCGCGATGCGAAACGACTGTGCATTAATGATGATGACCTGTATGCTCTTCTCTTTGCTGAGCGGATAGCCCATCTTGTTAAGGAACTCCAGAGAAGAATGAGCATCCTCAGGGACCCTGGAGAACAACCCCTTGACGATATGATCCATCAGCTCGGTCTCGTTCGTTTCGAGCAATTGCCCATACTGATACAGCTGGGATTTCTTCCGCTGCTGATAGATGTGTTGCAACGCGCGGAGCAGGCATTCTTCGATTTCCTCGTAAGGAGAGGGCTGCAGAAGATAATCGAAGCAACCCAGTTTGATGCTCTCCTGTGCATACCGGAATTCCGCGTGCGAGGTCAGCAGGATACGAAGTGTGTCCGGATACCTTTCCTGTACCTTTCGATTCAGTTCGAGACCATTTTCATCCGGCATCTCGATATCCGTCAGCAGGATATCCACCGGGATTTCGCCGAAAATGGCGAGGGCCTCTTCACTGCTTGTCGCGGTTCGGACGACGTCGATACCGAGATCCTTGAAGTGCACCCCCGACAGTATGCCCTTGATTACGGACACTTGATCGTCAACGATGAGGACGTTCATGACCCATTCCTTCTCTTCATTCTTTCCGGATCGGGAGGTAGATCAGTGAACACGCACCGCCTCCAAGGACATTGAAAAACGCCACCTGGTAGTCGTCGTGATAGATCAGTTTCATCCTTCTTCGCAGGTTACTGATGCCCACATGATGTTGTTCGAACTGCTCGTCCGCGTCAGACAGCTTCTTCAGCACCTCTTTGCTGTAGCCAACCCCGTTATCGCTCAGGCGTAGCCGCATATACGGCTTGTCCTCCATTTCGATCTGATCGATCTGGACAAGGAAGCGCAATATCCGGTTGTGCACGGGGTTGTACTTGAAGGAGTTCTCCAAAAAGGTCTGCACCACGAGCGGCGGCACCCGACAATCCAGCAGGCTCTGATCGACTTCGAGATTGAGCAAGAATGGATTTGCGCGGTCCATTTGCATGATCTGATAATAGTCCTGCGTTTCGTCAAGTTCCGACTTGAGCGTGACCAGGAAAAGGTTGTCATGGAAGACATAGCGCAGATGGTTCGAGAAAGCCAGGATCATCATCTTGATCCTTTCGATCTCGCCCCCTTCCGACATGTTGTAAAGGCTTTTCAAGCAATTCAGGAGGAAATGCGACCCCGTCTGCAGTTGGTAATATTGCAGAAGGGCATGCTCCTTTTCTCGGGTCTTGCTGATATTGTCTTGTTCCAGACCGACCTTTTGGGTCATAAGCTGGTTCAATGCAATCCGTATGGTGGAGTACTCGAGCAGGTCATCCTTATCCTGAAGCGTGGTCTCATCTGCATCTATACCCGTCAGCTTCTTCGATGCGTTCGTGATCTGGTTGAGTGGATAAATCAAATAGCGGCTGATGAAGGAGTAGATGACGATGAACAGGACGCAGATGACGATAATGGCGACGAGGAACAGGGTGACAGATACTCTCAAGTAACTCCACATGTCTTCAAGCGACATGATCCCACTCAAGCCAATCCCGAAAGAATCGTAGTAATTCGACCGTATGATGTTGCCGGCGACGATGTTGGCGACGAAGTTGTCATCGATGTTCCGAATCCTATCGAGTGTGATACCTTCTCTTGTCGTGTAATCCACATTCGTCAGGATTTTGTCTTTTGTGAAGAAGACGTACTCGCTGGTTTCACCGTTCGTCGTATGCGCGCTGACAAAAGCGTTGAGGTCAACCATCGAACACACATAGAGATCACGCAAGCGATAGGTGTTCATCAGAATGACGGTCTTATCGTCCGAATAGACCTGCCAACGCATCAGCTCGCTTTGGTTGACGGATAGCAGTTGCTCCCTCACCCGGGCCATAAGCGCCATGCTCGCCCTGGTCATCGTGCCGCCGAGGAAGTTGGCGCCGTATCGATAAAAGTACACGGATTTCGATTCGTTGAAGATGAAGATGGCTCCGGTATCTGGCACCCGGTTCTGGATGGCATTTCGCAGGTTGTACTCCATCTTGATCTTCTGCGAGTCGGACAGGGTATCGGCCTTTGACGATAATGTGATGAAATCTGCGTTGCCCGAATACACATCCTGATTGAATAGAGTTAGGTCCTCCAACTCGTAGACCAGATTGTCGAAGTACACGTTCAGGGAGGCCTGGTTGCTGATGGTCATCTGCTGCTGATAGGTCCATAGAGAGTAGCCGCCGAACATGGCAAAGCAGAGCAGCGTGATGAGCAGCAGGACGTAGAAGTAACTGAGCAGGATCTTCTTGGCTGATCGTGTTCCGTTCACAACCGCGGTTCCACGTTTGTTGGGGGGTACCGATTTCATCGAGGTATAATGGACCGACCTGTTCGCATTTTACTTGCTTTTTGGGGTATTTATCCCCCATTCAGGTGAAGTTCACAGACGCTTCCGCCAGGTTCCCCGTCTGCAGAAGACAAGCCTTTCGTTCCTCTAGAACAAAGAGCGACCCACTCTACACGGCTGGAGGTACAAACATTGCGTGCTCTGTCTGATCCTGATGGACCTCTGTTCTCACTGGGCGAACGGCTATTTGATGTTGTGGTGGCCAGCGTCCTGTGGGCGGTGTGTTGCCTCCCAATCGTGACCATCATTCCGGCGACAGGCGCACTCTATTTTGTCGCAGTGAAGAAGGTCCGAAAGAACAGCGGTTCGCTGTTGAGCAACTTTTTCGGATCCTTTCGCGATAGTCTACGGATCGGTATTCCCCTGACTTGCGTCGTCCTGATTTATGCCACAGTCATGGTGGCCGCAATGTGGGGGCTGAACGGCCTGACCGAGATCGTTGTGACGGGAACTGAAGACTCCTATCTCTCCTACGCCGCAATGGCGATGTTGCTGCCTTTGATCCTGGTTCTGCCTTATCTTGCGCCTGTTGTATCTCGTTTTTCGCTTGGCATGGGATCTCTGTTGAAGCTCAGCATCGTCGCGTCGCTGCGTTTTTTCTGGCGTACTCTCGTGCTCCTGGCAATCATCGCCGGATCGGCTCTCCTGTTGTGGTTCATTCCGTACCTCATCTTTGGCTTGCCGGGGGCAAGTGCTGTGATAAGTTCGTTCCTGATTGAGCCCGTGTTACGTGCGTATATGCCCGAACGCGATCCGAACGAGCCTGCGCCCTGGTACTGGGAATAGAATCTCAGATCGATCTTCTCTCGGCCACCTACACTACACGCAGTTCCCATCGTTCACCGTCAAAGCCATGATTCGTTGCGATCGCGGCATTCCAGAACCGGGATAGGATCCGACCTACACCCACGGGTGACGAGTTGCCATCCTGTCGCCGCGCACTTCGGACCGTCGAGCCACGGCGCTGCGAAAACCCGGAGAGGTGTGGGTGTGGGGGCCCGCAAACGAGGTTGTTGGCCCTCTCTTGAGGGCCAATCCTGGTGAGAGTCAACAACAAGGGCCAACCAGGTCAATAACTTCCAGGCCTCGGCTCGCCCATGCCGGGAGACGACCTATAGCAGTCGAAGGCTCTTGGACTTCTCGCGAAACTGCAGGGGCGTCATGCCGCTGAATCGCTTGAAGACTGTCGAGAAGTAACTCTGGGAACCGTAGTGCAGGTAGTACGCGATCTCCGAAATCGAATAGCTGGAGTATTGAAGGAGCGCCCTGGCCTCTTTGATCCGCTCCTGATGGATATAGTCCGCGATCGACACGCCCGTTTCATTCCGAAAGTGCCGCGATAGGGTGGTCTCGGGGATTCGTGTCATCCGTGCGAGTTGAGCCAACGAGATGTCTTCATGTAAATGCGCGCTGATGTATTCGCAACAGGTCGAGATACCTGTTGAGAGCCTCACCCGGCCCTGTGCCGTCGCGACCTTGTTCGTGAAATCCACGCACATGTCCATCGATAGCCGGGAGATCGATGACACCTCGTGCAGCCGGTCCACCGCCTGACAGTAGATGTCGCTGAGCGAATAGGCGAGCTCGGCGTTGAGCCCCCCGGCCATGGCCGCGCGCGTCACGAGCGTGACGAAACACACGAACGTGAACTTCTCTTGCTGGATCGGATCGTCGGCCATCTGTCCGACCGCGCCCGAGAGGGGTGAAAGCAACGCTTGCTTGAGTTTTGGAAGGTTGCCTTCGGAGACTGCCTGGAGCACGTAATGTTCGAAACTGGCCGGCGTGTGAACCACCTTGCGCTCACGCGACGTGAACAGTGCGTGGGTCAGACTCTGGTCGATGTTCAACGACAGCGAGGAATCGGTGCGGAGGATGTCCTCTGGCGTCACGAACTCGCCCTTTAGGAGGAGATGAATGAGGGCGACCGTGGTGGCAAAGCGACGTACCCCGAGCACCGGCAACCGGCCCATGCGTTCGATATAGGCCATCCGCTGCTCGTCGGGCACCCGCCGCGTGGCGACGAGGGCGGTGAGTGCCTGGCCCTCGGGTGGAACGGGCACGGCTGGTCCAATCACGACCACGACGTCGGGATCCAGTTGGAAGACCGCGTAGAAGCCGCTTTGATCCAGGAACTCGATGCGGGGGCGATCGCAGGCCGGCGTGGCCGCGCGATAGCGCTCCATCAGACCCTGATACACCTCGAGCGGGTCATGGGGTGCGTCGCCGTGCGGGGCCCAATACCCTGGCACTCCCTGGGCGTCACAGAGCGTGAGGGGTAACTCGGTGACCTCGAAGATCTGATCACAGAGCGTGGCGCGCGTGGGTGGCGTGCGCGGATCTGAGGGTGCCGCCCGAAGGCGGTCATCTCGCGGCCCGCGCCGGGCCTTGCTCGGCTCGGCCTTCCCGTTAACGGATTGGCGTTTTTTCGAAAGACCCACGAGAACGGCTCCCGTAGGATGGATTCTAGCCTAGCCTGATCCCTATCTGCCAAAGGAGGGTAAAACCGTGAAGATCACGCACCTCAAGACCAATCGGATCATGGATCCGCTCGGATTTGCCCTGGATCAGCCGCGGTTGTCCTGGGTCGTCCAGGACACGCCCGACACCCGTCAGATCGCGGCCCAGGTCGTGGTCGCAGCCGATGCGGGCTTCGACATGATCCTCCTGGATACCGGCCGCATCGAAGGCGCAGCGATTGATAGCCTGGGCTACGCGCCGACNNCGCGCCGACACTCGCCCTGACGCCGCGGACGCGTTACTACTGGAAGGTTCGCATCTGGGGAAACACCGAAACCGCTGAAAGTGAGCCGGCCTGGTTCGAGACGGCCAAGCTGGACGAGCCCTGGCAGGCGCAGTGGATCACGCCCGACTTTCCCGATGCGGAGATTCACCCCACGCTCTATAAGACCTTCGATCTTCCCGGCCGCGTTGTCGCGGCGCGTGCCTATGTCTGCGGCCTCGGCCTCTATCACCTGCTGCTCAACGGCACCAAAGTCGGCGTCGAATTTCTTGCGCCCTATTGCAACGCGTACGATCAGTGGCTCCAGTATCAGACGTATGACCTGACCGACGCGCTCACGCCCGGAGCCCATACGATCTCGGTCATGCTCGGCAACGGCTGGTACAAGGGCCGCTATGGCATGCAGGAGGGCCCCACCCCATCGCAGCCTTATAGCGATCGTTTCGCCCTGATCGCTGAACTGCACCTCACGCTCGACACGGGCGAGCAGATCGTCATCGGCACCGACGAGACCTGGCAGGCGACGCCTTCGCCGGTGCTCGAGAGCAGTATCTACGATGGTGAAGTCTATGATGCCCGCATCGCAGGGCCGGGCGTCGACCCGACGACTGTGCGCGGCGTCCGGCCGATTGAGATCAACAGCCCGCTCCAGGCACGCCGGTCTCTCCCGGTTGAGGTCATCGAGGAACTCAAGCCGATCGCGGTCCTGCATACCCCAGTCGGCGAGACCGTGCTCGACCTGGGCCAGAACCTGGTCGGCTGGCTGCGCTTCAAGACCGCGGCCCCGGCCGAGACGCGCATCCACCTGCAGTACGGTGAGGTGTTGCAGAACGACTGCTTCTACAACGACAACCTGCGCACGGCGAAGGCCAAGTACACGTACATCGCCGACGGCACAAACGCGATCGTCGAGCCGAGGTTCACGTTCTTCGGCTTCCGCTACGTCAAGGTCACGGGCTGGGTCGGCGAGCTCGATGTGAACGACTTCACCGGCTGCGTCGTGCATTCGCGTCTGGACCGCACCGGCGTGGTCGAGACCTCGAACCCGAAAGTCAACCGCCTGTTCCACAACGCGCTGTGGGGCCAGAAGGGTAACTTCGTCGACATCCCGACCGATTGCCCGCAGCGTGACGAGCGCCTCGGCTGGACGGGTGACACGATGGTCTTCAGCGGGACGGCGTGCTTCAACCTCGACTCGGCCGCGTTCTTCGCCAAGTACAGCTACGACCTGGCGAAGGAACAGACCGCGCGCGGCGGGGTGGTGCCGTTTGTTGTCCCGGCCGCTCACATGCAGGGCGCGGGCTCGAGCGTCTGGGGCGACGTGGCCACCGTCCTGCCCTGGACCGTGTATGAGTTCTACGGCGACCGCGCCATCCTCGAGCAGCAATTCGCGAGCATGCGCGCCTGGGTCGATTTCATCCGCTCGGCCGACGAGGCCTCTGGGGGCAAACGTCTGTGGACCTCGGGTTTCCATTTTGGCGATTGGCTCGCCCTGGACGGGTCGGACCCGACCTCCCCCATGGGCGGCACACCCGAGGAGTTCATCGCCTCGGCGTTCTATTGCCACTCGAGCCGGCTCGTGGCGCGCGCCGCAGCCGTGCTCGGCCTCAATGAGGCCGCAGAAACCTACAACCGTCTGGCTGACGAGGTGCGGTCCGCACTCCAGCGCGAGTACTTCACACCCACCGGCCGGTTGGCCATCAACACCCAGACCGGCTATGTGCTCGCCCTGCACCTGGACCTTGTGCCCGAGGCGTATCGGGAGCGGGTCGTCAACGATCTGGTGTTCCGGCTGCGCAAAGACAAGGTCCATCTGCGGACGGGCTTCGTCGGCACACCGTATCTGTGCCGTGTCCTCTCCAACGTCGGCGCCAACGATCTCGCCTATCGGCTGCTCCTCAACGAGGACTACCCTTCGTGGCTGTACGCCGTAAACCTCGGGGCCACCACGATCTGGGAGCGCTGGAACTCGCTCAACCCGGACGGCTCGATCAGTTCGACGGGCATGAACTCGCTCAACCATTACGCCTATGGCTCGATCGTCGAGTGGCTGTATCGCGACGTCTGCGGCCTCAACCCCGGCACCGGTGATGACCAGGTGGTCGGGTTCCGCCACGCCCGGATCGCGCCGAAGCCGGACAAGGCGCTTCAGTGGGCTCGAGCGACCTACCAGTCGGCGGCCGGACTTTATGAGAGCGGCTGGCGGATCGGCGAGACAGGCAACCTGTCACTGACCCTCGTCATCCCGTTCAACGCGACAGCCGAGGTGGTGCTGCCGGACGCTCACGGCGCGGACGTACGCGTGAACGGGCAGCCCGCGCCGGTCGGTTTGGCGCGCGGCGCCGACCAGGTGCTTCAGCTCGACGCGGGCCGGTATGAGATCGTCTATCGGCCGACACGCGCTTATCTCAAGGCCTTCAGCACGCGCACCCCCATCGTTCAGATCGTGCAGGACGAACGAGCGAAAGCCGTGCTCGCCGGTGTGTTCCCGCTCATCACGATGCTGGACGAGTCGATGCTGGCCGCCATGGGCGAGGCCACGCTGCGCGAGATGGCCGCGACGCCCTATCTGACACTGACCGAGGCGCAGCTGGACGAGATCGATCTCGCTCTCGGCGCCCTGGCTGCCTGAGTGGACGCCATGCTCAACCACGCCGCCCTGATCCAGCAATTGAGCCTCGAGGAGAAGGTCGCCCTGTGCTCGGGCGCCGACTTCTTCCATACAAAGGCTTTGCCCGAGCGCGGCATCCCGGCCATCTTCATGGCCGATGGGCCGCACGGGCTGCGCAAACAGCAGGCGGCGGCCGACCACCTCGGCCTCAACCAGAGTGTACCGGCCACCTGCTTCCCGACCGCCAGCCTGACGGCCTGTTCGTGGGATCGCGCCCTGCTGCGCGAGCTGGGGGCCGCCCTGGCTGAGGAAGCGCTGCAAGAAGGAGTCTCGCTCGTGCTGGGGCCTGGCGCCAACCTCAAGCGCAACCCCCTCTGCGGCCGCAACTTCGAATACTTCTCGGAGGATCCGGTCCTGTCCGGCGAGATGGCCGCCGCCTGGATCCAGGGGCTGCAAAGCCGGGGCGTCGGCGCGTCGCTCAAGCACTTCGCCGCGAATAGCCAGGAGACCGAGCGGATGTCATCCGACAGCCTGGTCGACGAGCGGACGTTGCGCGAGCTCTATCTCCCGGCCTTCGAGCAGGCCGTCCGGCTGGGCGCGCCGGCGACCGTGATGTGCGCGTACAACAAGCTCAACGGGACGCATTGCAGCGACAATGTCGACCTGCTGCGCCGCATCCTGCGCGACGAGTGGGGCTATACAGGCGTCGTTGTCACCGATTGGGGCGCGCTCAACGACCGCGCCCAGGCTTTCGAAGCCGGGCTTGATCTAGAGATGCCCGGGAGTCGTGGCCACTTCGATGCGACCGTGGTGGCCGCCATTCGATCCGGCGCACTGGCCGAAGCCCGTCTCGATGAAAGCGTCGACCGCCTGCTCGATCTGGTTCTCTCAGCGGCCAGGCAACGGCGCGCCGGGTACCGCTACGATGTCGACGCCCACCACCGCCTGGCGCAGCGGATCGCCGCCGAGTCGGCCGTCCTGCTCAAGAACGAGGGCGCGATCCTGCCGCTCAAGCATGGCCAGACCCTGGCCGTGATCGGGGCCCTGGCCCAGACACCGCGCTATCAGGGCGCCGGCAGCTCACACATCAACCCCACGCAGCTCCCTAATCTGCTGGAGGGTTTTGCCTCGCTCGGCGTGGAGGTCGCGTTCCATCCGGGCTACCTGCTCTCAGGAGCCGGCGACCCGGCCTTGCTCGCTGAAGCCGTGGCCTGGGCCGGCCAGGTCGACGTGGCCGTGATCGTCGCGGGCCTTCCGGAGTCGTACGAGTCTGAGGGCTTCGATCGCGACACCCTGGCGATGCCCCCCAGCCATGTGGCCCTGATCGAGCGGGTGGCCGCGACCAACCCGAACACGGTCGTGGTCCTGGTCGGCGGGGCGCCCATGGAGATGCCCTGGCTGCCCAAAGTCAGGGCCGTGCTGCACCTGTATCTGGCCGGCCAGGCCGGTGGACCGGCGGCCGCCGAGTTGTTGCTCGGCCGGGTCAACCCGAGCGGCAAACTGGCGGAGAGCTATCCGCTCTGTTACGCCGACGTGCCCTCAGCGGGCTTCTACGAGACCGGCGGAAAGCAGGCGCAATATCGCGAGGGGCTCTATGTCGGCTATCGATACTATGACACCGCCGGCAAGGATGTCTTGTTCCCCTTTGGCCACGGCCTGTCGTACACGACGTTCGACTACCGCGACCTCGAGTGCTCGCCCACGCCCCAACAGGCGCATGGCGCCTTCACGGTGTCATTCATCGTCGAGAACACCGGCCCCGTCGCCGGCGCCGAAATCGCGCAGGTCTACGTCGCGGCCCAGGACTCGCCAGTCTATCGTCCGGTCAAGGAGCTCAAAGCCTTCGACAAGGTGTTCCTCAAGCCGGGCGAGTCGCGCCGCCTGACGTTGGCCCTGGATGCCCGCGCGTTTGCGATCTACGACGTCGTCTCCCACGATTGGATCGTCCCGGGCGGTCCCTACCGGATCCTAGTGGGCGCCTCGAGCCGCGACATCCGCCTGCAAGCCGAGATCAACGTCGACGGTGCGCCGGCCAGGCCCACGCCGCCGTCGATCGCCCCGTGGTACACGTGTCCGGTGGGCGCGGTGACGCAGGCCGACTTCGAGACGCTTCTGGGCCGGGCGATTGAGCCCGTGGCCGTTCCGACTCCGGGTCGATACACCCTGGCCTGCTCGTTTGCCGACATGCGCGCCAGCTTCATCATTCGGCAGGTGATCAAGGGCATCGAGGGCACAGTGGCCAAAGGGCTCGGCAACCCAAGCCCCGACGACCCGACCTACAAGATGATCCTCTCGAGCTCGCTCAACACCCCGCTCAAAAACCTGAGCCTGGTGAGCCCCGAGAACATGCCCCGCCACATGACTCACGGCCTGGTCGATCTGGCCAACGGCCGCTGGTTGCGCGGGATCTGGACCCTGTTGACGAAGACCGTCCCGGAGCGTTGATCCCGACCCGCCGGACACAGCCCATCAAGGAACAACCGAACCATGAGCCAAGCGAAGAAAGCCTACCCCGAAGACTTCAAGACCCTGTTCGGCGTGACGACGATGGGTCTGTCCCAGATGATCGCCAACTCGCTCATCACGGGTTTTCTGATGATCTACATCACGGACTACGCTGGCCTGTATACCGGGATCGCCGGCCAGGCGGCGCAGGCCGCGACGTTGATGTTGCTCGTCGGCCGGCTGTGGGACGGGATCAATGATCCGATCCTGGGCTTCCTCATGGACCGCAGCCCACGGACGAAGTGGGGAAAGTTCAAGCCGTTCATGTTCTGGGGCACGATCGCCTCGGCGATCCTGATCATCGCGCTCTTCAACATCCCGGCCGGACTATCCGACATCGTCAAGGTCGCGCTGCTGTACGTGCTCTACATCGTCTTCGACACGGCATTCACGCTACTGCCGATGAACCCGCTGATCCAGTCGCTCTCAAATGACGCGCGCGTGCGCACGAAGCTGCTGGTGGCGCCGCGCATCGTGACGACGGTGCTGTCCATCCTCATGTCGTTCTTCCTGGCGATCGCCATCGCGCTCGGCGGCGACGGACAGACGCCCAACATCGGCCTGGCCGTGGCCGTGTTCATGGTGCCTTTCACCGCGATCTCGCTGATCGGGATCGCGTTGATCAAAGAGGGAACCAACAACGCCGACGAGGGCCAGGTCAGCCTGCGCGACGTGGCGAGGATGCTCAAGGTCAATCGTCCGCTCCTGATCTCATCGCTCTCCGGGTTGTTCGGCGGCTTCGTCTTTTCGTTCATGATGGCGGCCGTGACCTATTACATCAAGTACGCCTTCGGCGCCGAGAACCTGGGCACGCAATCGGCCATCTGGGGGCTGAGCATCCTGCTTGGCATTCTGGCCGGGACGTTCCTGGCCCAGTTCGTCCAGCGTTTCGTGACGCCGGGCGCGGGCTCGCTGATCTCGAATGCCATCACGATCGCGCCGCTGGCGATCCTCTGGCTCATGAGCCTCGGCGGACCCATCACGAACCCCGTCGTGTTTTATCCCCTGATGTTCGTCGCTCTGCTCGGCACCGGGATGAATTACATCCCCGGCACGCTGGTCAACATGGAGTGCATGGATTACAACAAGGAGGAACTCGGCAAGAGCATGGAGGGCATGGTCAATGCCATCAGCCAGTTCCTGATGAAGTTGCAGGCCGCGCTCTCGTCGGCCTTGACGGGCGCCGTGCTGGTGGCGGTAGGCTATGACGCGGAGCTCTTCAAGGACGCGACCACCATCCCGGGGTCGCTCTTCAGCGGCCTGGGCCTGGTCCTCTTCGGCATCCCGGCGCTTTGCGGCCTGATCGCGATCGGCGTGATGGCGTTCTACCCGTTGCTCCGAAAATCGAAACGCGATGCGATGTATGCCCGGATCGAGCAGTCGCGCGCGGCGACGGCGGAGATCGGGTCATTGGCAGATTCATAGGCAATCCGACACGAGGGGTGAAACGCTTGCTCTCCACACCCATTCCGACGTCACCCTGACCGCCTATCGTCAGGACGAATCAGAAATGCTGGCATTCGGACCTGCGACCCGCAGGCTATGAGCGCCAGGAACGCTCGTGGGGCAAACACAAAGGCCTGGATCGTTTCAAAGATCCAGGCCGTACCGGGGACGGGATTCGAACCCGCAACTTTCGGGCGCACGACCTCCGGGTAATGAGTTGCCATCCTGTCGCCGGGAGGCTAACCCAGAGCCTGATGATCCGTCACCCGGCCGATATCTTTCGATGTCGTCCGAATGGCACACAGTGAGGGAGGTCACGCATGTTGTGTGAGAGCTGTCGAGGCATGCATGTCCTCTACCCGAGCCAGGACCCGTGACGGTGCCGGCATGATCACACCGTTACTGCTTTGGCCGAAGCTTTCAGCAGGCTCTTGAGTGCTGGGCCGTTCACCGTCTGCCCCTCAACCAATTTGAGGGTATAGACCCCCTTCGCGGACGATGGTACGAATCCGTGCCGGGTCGCCGACGCATCAGGCTGATTGAGGATCGTGACATTCACCCAGTCCTTAGCGATGATAACCGCGCAAACTGGTTTGCCCGCCTTGAGAAAGTGCGGCCGCTTGTACATCATCCGCTCCTCGACTCCCGGGATCGCTGCGTGGACGAGGTTAAAGACCCCGTTGAAGAACTCCTGCTTCCATTTCGGTGAGGCGGCCCGCACGTATTGATCGAATTCGGCGTTCATGCATGTTCCCTGAAGAACCGACGCAACTCGGGCGCCAGGGCAGCCGGGTTCACGTCGTGGGTTTGATCTGGAACGGTCAACTGTACTGACACGGTGAGCGCCGCTGCAAGAGCTCTTGCCGCGTCGCTCAGATTGCGGGGGCTTGCGCCGCCAACGGCAACCAGGGTCGGCGTCGTTAGCGTCGCCGCCTCCGCAGGTACGTCGCCATTCCCCATGACGTGATTGTCATAGCAGATGGTGGGAGCGAGCGCCTTCATCCCCTGCCACATGGGTGTACCGATCATGCCTGCCACTGCCTCTTCAGGCGCCCCCAGGGCTTTCATCACGCGACTCATGAAGAGGGTGACGACGACCTCATCCTCGCCCATCGACGCAGCGGCGTCGACCTTCGCCGTGAACTCGAGCGTTTCCCGTTGCCCCGCAGCGTCGAGCACGAGCGGCGGTTCGTAGAGCGCCAGGGCCCTCACCCGATCACCGAGCCAGTTGGCAGCTTTTAGCGCGAGCACCGCACCCGACGAGATCCCGAACAGGCTCGCTCTTCCGCCCACAACATCGATGAGCGCGGCGATGTCGTCGATCTCGCGCTCGACATCGTACGGGAGCGTGTTGCCGCTCTCACCCCGACCCCGACGGTCATAGGTCACCACGACAAACTCAGACTGGAGCTCTTGCGCCAACCGGCGCATGGGACCCGAGGCACGGAAGCACAAGGCGCCGTCGACGAGGATCAAAGGTCCTCCGTTCGTTCCCACCGTCTCAAAAGCAATCGTCGTCCCATCTTTGGATTGAGTTTTTGGCATAAGAGTTCCTGTAGAGTGGGTGATCATCATGGCTGTCGGGCTTCACATGTAAACGTCGAACAATGATGGCCGGAATCGACATGCCCTTTCGTGCATTTGCCCATGTCGTCTCGCTAGCATTATGTCCACACAAGGCGCGCGTTCAACGACCGGCCCGACGGTTTCCATCCGCCTTCATACCCAGCATATGCCAACATAAAGGTTGAACGGCGGGGCAATCCAGTCACTCCGACGATGCCGATAGGGGCTCGACAATGGCGCGGATCTCACTTTCACCCTCGCCAGCCACAGCCATGAAGCGTTGAGTGAGAAGGATCGCGTGCTCGAGTGATTCGGCTTCTGCGATCGAAAAGCCCACGACCACTTCCTTGGCCTCTGTGTAAGGTCCGTCCACGACTTCAAACTTGCCGCGGCGAGAGCGCACGCGTGCGCCACCCTGACTCAGTGGGAGCAGCCCGCCAGTCACTTTCACGATACCGGCATCCATCATCTCCTTGGTCAGGCGTTGGATTTCGGCCAGCTGTGTCAGGTCCGGCTCTGGTGTGGAGGGATCCGTCGAGGGGATGTAAGTCATGAGGAATTTCATTTGCTCTCCTCTCTCTTGGCCGAGATTGTAACGATGCGGGATTATCGCGCATCCCGGCCATTCGCTGGGCCTTGCCTGCACTGGCCTCGAACCGCTTTGTCCAGGCGCGCGACAACATCCCGGTAGAAGAAGTGACACGAGGTGGGCCGGGCCAGCCCGAACAATGGAACGTCGGCGGTTGGGCATTTATCTGCGGCCCGCTGATGACGAGCTGCAGGCTTGGTCAAACCACAAAAAAAGGCCTGGAGTTCTCGAAAACTCCAGGCCTTTGCAGTAGCGGGGGCAGGATTCGAACCTACGACCTCCGGGTTATGAGCGCCAATCCTAAACCCGGTACCTTGGACCATCATCCCACCTCGTTTGAGGTGACCCGATGGTGGGCGGCTCAAGAGAGCCTGTCTGCCTACAATCAAAGTATAACGCAGCAATATGCCAATCGCTAATACGTTCCTCCTGGCGCGCCTTCTTCATGATCCGTTCGAACCAAATTGAGTTAGGTCTCTCGAGAGCAATTGATGACTACGGCTTACTTGAATCGCTGAAGGGGTTTGACAGACAACGCCTCTTCGGCTATCATATCGGAATTCACCGATATGAAAAACCTTTCGACCCGTCGCCCGATCGACCCTGCCTTGCTGGAGTTCGTCAAAGCCATCGCCAGCGAATCGCGCCTGGGCATCCTGCTGACGTTCCTGGATGGGCAGGAGCGTACGGTGAACGAGATCAGTGAAGCCGCCCGCTTGGGGCAGCCCACCACGTCCGAACACCTCGCGGTGATGAAACGCGCCGGGATCCTCATCGCCGAACGACGCGGAAAAGAAGTCTTCTATCAGCCCGATCGTCTGCGCATCGCCGAAGCCCTGGACACCCTCAGCCAGTTGCTCAAGTGCTGCTGAGCGGTAGCCTTCTCTTTTCGATATCACATCGTCGTATTGCGATTCGACGATACAACGGGAGCCCTGTCATGTCTCAACCGATTGTCGAAGCCACTCACACGAACCCTGAACAGATCCAGCGCTACTATGGCTGGCGCGCCAGCAACTACGACGCCGGCAGCCGCTTCGAGGTCGAACACCATCTCGAAGCGATCCATCAGGCTCAGATCCAGAACGGGCAACGTATTCTGGAGGTCGCGTGCGGCACCGGGCGGGCGACACTGGACCTGGCCCGGGCCGTCGGCGACACGGGTCGGGTCGATGCACTCGATCTGAGCGCCGCGATGCTGGAGCAAGCTCAGACCAAGATCGAGCGCGCCGGCCTCGGCGCCCGGGTTCACTTCACGCCCGATGATGCGCGGCAACTGCCCTACCCCGATGCGCAGTTCGATCTGCTCTACAACGGCTATATGTTCGACCTGATCCCGCTGGACGGATTTGCCCCGATCCTGGCCGAGTTCCGGCGCGTCCTGAAGCCTGGCGGCAAGCTCGTGCTCGTCAACATGAGCAAGCCCGATGACCGGATCACGATGTTCGAGCGCATCTATGCGCGCGGCTGGGCCGTGATGCCATGCCGCCCGGTGTTGATGAGCCCATACCTGGAGCGAGCCGGGTTCACCGACGTTCAACGCCAGTACCGGCCGACGCGCGGTTTCATCGTGTCGTGGTTGTGGGGTCAGGAGATCGTCCTCGCCGCACGATCGGCGTGACGATCGGACATTGGGCACGGAGGAATCGCCACCATGAAACCCTTACCTGAGACGATGTTGGCCGCACTGCTCGCCGCACCCGGCAGCGCGCTTTCGGTCGGCGAAATACCGGTTCCCCACCCCGGACCCGGCCAGGTGTTGATACGGATGGCGGCCGCCCCGATCAATCCTTCTGATCTCGGCTTTGTGCAGGGCTCGTACGGTTACGATCGGCCGTTCCCGATGGTGCCGGGGTTCGAGGGAAGCGGGACCGTCGTGGCGGCCGGCGGCGGCCTGCTTCCGCGCCTGTGGTTAGGCCAGCGCGTGGCCTGCTCGGCATCGGCAGGCGGAACCTGGGCCGAGTATGTCGTCGCGTCCGCGTCGACCAGTATGCCGCTGCTCCCGTCGGTCTCGCTCGAGCAGGGCGCCATGCTCATCGTCAACCCGATGACGGCCCTGGCTTTCTTCGATATGGCGCGGCACGGTCGGCATGCCGCCCTGATGAACCAGGCCGCCGGAAGCGCGCTCGGCCGCATGATCCTGCGCCTGGGCCTGCGCCGCCGCGTCCCGGTCATCCATCTTGTGCGGCGCGCCGAGCAGGTAACTGCTCTCCACGCGCTGGGAGCCGTCGACGTGTTGAACACGACCGAGCCGGAATTCCTCGATCGTTTCAGCGTTCTCGCCAGGCGCCTGAACGCCACACTGCTCCTGGATCCTGTTGGCGGAACGCTCTCGGAGACGCTCCTGAACGCCGCGCCGGCTGGGAGCACGCTGGTTCGCTACGGCTCCCTGTCAGGCCCGGGTCCGCTCGACAACGTCGACGAGCGCCGGGTTGTCCGGTTCTTCCTGCCGGATTGGCTGCGGACTCAATCGGCGCCTCAAGTCCTGCTCAAGATGCTCCAGGTACAGCGATCGGCATCCCGTGAACTCCAGACGCGGATCCACATGCGCGTGCTGCTGGCCGACGTCCTGACCGGGATCGATCGCTACCGCTCCGATCCGTCAGCCGGCAAGATCCTGCTCGTCGCCGAGCCCGGCTCGGGGTCGATACCCTCTCACGAGGATGGACCTCATCACCCGTGACTCCTGTTGGCCTGCAGAGCAAGAGGCGTCCCGCCCGCGCGTAGGTTCCATTCACATCGGGCCATAGCCGATGAACGCGCGAGGCCCACAGGCAAGATCCTGAACCTGCCGCACGACATTGTGTCCGGTTCCGAACGCCAACGACGGTATCACGGGTGTTGCGGCGCGCGAAGGGATCGCTGCGGCTCGGCATTATCGCTCGGGCTTAATCCCCGAAACGATCTCGGCCGGAAACGTCATCTGGCTCACGAACTCCCGCTGAAGATTGACAAACCCTTGGGCCCGCATAGGGCCCTCGAGCGCCACCCCGCGACAGCCCCCCATCCATGCGGGGTTGATGTTGTAGACCGTCTCCCACAGGCGGTGGTGCCAGTGCCTGGCATGAGCCATGTTCGCGAGCACCAGCCGGCCACCTGGGCGCAACACGCGTTTGAACTCGGCCAACACGATGGCAAAATCCGGCTCAGGTAGAAGGTCGAACATGAAGTTTTTGACGACCACGTCAAACGTCGCGTCGGCGACATCCAGGTGATAGGCATCGCCCACGTTCAGGACATAGTTGTTGCCGCCGATGGCGGCTGCCCGTTTCCGGGCTCGCTCCAGCATGGCGGACGTCAGATCCACGCCCTCTGTGAAACCCGACGGGTTGCGCTTGAGGATCTCGGCGAACGTCAGGCCGGTGCCTACCGCGACCTCGAGGACGGACTCGCCATCGCGAATGTCCGCCACCTCCAGGCAACGAGAGCGCGCTTTGGTTTCAGTAAGAGCCCCCCAGATGTCATAGAGCGGCGCAATTCCCCGATAGACGGCATTGACGGCTTCTTTGTCGAGTCGTGCCGGCAGTGTGATGGGTTGAATGGTTGGCATCGAAACCTCTCGAGTAGAGTGCACAAGATCAATGATGTTGGTTATTGCAAATTTTGTGTCCTACAAGTAAATAGGTAAAAGAAAAGCGCGAAAGGCGTTCCGGCCCTTCCCCGCCTAAGCCTCCTCACCGATCGCGCAACACGCCTTGATCGCGTCGGTAAAAGCGTTGTTCAACACTTCAAGGCCCTGAACGATGGTTTCTTGTTGGCCGTCCGGCAGACTCCGGACCACTTCGGCAAAGATCTCGCGGAGTGCCTCGCGCAGCTTCGCCTGCACCTCGTGTCCTTTTCGGGTCAACCGGACACGCACGACCCGTCTGTCGTCAGGATCAGGCACCCGTTCCACCAACTTCTTGAGCACCAACTGATCGACCATGCGGGTCATGGTGCTGATCGCCAGTTGCATCGTCTGGCTCAGATCGTTCATCGAAACGCTCTCGGGCGATGACAACGCCAGGAGCGTATAGCCCTGCGCGGCCGTGATCCCGATCTGTTCGCCGCACACGCGGTCACAGAGGGCGTAAGCACGAACCAGTTCATAAGTGGCGCGCTGAATACGATCGGCGTGCAGGAGGAGTTTGGAGGATGGGGGCATCAAGAATGCTTGCTCTTGCGTATATTTGTATCATACAATTAGTTTGAGGGTTTGTCAATTGCGAAGGCAGGAGACGTTCCCTAAAGAGTTGGGTCGCGCATGGCGGCACCGGCCTGGGCGTCGGTCGACGGATCCGACGCCCAGGTTCGGCGCACTTAGACCAGGCCGAAGTAGATCAGCATGTTGAAGAAGTAGCCAAACGCGATCGAGCCCAGCCACAGCGTCCCCACGACGACGGCGATGACCCGCCAACGCGCGATCGTCAGAGCACCAGCCACTGCACCCATGGACGTGCCCGCCCCCGCGATCAGGAACGCCATGGCCGCGCCGGGGCTCATCCCGGTGTCGATCAAAGCCCGCACCAGCGGCAGTGAAGCCTCCGAACTCAGGTAGAAGGGCAGGCCAAGCGTTGCCGCCAGTGGGACGCCGAAGGAGTTCTCGCCAAACAACCCCGCGATCCACTCCGTCGGAATCAGCGCGTTCAGGAAATAACCGAGGAACGCAAACCCCAGGAACAGCTTGAGGAGTTGCCCGCCTGTCGTCTGCACCTCACGCGCATAGCTCCGCCAGGTGGGGCGCGTCGGCGCCGTCTTGGCCGCAGGCGCCGACGGCGCAGGGCCTTCACAGCCACAGTTCGGTGCGGCCTCGATGGCAGACAGAGCCAGGCGCGTCGCAGGGATCGCCGCGCCTTGCGGAACCGTCAGGGCGGCCAACGGGATGAGCTGCGGTTCTTCGCAGGCGCACACGGCCGCGGCCGCAGGAGCCTCTTGAAACCGCGCCTGCCCGCGCAACCAGCCGCGGCTTTCGAGGATCGAGCCGGCTAACCCGCCCGCCAACCCCAGCACAATCGAGGCGCCAAAGTACGTGAGCGCAAAGGGCCAGCCGAAGAGACCGGCGCTGTAGAAGAGCTCGCCGGGCGAGGTCAGCGGTGATGCCACCATGAACGCGATGATCGGCGCCCAGGGTAACATGCCGGCCATCATGCCCAACACCACTGCGGTCGTGCCACATGAGCACAAGGGAGTGGCCACCGCAGCTGCCGTGGCCGTGACCACGCTGAACTGCCGGTTGCGTCGTAAGTATTCCGGAACGCTCTTCTGATCGACGAAGACGCGCAGAGCAGCCGCGATCAGGATGCTGGCCAACAAATACGGCCAGTTATGGACGAGGGACAGCAACACTTGACTGAAGGCCTCAGATAAGGCCGTAGAAAGGATCCCCATGGGTATGCTCCGTGAATGTGATGTCGCCTCTAGAGACGGAGCAGGTCCAAAAAGGACGCAGACGATCCAGCGTCACGCCGGCGTGGGGTTACAACAACAACAGCGCTGGTAGAAGTCGATCACGTGACCGCGGCGGTCGAGTTCCACGTGACAGCAGGTCAGGATCAGGTCCCGAAGCTGGCGGCGTGCCCGTTGGACGCGCGATTTGGCCGCCGATACGGAGAGGTTCAGACGTTCGGCCAACTCAACCTGGCTCAAGCCTTCGTATTCGGTCAAGAGCAGGGCGTCGCGATAGATCGCGGGCAGGCTATCGATGGTCTCGCGCAGAGAGCCGGCCAGCTCGCTGGCGGCGTCGCGAGCGAAAGGGTCATCCTCGTCGGCGATCTCGGTCGACAGAGCGACTATGGGCCGGCGACTCCGATAGGTGTCGATGATCAGGTTCCGCGTGATCTGGTAGATCCAGGCTTCCATCTTCTCGGGCGCCGGCAGGCAGCACAGGTTGCGGTGAACCCGCAGGAAGACCTGCTGCAGGACGTCGTCCGCTTCGGCATCGTTGGACACGCGTGAGCGAATGAAGGCCTGCAAGCGACTCGCGTAGCGGTCCCAGATCCGCTCAAAATCCATCTGTGCAACACATCCTTGTCGACGGTATCCCCGGTCACCGCAGGGCGACCCACGTTCAAAGCCAGGAGTTCCACGGCGGTGACCAGATCTTGGGCAACAACTGAAAGCTCACCTCGATCTCGCCGAAGCGCCGGCGCAAGCGTTCACGCGCCCTGGCCAACGCCGTTTCGCTGGCCGGGCAGCCGGGGCAGTTGAGCACAAGGTCCACTTCGATTCGGGTTTCGCTGACTCGAATGGCCTCTACCATCCGCAGCGTCACGAGCGACACGTCGAATGACGGATGCATCACGCGATCAAGCTCAGCGCGGACGTCGGCTTCGGTCGCCATCGTGTCACCTGTCAGACTCTACGGGTTGCCGCCGGGTCGCCGGCGGTGGGATCGGCTCTTGTAAGATCGATCGGCGGGCAATCGGAAGACCCTGAAGCACCCGCCCCACTCTGCAGGCCCGTGGTGGCACAGTTCCCCCTCGCCAGCCGAAACGCCAAATTCATCGACCCAATCATACCCGTGCGTTCGCCAGCCGGCTGTCACGACGCTGTGAGTGGGCACGCGGGAGGACGCTGCCACCAGACGACAGATCGTGATTCCAATCCCAATCGACTCATCGGTCGCGAGCGTGAATCACAAGCCTATATGGGCGCCGTATGGGAACGCACACAATCCACAAGCATCATGCTCGCCCCGGCCACCGGCGCGAAGAGGGTCGTTTGCCCCATGCCCTATCGGCATCACGGTAGACGGGCTCCGCACGGTATGCCCTCAGGCGAAGACCTGCTTGACGCGATACAGGCCCGTGATCAGTCGATCGACGTCCTCGCGGGTGTTGTACAGATAGAAGGAGGCGCGAGCGGTGGCGGCCAGGTCGAAGCGCTCGTGCAGCGGCTGCGCGCAGTGATGCCCGGCGCGCACCGCGATGCCGTCGCGATCGAGCACCTGGGCGATATCGTGCGGGTGTACGCCCTCGAGCGTGAACGCCGCCACGCCGCCCTTCTGCTCGGCCGACGGGCCGTACACGCGTAGGCCCGGCACTTCCTCGAGGCGCTCGAGGGCGTAGGCGATCAACTCGCGCTCATGCGCGGCGACCGCCTGCATGCCGAGCGCGCTCAGATAGTCGACGGCCGCGCCCAGCCCGACGCCCTCGGCGATCGCGGGCGTGCCGGCCTCGAACTTGTGCGGCAGGTCGTTGGGCTTGAAGCCGGCCAGCGTCACCTTGCGGATCATGTCGCCTCCGCCCATAAAGACCGGCATCGCCTCGAGCAGGTCCTGCCGAGCCCAGAGCACGCCGATGCCGGTCGGGCCGCACATCTTGTGCGCCGAGAAGGCCAGGAAGTCGGCGCCGAGCGCCTGTACATCGACGGGCAGATGCGGCACCGACTGCGCGCCGTCGACCAGCACCTTCGCGCCGGCCGCGTGCGCGCGCTGCGCCAACGACTCGACCGGGTTGATCGTGCCGAGGACGTTGCTCATGTGCGTGAACGCGACGAGCTTCGGCTCGCGCGCGAGCAGCCTGTTGAAGGCTTCCTGGTCGAGCAGGCCGTCGTCGGTGACGGGCACGTAGTCGATCGAGAGGTCGATCTGACCGGCCAGGATCTGCCAGGGCACCAGGTTGGCGTGGTGCTCCATCTCGGTCAGCACGATCCGGTCGCCGGCCTTGAGGTTGGCGCGCGCCCAGCTATAGGCCACGAGGTTGATGGCCTCGGTGGCGTTGCGCGTGAAGATAATCTCTTTGCGAGTCTTCGCATTGATGAAGCGCTGGACCTTATCGCGCGAGCCTTCGTAGAGAGCCGTGGCCTCTTCAGCCAGGACGTGGATGCCGCGATGGACGTTGGCATGATGGAGGCGGTAGTACTCGTCCATCGCCTGGATCACGCTCTCGGGCTTCTGCGATGACGCCCCCGAGTCCAGGAACGTCAACGGCACGCCCGGATGCGCCTCGCGCGCCAGGATCGGGAAATCGCTGGCGCGCTCAGAGAGCGGCATGGTCATGAGCCTCCTGCCTCTGGCGGGATCGGTACTCATCCTCCAGGATCGACATCACCATCAAGGATTCGTATCGCTCTCCCGACCAGAACGCGTCACGCAGAATGCCTTCCTCGACAAACCCCGCTTTGCGATAGACGTGGCGGGCGCGCGCATTGGCCACCTTCACATCCAGCCAGGCCGGTGAGCCCCGAGCGACTCAAAGGCCAGATCCTGAACTCGGCGAACGGACCCATGTCCATAACCCTGGCCTTTTGCGGTCACCACCAGGCGCCGGAACTCGATGACCCCCGTCTGAGCGGCCAGCCCGGCCAGGATGACGTAGCCGAGTCGATCGCCACCCGTGGATGGTTCGAGCGTCAGGTGACGGATGTCGGGGTCCCTCAGGGCATGTTGGTGTTGAGCGTTGGACCAGACGGACACAAAGTCACGATTCTCTGGAGAGCGCTCGGCGTTCACCACATAGGCCAAATCGTCAGGCGTCGTCGCACGCAATATCAGACTCGACATTTCGTGATCCAACCTTGCCGGCTCAACGGCGTGCAAGACGGTGCAACGCGGCAACCAACTGGTCGACTTCGTCGCAGGTGTTGTATAGCGCCAGTGAAGGGCGCACCGTGGCCTCAACACCCATGCGCCTGAGGATTGGTTGTGCACAGTGGTGGCCCGCGCGCACGGCGATCCCCTCTTCATTGAGGGCCCGCCCAACGGCCAGCGGCTCGTAACCGGCCAGCGTGAACGACAGCACACTGGCCTTGTCGGGGGCGGTCCCGATCAGGCGCAGCCCGGGCACCGCACGCATCTTGTCAAGCGCATAGTGCAGCAGGTGATGCTCATACTGCGACACATTCTCAAGCCCGATCTGTTGAAGGTAGTCAAGCGCGGCGCCAAGCCCGACCGCGTCGGCGATGTTGCCGGTGCCGGCCTCAAAGCGCGCCGGCGCCTGTTGATACAACGTGCGCTCGAAAGTCACATCGGCGATCATGTTCCCCCCGCCCTGCCAGGGCGGCAGATCGTCGAGCAGCGCCTGCTTGCCGTAGACGACGCCGATGCCGGTCGGGCCGAAGACCTTGTGGCCCGAGAAGACGTAGAAGTCCGCATCGAGCGCCTGGACGTTCACGCGCAGGTGCGAGACCGCCTGCGCGCCGTCGACCAAAACCACTGCGCCGGCGCGATGCGCCAGAGCCACGATCTCCTGCACGGGCGTGATCGTGCCGAGCGCGTTCGACACCTGCGTGATCGCCACGATCCTGGTTCTGTCGGTGAGCAGGCGCTGGTACGCATCCAGCAGGATCTGGCCGTCGTCGTCGACCGGGATGACGCGCAACTTTGCCCCACGTTCGGCCGCGACCTGCTGCCAGGGGACGATATTGGCGTGGTGCTCGAGTTGCGAAACGACGATCTCGTCACCGGGCCCCAGCTTCGTGCGGCCGAAGGTCTGGGCGACCAGGTTGATGCCTTCGGTGGCGCCGCGCACGAACACGATCTCGTTCGGCGATCCGGCTCCGAGGAACGCAGCGACTTTCTTGCGCGCGCCCTCATACGCATCCGTCGAGCGCGCGGCGAGTTCGTGCGCGGCGCGATGCACGTTGGAGTTCTCGTGCCGGTAGAAATGCGAGAGGCGGTCGATCACGGCTTGCGGCTTCTGCGTGGTGGCGGCGTTGTCGAGCCAGACCAGCGGCCGTCCGTTGACCCGCTCCGACAGGATCGGGAAATCGCGACGCACAGCGTGCACGTCGAACGGCGGATGCGCAGCCGCCGCGACACCCGGCGGTTGCACGGCCGGATCGATGAAGTAGTAGGCGGCATCGGGCGCCGGCGCCGGCCGCGGCTCAAAACCGAGCGTGATCTGCGCCAACGCGGCGTTCAGATCCGATGCGCCTGGCAATTGGGCAGACTGGGCGGTGACCCGATCCGCCGTGCTTTTCGCCGGCACATATGCCGCGAACTCGCCCAGGAAATAGAATGGCGACAACCGCGGCGTGATCGCCGGCACATCGACTGTGGGCAGTGCCGGCGCATAGGTCGCGGGGAGTTCAAGGTGCCGTCCTCCCGCGCGGCCTTCTCGCGCCACCTCAGGCAATGATGTCGCGGCAGGGGCCGCGGCAGGAGATGCGGTGAGGGCCGGCGCGGCGGCGCCGATCACGGGCTCCTGACGGGTTGCGTGAGACGGCGTCGGTGCCAACGTCCCCGGCAGCAGCTTAAAGAACTCGTTGGCGAGTCGGGCCAACGCGGCTTCGCTGGGCAGGCCGGCGGCTTCAGGATTTGTAGGTGTCGGGATATTCATGATACTTGCCGATCTCCACGTTCTCGAGCACCGCCAGGGCATCCTCGGTCAGCACGGCCAGCGAGCAATACAACGAAATCAGGTACGACGCCACGGCCGCGCGGCCGATGCCCATGAAACGCACCGACAGTCCTGGGCTCTGTTCGCCGACAAGGTTCGGTTGATACAGACCCACCACGCCCTGGCGTTTCTCGCCGACGCGCAGCAACAGGATCTTGGTCTTGCCATTCTCGACCGGCACTTTGTCGGACGGGATCAACGGCAACCCGCGCCAGGTCAGGAACTGCGAGCCGAACAGACTGACCGTCGGCGGTGGCACACCACGGCGCGTGCACTCGCGCCCGAACGCCGCAATCGCCAGCGGATGGGTCAGGAAGAAGGCCGGCTCCTTCCAGACTTTGGTGATCAGGTTGTCCAGGTCGTCGGGTTGGGGAGCGCCAGTACGGGTCGAGATGCGCTGGGCTGGATCGACGTTGCTGATGAGGCCGTAGTCGCTGTTGTTGATCAACTCGCCTTCCTGGCGTTCCTTGACCGTCTCGATCGTGAGGCGCAGTTGCTCCTTGATCTGGTCATGGGGAACGCTGTAGAGGTCGGAGATACGGGTATGGACGTCGAGAATCGTCGAAACGGTGTTAAGGAAATACTCACGGGGCCTGGGCTCATAGTCAACAAAGGTCTGCGGGAGTTCAGCCGACTCGTCCTGGTTCCCACAGGCCACTTCGACCCTTGTGGCGTTCGTGACCTTGTTGACACGATAGATACCCGACTCGACTGGCACCCATTGCAGCAGGTGCACGAGCCAGCGCGGCGAGATGGTCGACAACTGCGGCGGCGTCTTGGTGACGTTGGCCAGTTGCCGAGCGGCGATGTCGCCGAGTGCGGTGGGTGTTGTGGTTGCGGTGCTTGCCATGTTCATCCTCCCTGAACGGTGATCTGACGTCGACAAACAAGCGCCCCTTCTGGAGGAGAGAAGGGGCTAGAGGGGTCCCTCACTCTCATCTTCCAGAAATCGACGATGGTTCGTCGGTGCTGCCGGAATTGGCACCTGACTCTCGCGAGCTGGTTGCCGAGGCTTCATCGGGCCGGTCCCTCTGCCTCTCTGGATAAGAGCCACAATGCGATGTAATTGGCGAACCAATGACCGAGATGATCCTGTCTCTCGTCCCCCTCCTCTCCCTCATCCCCTGACTGCAGCCGACACTGAAGATGGGCCGTTCAGCGTTTCAGTAGAGTGCGACTCTGCGATCGACTTCGCGAGCCCAGGCGTTGATGCCGCCCTTGAGGTTGTGCAGCTTGCGGAAGCCGGCCGTGTAGAGCAACTCGAGTGCCTTCATCGAGCGCGCGCCGCTCTTGCACTGCAGCACGTACTCCTGCGCCGAGTCCAGCTCGTGCATCCGCCCGGCCAGCTCGCCCAGCGGGATCAGCCGCGCGCCCTCGATGTGCGAGATCTGCCACTCGTGCGGCTCGCGCACGTCGATGATCTTCAGATCCTCGCCGGCCTTCAGCCGCGTCGCCAGCTCCGTAGCCGGCAGATCCCAGCGGCTTCCGCTCTCTTCCTTCTCGTGGTCGTGGCCGGGCACGCCGCAGAACTGTTCGTAGTCGATCAGCTCGGTCACTGTCGGCTGCTCGCCACAGATCACGCAGCGCGGGTTCTTGCGCAGCTTGACTTCCTCGAACGACATCGCCAGCGCGTCGTAGAGCATCAGCCGACCGACCAGGCTGCTGCCGATGCCCAGGATCAGCTTGATCGTCTCGGTGGCCTGGATCGTGCCGATCGTGCCCGGCAGGATGCCCAGGACGCCGCCCTCCGCGCACGAGGGCACCAGCCCGGGCGGCGGCGGCTCGGGGAACAGACAGCGATAGCACGGTCCTTCTTTGGCGTAGAAGACCGAGGCCTGGCCCTCGAAGCGGAAGATGCTGCCGTAGACGTTGGGCTTGCCGAGCAACACGCAGACGTCGTTGACCAGGTAGCGCGTCGGGAAGTTGTCGGTGCCGTCGACCAGCACGTCGTAGTCGGCGGCGATGCGCAGCGCGTTCTCGGACGTGAAAGGCTCGTTGTAGGTCACGACCTCGATGTCCGGGTTGAGGTCGAGCATGCGGCGTTTGGCCGACTCGACCTTGAGCACGCCCACGCTCGACTCGCCGTGGATGACCTGGCGATGAAGGTTGGACTGATCGACGACGTCGTAGTCGACGAGGCCGATCTTGCCGATGCCGGCCGCGGCCAGGTAGAGCGCCAGGGGCGAGCCCAGCCCGCCGGTGCCGATCAGCAGCACGCTGGCGGCCTTGAGCTTCTTCTGCCCCTCGAGCGCCACCTCCGGCATGATTAGATGCCGGCTGTAGCGCAGGATCTCTTCATTACTCAGCGTCACAGCCTCAGGCGCGACGCGGTTCAGAGTGATCGACATGGGTGTCAGAAAGTCCCTTTCACAACTCGGATTCAACCGTCGGATGTCAGTCAGTTGCGTTCAAGCAAGGCCAGGCGCAGCCCGAGAGCGATCAGCACGCCGCCCATGAGCCTCTGGCGCCACCGTTCGAACCGGGCGCTTTGCAGCAGGGCAGCGCGAGCCGCGCCCGCAGTCGCGATCAACACCGTCTCGTAGAACACGTCCATGACGGCCAGCAAGGCGCCGAGCCCCAGGAATTGCCAGACGACCTGGCCGCGGCTCGGGTCGACGAATTGCGGCAGGAAGGCGAGAAAGAACAACGCCACCTTTGGATTGAGCACCCCGGTGAGCACCGCTTTGACAAACGATGTCGTCGCCGGCGTGCCGCGGTCGGCCACATAATCGGTCGTCCGGCTCTCCCACACGGCCCGCAGGCCGAGGTAGATCAGGTACACGGCCCCCACGAACTTCACGATTGAGAAGGCCAGGGCCGACGTCATCAACACGGCCGAGAGACCCAGGGCGGCAGCCACCGCATGGATGAGGGTGCCTACATTGAGGCCAACCGCCGTCATGAATCCCGATCGACGTCCTTCATTCAGGGTGGTCGCCAGGACCAACGCCTGCGCCAACCCGGGCGCAAGGATGATCGCTATGCTCGCAACGACGAATGCGGTGAGCGTAGACCAGGCGAACATGTGATGTCACTTCCTCGATCGAGTCACTGACTGGGCCCGATCTCCAGCTGGCGCTTCAACTGATCCATTCCAACCACGCCGATGTTGACATGGCGCGGGCGGCCGTCTTCGCCCAGCACGAAGGTCGTCGGGACCGAGAGCACGCCCCAATGATCCGCGATGGCGCGCTCCTCGGCAGCGTTGATCTCGATCACCTGCACGGCGTCGCCCAGCTCAGACTCCAGCCGGCGCAGCGTCGGCCGTTGCGTCGTGCGGCAGGGCGCGCAGTCGGGTGTGGTGAAGTACAGGATCGCACGCCGGCCGTACTGCCACTCCGCCAGGCCGGGCGTCGTCGGGCCGGCCTCGCGCACGCGCCGCAGTTGAGTGCCGCGCCACACGCGGAATGCGAGGAAGCCCCCCACCGCCAGGGCGATCGCGATCAACGAACGAGCGAGCAGATCCTCAACCGACATGCCTTTACCTCGCAACTCGTGTCCTGTCGTCAACTCACTGCGGTCCGCGGTCCTGTAGGTCTCACCCGCGCGGCCGCAGCCCCGGGAAGGTGCCGGCCGGCGGCGTCTTCAGGAAGCCCGGCGCCTTGAGCCGCGCCAGCCAGTAGTAGACGAAGCAGCCGGCGCAGAAGCCCGCGAACAGGTTGAGCGCCGCCAGCGCAATCACCAGCCAGGTCAGCGCCCAGCCCAACACGCCAGCCCCTGCGAAGAGCGCGATCGTGGCGCCCCACAGGAACGCCGCGCCCAGCCCCTGTGCGAAGACATGCGGTTCGGCGTTGTCGGCGATCACGTCCGGCTTGACCCAGCCCAGCGGCTTGAGCACGCTCGCGTACAGCGGCTTGAAGCCTGGGCGCTGCAGCAGCGTGCCGATCGTCATGACGGCAGCCACCAGTGCCACCAGCCAGGGCGCGTTGACCACGAAGCCCAACACCGCGAGCGTGATGATCGTGGCCTGGTTGACGCGCAGCGCGGCGTGATCGACCTTGACCAGCGGCGCGTCGCTGCCGCCCGCGATGCTCGGCACGATCACCAGGCGATCGGTGTCGGCGATCGGCGTGGCCGCGCCCTGCAGGTAGCGCACGTCTTCGTCGTTGAGGAAGATGTTGACGAAGCCGCGCAACTGGCCTTGTTCAGTGTACAGGTGGCCACGCAGGCCTGGATACTGCCCGGCGAGGTCGTCGAGTGCCGTCGATACGTTTGTTCCCGCGACGGCGATCTCGGCCTGGCCGGCGGTGTACTGGCGCAGTGGAGTGGGGATGCGGATGGTGGTCATGGTGTCCTTTGAGGTTGGCCAATGATGGAGAACGTGTCTTCGGTGTAGCCGGTGCGATCGTCGCGGAGCCGCCAGGCGCGGGTGTGGTCGAGCCGGCCGTCGCTGACGCGCGAGATGGTGTAGACGTACCAGGGCAGCGCCCAGTCGCGGTCGAAGCCCGAGGGCTCGGCCGGATGGTCGGGATGCGAGTGGAAGATGCCGATGACGTCGAGGCCGCGACGGGCCGCCTCGTGCTCGCCGGCGAGCATGTCCTGCGGCGTGAGCAGGAAACGATGATATTGCTCGGCATCGTCCCAGCGATTGGGCAGCGTCAGCACACTTGTGATGGCGCGATCGATGCGATCTGCCTTGCCCAGCAGAAGGCCAGCGCCTTCATGGGGATAGGCCGCTTCGAGATGTGCGCTGAGCGCCAGATACGCGACGGCCGTGATCGTCGTCTGTGCGCTCATCGGTCACGATCGACAGCGCAGCACGGACAGGTTGGCCGGGCACAAACAGGTTTGCAGTGACAGGTTCGGCAGGATGACATGGCCCCTCCCAGATGCGAATGATCCAGAGAGGCCAGAGGGGAAACGAAAAACCCCTTCTGGATGTGAGAAGGGGCGCGTGAAGCNNGTAACCCTTACTCTCATCTTCCAGAATGCGACGATGCGATCGTCGGTACTGCCGGAGTTGGCACCTGACTCTTGCGAGTTGGTTGCCGAGGCTTCAACGGGCCGGTCCCTCAGCCTCTCTGGATAAGAGCAGCAGATCTATGTGATTGGCGAAGACAATATGAGATATCGCCTTAGCTGTCAAGCCCCCCGATCAGGTGACAGAGATCTGCCGCTCGTTACGGAGAGACAAGCGAAGCCGTCTCAAGGCGCCGCCAGACGATTTACCGCCCTCCCATTCCCGTCAGGGTCACACCCTGAATGAAGGTCTTCTGAGCGACGAAGTACACAATGAGCACCGGCAACAGCGCGATGACCGAGCCGGCCATCAACAGATTCCACGCGGTGCTGTATTGCCCCACAAAATAGGACAGCCCGATGGGGATGGTGCGCATCGAGTCGGAGCTGGTCACCACAAGCGGCCAGAGGAAGTCGTTCCAGGTCGCCTGAAACGAGAAGACCGCCAACACCGCGATCACAGGCCAGCTCTGGGGCAGGATGATCTGCCACCAGATCCGCAGGCTCGAGGCGCCGTCCATGCGCGCAGCCTCATCCAGCTCCAAGGGGATGGTTTTGAAATACTGCCGAAGCAAGAACGTGCCCAACGCACTGAACAAGGCCGGCACGATCAAGGCCTGGTAGCTGTCGTACCAACCTAGCGCCCGGATGATCAGGAAGTTCGGGATCAGGGTGATCTGGGAGGGGATCATCAGCGTGGCGAGGTAGATCAGAAAGAGGCTGTCACGCCCCCAGAAACGAAGCCGCGCGAACGCAAACGCCGCGAGTGACGAGATGAGGATCTGAAGCACCGTGGCCGTGACCGCCACGATTGCGTTGTTCAGGATGTAACGTCCAAACGGAATCACCTGAAACGTCTCGCTGAAGTTCGCGAGCGTGATCTGCTCCAGCGGGAACCGCCGCTCCAAAAACGCCTGGTTCGGCCACAGTGACACGACCACCATCACCAGGAACGGCGCCAGCATGATCAGGCTGCCCAGAACCAGTGCCGTGTACAACAGCCCACGCGCAGGCTGACCCAGGCGCGTCGTCGAGCGTGGACTCAACGCTTGCATGGCCAGTGACTCTCGTCCGTCGCGCCGTCGATCAGGCGGCGGGATCGGCGATGAATCTCGACGTGCATCGAAACAGCCGCAGGAAGCCGCCTGTCACTCCGTTTCATAGTGCACCCATCGCCGTTGGAAATAGTTCTGAAGCAGCGTGAAACCGAAAATGAAGAAAAAGAGAAACCAGGCAATCGCCGAGGCCTTTCCCATGAGCGCGAAACGAAACGCGCTGTCGTAGATGTGTTGCACGATCGACAGGGAGGATTGCGCCGGCCCGCCGCGCGTCAACACGAACGGTTCGGCGAAAAGCTGAAAGGCGCCGATCGTTTGCAGGATGAACAAGAAGAAGGTCGTGGGGCTGATCAATGGCACCGTGACGTGGCGAAGCCGCTGCCAGCTCGTAGCGCCGTCGACGTGAGCGGCATCATAGAGTTCTTGCGGCACGCCCTGCAGCGCGGCCAGGTAGACGACCAGGGTGAAACCGGTGTTCTTCCAGAGGGTCAGCAGCACGACCGCCCACTTGGAGTAACGCGTGCTGCCCAGCAGGTCGGGCAGGCTGAGCGGCTGCCCGATCAAGCGCCCGACTGCTGAGACCGCGTCGGCCAATGGCCCGTTCGAGCCCAGCAGTAACCGGAAGACGATCGCGCCCGCCACCAGCGTGGTGACGACGGGCAGGAAATAGATCATGCGAAAGGTCTCACGTCCTCGCAAGCCCTGATTGAGTGCGAGCGCCAGGAGCAACCCAAGGATCAGTTGCAACGGCACGATCGTCACGACGTAGAAGGCTGTGTTGCCAAGAGCGAGCGCAAAGACCGGATCCCTCAGCAGGGATCTGTAGTTGTCGAGACCCACAAAGGCCTTTGGACCCACTAACCCCCAATCCGTCAGGCTGATGCCCAGGGACGCGATCAACGCGGCGAAGACGAACACCGAAAAGCCCAGCACGCTGGGCAGGATGAAGAGATACGCCTCCCATTGCTGGTGAGGTCGCCAGCGAAACAGGCGACGAAGCCGCAGAGACGCGTGCGCAGGATTTCGAGACATAGCTTCCATCGCTGCGCTCGGCCGGCCAGACAGGCGGGCACATGGTCATCCATGTGCTCGCCTGCCCGGCCGGCATGTCAGCGCTTACTTCTTCGGGTAGCCCTTATCCTTCAGGAACTGATCGACATTCTGGCACAACTCAGGGAGCACCTGTTGGGGGTCGGCTTCGCCCGTCCAGATCTTTTGCAGTACCGGCGAGATGATGGTCCCATTCAGCTCATCCCAATCGGGGAAGTAGCCGAAGCCACCGACTCCGGAAGCGCCCGCCTCCGTGACGATCGCCTGTTTGTTGGCCGGAGGCTGGTCAGTCAGGAACGCCGGCGAGTTAGCTGCTGACTGCAACGCCGGGAAGATCTCTCCACGCTCGGTATAGATCTTCTCGCCGCCATCCTTGCTCTGCAGCCACGACAGGAACGTCCAGGCTGCGTCCTTGTTGTCGCTCTGAGCGCTGATCACCCAGGCCGCGCCGCCCGCCGGGTTCCAGCGTTTGCCACCCTTGGGGATCGGAACAAGAGCCACATCGTAGTTCAGGTTGGCCTTGTTGAACGCGGAGACGCGACTCGTGTTCTGGATGATCATGGCCGCCTGCCCACTCAGGAAGACCGCTTCGTCGCCGCCGGCCTGGCTCAGGTCGGCATCGCGGATGGCATAGCCGTTGTTCATCAGATCGGCAAAGAACTTGACCCCGGCAATCGATTCGGGATCCGCCAACCGGCACTTCGACGGGTTGACGTAGTCGTCAAGAATTCCGCCGCCGTTTTGATTCACCCACTTGGCGAATTTGCCGCCTTCCACCGCCAGGGCATATTGCGTCACCTTGCCGCTGGCATCTTTCACAGTCAGCTTTTCGGCGGCAGCTAACAGGTCATCCCAGGTCCAGTTGTCGTTCGGATAGGCGACTCCGGCCTTGTCGAACAGGGTCTTGTTGTAGTACAGGACGTTGACCTCGATATCGCGCGGGAGCCCGTACACGCTGCCGTTGTACTTGGCGGACTCGAGCAGGCCACCCCAGTAGTCGTTCAGGTTGTAGCCGGACTTCTGAATGTACGGGTCGAGGTTCTCAAGCACGCCCTCGGCCGCGTACTTCGGAGTCGGCCACAAGAAGGCTACGTCGGGGACAGCTTTCGGATCGCCGCTGGCCCACAGCGCCTGGATCTTGGTGAAGTAGTTGTCCCAGGGCTCATTCCAGGTCTCGATCTTGATGTCGGGATGTTCCTTGGTGAACGCGTCCGCGACCAGTCGATGACTGGCGGCCTCCTCTGGGCTTCCCCAGAACGCCCACGTCAGGGTGACGGCCCCCTGGGTGGCTTCGGCTGTAGGTGCCTGGGACGTCGGGGCTGGCGTGGCGGCGGGTGAGCACGCGGCTGCCGCCAGGGCAACCGCCAGTAACGCACTGTGTGCGGATCTATTTCGGAGTGACATCCTTCTTTCCTCCTAGTTAGCAAATGCTGATGTTCGCAGATGCAATGATGTGATTGAGCGATAGTCATCCTGACACATGGCAATTCCCGTCATGCCCTCACAACACTGCTCCAGCGCCAATCTGATCGCCTGATAGACAGACTCCGCATTGCTGTTCGCCTCGACGCCATGGCGGTCACTCAGGGCCAAAGCGACAGAAACGTGCGCACCAACGGCGGCATCACTTTCGCAATGACGGTCGATTGCCTCGACGCAGCGCCTACAGGTCGCGCGAGCCTGCGATAGAGTCGTTTCGAGTGAGTGTGTCGAGCAGGTTGACATGGCCTCTCCTTGGTACGATCGATCCAGAGAGGCCAGAGGGGGAAACAAAAAGCCCCTCCTGGATGTGAGAAGGGGCGCGTGAAGCTAGTAACCCTTACTCTCATCTTCCAGAATGCGACGATGCGATCGTCGGTACTGCCGGAGTTGGCACCTGACTCTTGCGAGTTGGTTGCCGAGGCTTCAACGGGCCGGTCCCTCTGCCTCTCTGGATAAGAGCAACAATGCTATGCGATTGGCGATGAGATTATGAGATATCGCTTCGACTGTCAAGCCCCCCGATCAGGTAACCCTCATTGGCAGAAGCTGAATGACGCTTGAGGTGCTCTCCGCCCCACTGGCGAACCCCTTCGACCAGCGGCAGCACCGATTGTCCGTACTCCGTCAGCGCGTATTCAATCGGCGCCGGGAGATCACCTGTCGGTGTGCGTGCCACAAGCCCATCCTGCACCAGCTCTTTCAGCTGTTGGGTCAGTACTTTCTGCGAGAGCCCCGGAATCGCGCGCCGCAGCGCGGCAAAGTGTTTGGGTGATTCCGCCAGCCAGTAGATGATGATCAACTTCCACTTGCCGCCGATCGCCGTAAGCGCCGCCGTCAACGGACACCCGCTGACCGGGTTCGCTCGTCGTTGACCTTTGAAGTTACCTCGGGGTGCCTTCTGGTCATTTTGCATGGTACTCACTATAGTGATCTCATCACTTGAATGCAATTCGTTATCGGAAAGGCCACCATGATCGTCGAAGTCCGTACCTATCGCATTAAGCCCGGTCGTCGGGCCGAGTTCCTCGAGTTCTTCAAGACGCGCGCCATCCCGGCGCTGCGCGCGGCCGGCATGGACGTCCTCGGCCCGCTGCTGGACGTCGAAAACCCGAACCAGTTCATCTGGTTGCGCAGCTTCCCTACGCTTGAACAACGCGAGCCGCTCAAAGACGCGTTCTACGGCGGAGCACTCTGGTTGACCGAGATGGAAAGCATCGCCATGCCGTTGATCGACAGCTACGGCGTCACGCTTTGCGAAACCGACGAGGGTTACGTCTCGGCGGGTTTCGAGGCTTCGGCGAGGAAGTGAACAACTGATTCCGTGATGCCACGGTCAGTTCCGGGCTACATAAGCCCGATCGACGTACAGGTTCACCCGGCTGTGTCTGCTCAGGCAATGCACGCCATTGCCCGGCCAAGGGCATCTATACGGCAGCGCCTTTCGCAAGTCTCCGGGCCAGGTCTACCGCCTGCACCCGAATTTCGGGCATGGCGATGGACTCCCAGAGAGAGGGGATCCGAAGCGGGCCGATGGCATACAGATCGGCGGCGGGTTGGCCCCCGTCACGCAGCACGCGACCCTCTTCATCCGTTTCGATTCCAAGGTGAAGGGCGTCGGGTGTCATCCAACCGCTTTGTCGCAGTTGGGCGAGCAACGGGTCTTTCGTTTCCGAGAAGTTGCGATCGGGTCCGGTGCAGTTGATGATACGGGCCACATCGAGCGTCTGAGATCGATCGCACCCGCGGTGTCGCAGCGTGAGTCGCACCTGGGTGTCATCAAGGAGTTCGGCAGATTGCACGCGTCCGGCGTAGAGCCTGAGCGTGCCGCTGCCGATCCATTCATCAAGACGGGCAGCGTTCTCGGGCGCCATGCGATGCCGATGGATGTCCCACATGCTCCGCGCATGGCGCAGGAAGGAGGCGCGCTGAGCCAGCGTCCAGCTTCGCCAGATCGCAGCAGTGTGCGGGCGCAGGCTGTCAACGATTGATCGCCAGTCGTCCGCCACGTGAGACTCAGCGCGGATCCAGCGCAAAGCCGTCACGGGCGAAGCAAAGGCAGCGGGAAAGTGTGTCAAGGGGCGAGCCGTGTAAGGCCGATGCGATTGGCTCAATCGGCCATGGCGCGAGACCGCATGAATGATGCCGCGATGACCATTCTCGCGCAGGGAAAGCACCACATCCACCATGGTCAAGCCGGTGCCGACCAACAGGACCGGGTCTTGCGCGCTTAGGCCTCTGGCGTGATCGGCTGACCAGGGATTCCGCTGATACAGCGGAGCGATGCAGCTGGTATCGAACGGGTCACGGGGCTCGAGCACATTTCCAACTGCCAAAACAACGGCCCGCGCCCGAAAGACCGCGCCGTCTGCCATGGCCACTTCCCAATGGTCTGAGCCGCGCGACAGCCGCGTGGCGACTCCCTGGGTGGCTGTGACGAACCCTGACTGAAGCGTGTCAGCCCAAACCGAGGCCAGATAGTCCCCATAGAGGCTGCGTGGCGCGAAGGCGCCGGCGTCGATGCCCGCCCAGCGGCAGAAGTGCTCGCGATCGTCAGGAAATGCGCTCATATTGCCGGCCGGGACGTTCAGCAGATGAACGCGATCGGAAGTTTCATAGGCCAGCCCGCGCGCGGGTCGCGCTGACACGCCCACCAGCACCAGGCGAGCTCCCTCAGCGGCGTATCGGCTGAAGTGGGCAGCGACTAAAGAACCACTGGCGCCGGCGCCAATGACCGCTACGGAAAACATCGGAGCTACCTTGCCTGTTCTGTGGGATAGCCGGCGGCAACCCAGTTGTCGAGGCCGCCGTCAAGCGCGTAAAGGTTCGAGTGACCCAGCCGCTCCAGGATCGAAAGAGCCACCGTCGACCGAAGTCCTCTGGCGCAATGAACCACCAGCGGGCGATCCAACGGAAGCGTCCCTGGTCCGACTCCGGGCAGAGCGCCAGCCTCGATGTGTCGCGCTCCTCGGATGTGTGATCGAGCCCATTCGCTCGCGTAGCGCACATCCAGGACGCGGGGTCCATCCCCTGCGGCGAGCCAGCTATGCAACTCATCCGCGTGGAGCGTCTTCCAATGCGCAACCGGACGTCCCGATTCGCACCAGGCATCGATGCCGCCCGAGAGATAGCCGCGCAGGTTGTCGTAGCCGATCCGGATCAGTTGGAGCGTGGCCTCGAGGCGCTGCTCGGCTGTGTCGGCGACCAGGATGAGGGGAGTGCCAAACGGGATGACCCACCCCGCCCAGGTTCCAAGTGGTGTCGCCAGGGGAATCCCGTATGCACCGGGTATGTGTGCGGCGACCGTGTCCGAGCTCGGGCGGATGTCGACGATCGCGACGCCGGCTTGAAATTGGCGTGCGACTTCATCGGGGCTCAAGGCAGGCAAGACAGGAACGCCGCCTAGAATCCGAGGGCCTGCGCGGTTGATCGACCGACATTGGCCGTAGTAAGTCGGATAGCTCGAGAGGTTCGTGGTGGCGCGTCGAACGAAGGCCTCTTCCTCGACCAATTGAAAAAAGGGATTGGTTCGGCGTTCGTGTCCGATGGTAGTCGTCCGAGCGCCAGTGCTGGTGGTGTTGCAGAACGAACCCGAACCATGAGTCGGATACACCACCACGCTATCTGGCAGTTCGGAGACGACGGAATGAATGGTGCGGTGAAGGGCCCGGGCAAGCGGAACGGTGTGAGAGTTGCCCAGCAGGTCGGGTCGGCCGGTGCCGCCGACGATGAGTGAACCGCCGCTGAACAGTGCGCCAGGCTGTGCACTGTTTTCGGCGTACACGGCATAGCTGATGTGTTCGGGTGTATGACCGGGCGTGTCGAGTACACCGATCGAACAGTCGCCCAGTGAGAGTCGATCGCCGTCGCGGAGCGAGAGATGTTCGAAGGTGGCCTGAGCACTCGCGCCCACACCGATCTGGAACGAGCTGTCGCGGCGATCATGCGAGTGGGGAAGACCCAGGCGATGAGCAAGTTCGTGCGCCCCGGTGACGAAGTCGGCGTGCAGGTGGGTCTCGAGCGCATACTTCAGTTTTAGGCCGAGGCCATCAGCCACGCGAACGTACTTGTCGACGTCACGCTGCGGGTCGACGACGGCGGCTATTCCCGTCGTCCTGGACGCCAACACATAGGAGGCATTACCCAGCCCCTCGTCGACGAATTGACTGACGACGAGGGACTCCATCGGAAAGGATTCAACGGCCTTGTGGGAGTCGAACGACGTCATAGTGCCTTTCCCCCTTGCGTGCGATGAGTCGGACCCGGCATCTTGCTGGCCCGTATCGGCTTCTACTCCCTCCGCGCAAAGATACACGCCATCGGGATCGTCAGGGCGATTTCTCCTCGTTCGAGCGCCAGGGCATTCAGTTCATTCTCAAGCGCTTCGAAGGTCGGGCGCACCTTATCAGCCGTCGGGACTTCCGCCCAGGCCGGGAGAAAGCCAAGCCTGATGAAGTAATGGCGCAACAGCGCTGAGCCGCTGGCAAACCGAAGGCGAAATGCGCTCACGTCGACCTCCGACACGCCAAAGCCCGCGTTTGCAAGCGAGGCCGAGACAGAGGCGATCGTGGCTCGATGATTGATGTGTGAGTCGAGGGCCTCGATCCGATCGCCTTGCCCGGTGGTCAGGAGAACCTTCCGGAAGACGGCATAGAACTCGGCCATATGTCCGACGAGATTCGTCGTCAGCAGGAAGGCGGCACCCGGCCTAGCGAGTCGCGAACAGACTCGCATGACAGCGCCTGGGTCCATGAAGTTATTCACGCCCAGATTGGACACAATGACGTCGATTGACTGATCCGGCAGGTCGAGCCCTACCGCATCCACTTCCTTCAGCTGAATGTTGGCCAGCCCTCTGTGCCTGATTTTTCGCCGCAGTCGCTCCATAGCGGCTGCCCACGGGTCGACCGCAATGACCGTCGACGACGGGCCGCATCGTTCGGCAAGCTCAATGGACAAGAACCCGGTCCCGCAGCCCAGGTCCAATATCGTAGACGTCTGTCCAAGGGGAACACGATCCAATATCCAGAGCCCGAACGGCGCGGACCAAAGCGGCAACTCGTCGTACAGGTCTCCGGCATCGGGGGTGTTGTAGTCGATGGTGTCGAGGTTATCCACGGCTGTCCACGCAGAGTGCTACACAGGTTGGCATGGCATCCGCCGCCACAATGCGTCGCTGCGCCCGATAGCAAGCATTATAACGAATTCAAGGCGCGGCGCACAGTCTGATGCCCCGTCCTTGACGCCTGATGCGGTTGTACGGGCCCATCGCCACAGCGTGTGCCGGTCCCCGGATCGCCTAAGCCAACACCTCCACCTTTGCCAGCCATTTCACCCACTGCCAGCCGCGGCTTCGGGGAGCCACCGCGCGCACTGGGAAGCCATGTCGAGGGGCGAGCGGCTCGCCGCCCAGGTGAGTCGCCAGAAGCAGATCATTCACATGATCGCCGATCAGAATGGTGCTATAGCCTGACTCGCCCATGAGCTTTACGGCCCTGACCGTCCGTCCGGCGGGATAAGCGGTCGATAGCACGTCCGACAGCAGGATGCCGCCCCAACGTTGCGGGCTATACCAACCCGTTGTGCAATCGAGCGTGGCTTCGAGCTCCGTCATCGGAAGAGCCAGAAGTTGAGCATATGTCAGCGTCATCGTGGCCTGCCCATCCACGAGGGTGAGCGACCATGTATGAGGGTCAACGACAAGTTCGCGTTCGCCCAGGCTCAACGTCACGGGCATCGCGTTGCCGCCATAAGGCTCAGCCAGGCGCGAGCCGGTGAAGGTCCGCGGCGCCTGTGGATCCATCCGCCATCGAGCCAACGCCTCAGCGACCTGCCAACCGGCGAGCCCGGCCACGGCCAGGCCTAGCGATTTGAGCGCGCTGCGACGCGCCGTGAAGTCACTCACGCGCGGTTTGGGCCAGCGTCGGATGAGATGAGCCAGCAACGGCAACCAGAGCACCAGCCCGAGGATCCAGTGTCCATCGATCAGGGTATCGCCAACCTCACCGAGCCAGACCACCTGAGGCCCCAGGCGCCAGGTCCACAGGATTCCGCTCAGGAGCACGAGACCGACCAGCAGGGTCAGCACAAGAGAGACTACCAGCATGGTGCTCCGATCAAACCGAACGTCAGGGCCGCGCCGCAACGAACGCCAGGCGATCACGGCCTTCCAGGGCGCCAACGCCACCACGGCCCAGGCCGCGATCCGGTGCAACTCGAACGTCCAGGCCGGCAGGACATACGCCAGACCATACAGGCCGGTGGCGGTCAGGGAGACAAGCAAGATCAGGAGGGCGGTGTTCGTGTAACGCAGAAATCGGGCAGCCATCGCGATGGACTCCTTCAGCGACCGGGCGCGGGGCGTGGATGGCCGAAGGGTATGAATCGGCCGGCGACATCCATTGTGGCGATAACAGCCTTATGCGGCGTGTGCCGCCTGGCCAGAGTTGGCGGATCCGACCGCTGCCGAACGGCCAATCCTTTTGGCCACTCGGCAGATTGCCGGGGCTCTTCGGCATGTGCTACCCTGCTGAGCAACATGCCCGGGGTCTTAGGCCGCCATCCTGCTGCTCATCAGGTCGTCTCGCCATCGGTGCGAGTGGTGGTCGTCGCCCTTTGTCTCGGCGTCTTGTCCAGCCATCTCTACTTCGGAGCCACCGGATTGTGCGGGGTCGCGCCGCTGTCGCTCAACTCAGTCTGGCTCGGGTTTGCGCTGGCGGCGCAGGTCGGCCTTGAGAGCTGGATCAATCAGAGGGGCCGCTCTTCCGGGTTATGGGGCGTTGCGTTTCTCGTGGCCCAGTTTGCCCTGATCGAACTGACCGCCTCAGTCGATTGCGCCGGCTTCTCGAAGTTCCTGTATCTGATCGGTCCCCTCTGGGCCTACGCTTTGTTCGGGCGTGCGGCCAGTATCGGGCTCGGCAGCGCCTACTTCGGGGTGCTCCTGATTCATTTGGCTGGACAGGATCCGCTTTGGGCGGCCAATCGCGAATACGTGACGGTACTTCTGATCTTTGCCATCGGGTTGATCTTTGCCGTGCTCATGGCGGACGCGCTGGCCCGCCGCGAAGCGGGTCGGCAACGGTCTGAAACCCTGCTGCGAGCGCTTGAGCAATCGCATGCCGAGTTGGAGGCTTCGCTGGCGCGCCAGCGCGAACTGGCCGCCACCGAGGAGCGTAACCGCCTGGCCCGTGAGATCCATGACGGCCTTGGCCACCATCTGACCGCGATCACGATCCAATTGGGAAAGGCGCGGGCGTTTCGCGGCATCGACCCGACCCAGGCCGACCGCGCGATCGAGGATGCCGAACATGCAGCGCGCGACGCCTTACGCGATGTTCGCGAGTCGGTCGCCACATTGCGTGATGGTCAGACGGCGTTTTCGTTACGTGCCGCGATCGAGCGGCTTGTCGCCAACGGCCGGCATGCTCCCCTCGAGATCTTTCTGCACTTCGAAGGCACGGAGGACGGCTTTGCCCAACGGACGCAGCTGGCCCTGTATCGCGCCGCGCAGGAGGCGTTGACAAACGTTCAAAAGCACGCCAGGGCGAGTCACGTCTGGATCGACATTGTGTTCGTCCCGGAGCGCGCGACCTTGATCGTGCGCGATGACGGAGTGGGTTTCGCTGCAACGGGGGACGTACGTCCAGAGCCCGACAGGCATTACGGCCTGTCGGGCTTGCGTGAACGCGCAGCGCTGGCTGGCGGAACTCTGGCGGTCGCCAGCGCGGTCGGCTCCGGTACACAACTGACTCTGGACATCCCACGCGACCCTGACGTCAAACGGGGCGCACAGGCATTTACACGGGAGTCATCGCCATGAACTCCAGCGATGAACAACGCACCGTCCGGGTACTGGTCGTCGATGACCAACGGCTGATCCGTGAGGGCATCTCCTCGTTGCTGGCCCTGAGACCCGGCATCGACGTCGTCGGCGTGAGTGGCGATGGCCGGGCGGCGGTCGATATGGCCCTGGCGCTCCTGCCGGATGTCGTGTTGATGGATATCCGCATGCCGGTGATGGACGGCGTCGCGGCAACCGCCGAGATCAAATCGCGCCTGCCCGACACGTTGGTCCTGATGCTGACGACCTTCGACGACGAGGCCTCCATCGTCGACGCATTGCGCGCGGGCGCCAGCGGTTACCTCCTCAAAGACATGCCGGACGATGAACTCGCCGATGCCATTCGGTTGGCCCGGTCTGGCCTTCTCCCCTTGAACCCCGCCGTCGCCGCCCGGTTGGTCAAGGCAGCGTCGCGGGCGCCGGATCGGAACATATCGGCGCCAGAGCCCGCTTCAACCGAACCCCTCACGCCCAGAGAACGGGATGTGCTGCGCTTGATTGCCACAGGCGCGACTAACCGGGAGATTGCTGCTCAGCTCTTCGTCAGCGAAGGAACGATCAAGAACCATATCAGCAACCTGCTGAGCCGGTTGGGGTTGCGCGACCGCACCCAGGCCGCCGTCTACGCCCGCGACCACGGCCTCGGCTGACCCAGATGCTCAAGGTACACCCACGGACACCGCTTGACGGGAGTGGAATGCATCGCCATGCCGCTTATCGATGGTTGCGGCGTCAGGCTGTGCCATACCGATGACGCCTGCATCTTGACGAGCGTCGAGGCATCGACGTTGTCATCGAGCCCTGGATCCCGTTTGAGCGGGTACCGTGCCAATCAGACCTTTCGGCTGGCAGGGTGAACGCCACAACAGTTCATCCATGCGCTGTGCCGAGGCGTGGGTCATCGACGCTTCAATCGCCGACTCGTGGCGGTCATCCATTCCACTGCTACACGGACGATCTCGTGCGTCCAACCGACAGACGCTTGTAGGCCGCGACCACAGCCACCGTCACGACCGCCGATAGCACCAACTCGAACATCACCGCCGGCAGGATCACGGGGATGACGTCAACCGTCAGGACGCCGAACGCGATCGCGAAGCCGACCACAGCAGCTGTGTTGGTCAGCGATCCGGCGGCCCCCGCCACACCCAACGCAACCAGCTCGTTGGACTTATGCAGCGCCCGATAAACCAGCCAGGCCACGATCGGGATCAGGAGCCTTGAGACGAACAACGTGAGGATCGGCGCGACCGCGTTCGGCCAGGTGTAAGCGCCAACGAAACGCGTGTACGCGTCGAAGGCGAAGACCAGGCTGACGATCAGACCGACCACCGGGCCGCCGAGAACCGCGCCGATGATGCCCGGAATATGCAGGATCGTCGACTCCTGTGTCGGAAACGGCACCGGAAAGTATCCGAGGCGCGTCAACGACAGGATCAAGGCGACGGCGAGCAGGACGCCCGACAGGACGATGTTGCGCGTGCCGAGTGGACCTTCGTTGGTCGATGATTGAACGGACATGGTGCTCCTCCTGTATACGGCGCTGCCCGGCCCTCGATCGAAAGCCGGCCCGCGCGAGTTTGATGACGATTAGGCCGCGGGCGCCGCTGAACCGCCCAGATAGGCGTCCTGAACTTCGGCACTGCGCAGCAACGCGGCGGCCGCCCCCTCCAGGACGATTCGGCCGTTCTGGAGGACATAGCCGCGGTGCGCGATTTGCAGGGCCAGATTGGCGTTCTGCTCCACCATGAAGATCGTGACCCCCTGACGGTTGATGGTCTGGATCAACTCCAGGACGCGGTCCACATACAGCGGTGAGAGCCCCATGGTCGGCTCGTCCATGCAGATGAGCCGCGGCCGGCCCATCAAGGCCCGGCCGATCGCCAGCATCTGCTGTTCGCCGCCGCTGAGCACGCCGCCCCGTTGCGAAAGCCTCTCACGCAGGCGTGGAAACAGGTCGAGGATGCGCTCGAGATCCTCACTCACCGCCGCTCGATCCTGTCGCAAGTACGCGCCCATCAACAGATTCTCGCGTACGGTCATGGCCGGAAAGATCCGTCGCGCTTCGGGCACAGAGCCGAGGCCACGCGCGATGACTCTGGGCGTCTCCCAACCCGTGATGTCTGCGCCTGCAAAACGCACCCGCCCTGCACGCGGGCGAACCAACCCGAGGATGACTTTCATGGTCGTGCTCTTGCCGCTGGCGTTGCCCCCCAGCAAGCACACGATCTCGCCGACACCGACAGCCAGGCGCAGGCCGAAGTGCACCTGCATCGCGCCGTAGTACGTGTCGATCGCGTCGATGTCGAGCAGCGGCTCTCCCGCGATCGTCTGTGTCATGGGTTCACCACCGGGACGTTCCAGGCCGCGAACGGGTCGGCGGGACCGGCCCGTGTCGCCCCATCCTCCGCTTCAGGCGGCGTTCGGCGCGCATGCCCCAGGTAGGCCTCGATCACCTGCGGGTTGGTTCGAACGGTTTCGGGCACACCGGCAGCGATGACCCGGCCATCATCCATCACCAGCACGCGATCGGAGAGCGTCATGACCAGCGAGAGCTTGTGTTCGATCAGCAAGATCGTCAGGCGTCGATCCTGCAGGCGTTGGATGAAGGCCAGCGCTTCGGCGGTCTCCGTCAGGTTCATGCCGGCGGTCGGCTCGTCGAGCAGCAAGACCCTCGGCCGAGCCGCCAGCGCCCGGGCCAGCTCGACCCGGCGCCGATTCGCGTACGACAGGCTGTGAGCCGGCTCGTGCAAGCGCGGCAGGAGACGGTCGCCGAACAACGCCAGGATCGATTCCGCTTCGGCCCGGAAGGCGCGCTCTTCCGCCGCCACGAACCCCGGCCGGACGAGGCCGGCCGCGAGCTCGGCCAGGATCGCCAGAGGCGTCGAGCCAATGTGCGCCAACCGCCGACGCGCGTGGGCGCCGATCAGGACGTTGTCGAGCACCGAGAGATTGCCGAACACTCGCCCATGTTGAAACGTCCGGGCGACGCCCAGAGCCGCAAACCGGTCGGCTCCGAGAGCCGCCAACGGTTGACCGTCGAGCGTGATCGACCCACGCGTGGGCTGGTCGAGGCCGCTCAAGAGGTTGAAGAGAGTCGTCTTGCCCGCCCCATTCGGGCCGATGATGCTGAGCGTCTCGCCTTGGGCCACCTCGAAGCTGACGCCGTCCACCGCGTGCACGCCGTTGAACGCCCGCGCCAGGTCGTGCGCCACCAGTTGAGGGTTCATCAGTCGGTTCCCAGGAGCCCCTGCGGGCGATAGCGGATCAGCACCAGCAGCGCGATGCCATATAGCAGGTAGCGATAATCGACCCAGCTGCGCAGAAGCTCGGGCAGAACCGTGAGCACCACGGAGCCTGCGATCGCGCCCGCCAGGTTGCCCAGGCCGCCCAGGATCGCGGTCGTCAGCGCCAGGACCGACGTCGTGCTGGTGAAGGTCTCGTGATTGATGTACGTATACATGTGGGCTGTGAACGCGCCGGCCAGGCCGGCAGCGGCAGCGCTGACGGAGAACGCGAGCGCCTTGTAACGGTTGAGGTTGATTCCATACGCGCGGGCCGCGACGTCATCATCGCGCAACGCGCGCCAGGTACGACCGAGCGGCGATCGCAGAAGGCGCGACTGCACGAGGTACACCAGCGTCAACAGCGCCAACGCCCCCCAGTACAGACCGGCCGGGGTCACGAGCTCGATCCCGAACAAGCTCGCCGGTGGAATATTGACCAGACCCAGCACGCCATTCGTGAGCGAGTCCCAGTTCAGGATCGCCTGGTTGACGATCTCGCCGATCCCCAGGGTCGCGATCGCGACGTAGTGCGCGCGCAGGCGAAAGGCGGGCAGCACCAACATCGTCCCGACCACCGCCGAGATCCCGGCGGCGGCCGCCAGCGCCAGTTCGAACGGCCAGCCCGCGCGCAACGTCAGGAGGGCGGAACTGTACGCGCCGATCGCCATGAACCCGGCCTGCCCGAGCGAGGTCTGGCCGGTCGTGCCGGTCACCAACGTGACGCTGAGCGCGACGAGGCCCAGCAGCCAGGCATTCGTCAGGACCTGCAAGATGTATGGGTCTGGCAAAACGACTGGGATAATCACGGCGAACGCAGTCACCGCCGCCAGCAGAATCGGCGGCAGACGGACCGGGCGGCTGTTCGAGATGAACGTTCCGGTGAGCGTTTCCGGCGGCAGCGTTCGCTCGCGGCTGAACATCCCGCGTGGGCGCCAGACCAGGACCACAATCAGGACCAAGAACGCGAACAGATTGCGATACGTCGAACTCAAAACCGCCACGCCGTAACTCTCGATCAAGCCCAGCACGAGCCCGCCGACCACCGTGCCCGGCACGTTGCCGAGGCCGCCGAGCAGGTTGGCGGCAAAGCCTTTCAACCCCGCCTGGAAACTCATGGTTGGATAGACGGTGTTGAAGTAGAGGCCGACCAGCAGGCCGGCGAGGCCGCCCAAAGCGGAGGCCAGCGCAAACGTGACCTGCTGGACTCGATTGACGTCGACGCCCATCTGTTGCGCCGCGTCTCGATCCTGTGCCGTCGCCCGAAGCGCCCAACCCAATCGCGTGAATCTGAGAAACGCAAACAAGGCCGCGGCGACTCCGAGGCTGATCGCTGCGATCAAAACGTCCAGGGTTCCAATGGTCACGCCGCCGACCTGCCAGCGCGTGTCGGGCAACGGGCTCGCGAACGACTGCGGGTTGGCGGTGAAGGCCAGTTGCACGATCTGGTCGAATGCGAAGCTCAGACCGATGGTCGACAGGAGCGGCGCAATCCGGGCCGAGCCCTGCAGATCGCGCAACCCCACCCGCTCGATGACCAGCCCGATCGCGGCGCAAGACAGGGCCACGGCGACAAGGGTCACGACGAAGGGCCAATGCAGCCAGGTGATGGCCACCCAGCCCACGTAGGCCCCGATGAGATATACCGAGCCGTGCGCGAAGTTGATCAGGTTGCTCACGCCGAAAATCAGCGCCAGACCGACCGCCGTCAACGCATAGATGTTTCCGATCACGAGACCATTGACGGTCTGATCGGCAACCGTCCGAAGAAAGGAATCCATGTGTAGGATAGGATGCTTCAGCCGGCGCGGATGTCCGGACCGCGCCGGCTGAAGTCCGCTCAGGCCGTCCGAACGGGCGCCTCTACGGCCGACCGTAACGCGTGCAGATTGCGCGCCGGCACGTCCAGATGGGTGCCGCAGCCGGGGGTCAGGAGGAACCCTCGGCCGCCGGTGGCCTGGATGGCCGCCTGAGCCTGGGCGATGACATCGCCCGGCTGCCCGTTCTGTAGCGTGTCGAGTTCGTCCACGCCCCCCACCAGGGCTTTGCCATACCGCTGGCGGGCCTCCTGCACAGTCGGGTTGTACTGGCCCACGGTTGCCCAGTTGATCGCGTGTACGGGGTACTGCGCGACCGAGTCCAGGTAGGCGTAGGCGCCGCAGATGTGCAGGAGGTTAAACGCCGCCTCCTGGACGGCCTTGAGCACGATCCAATCGTATGGGCGACCGAACTCCTCATATTCGGCCTCGGTCAACACGCCCTGGCGGGCGAGCTTGACGATGGCGAAGAAGATCCCGCTGGCCCCGGCCTCGACGGAGGCGGCCGCGTATCTGGCTAATGTATGGGCGATCGCTTTCAGCGCAGCATGCGTGCTCTGGGGGTCCTCATGGATATAGCGTTGCACGCCATCGACCTGAGCCCGGACAGCGTCCGCCAGCGTGTGCTGTGTCGGCCGCGCGACCAGAAAGGCGAGCACCGATAGCGGCGAAAAAACAGTCTGCAGGAAATGTGCGTCGCCGATTCCGGCGCGCACCTGGCGGATCAGGCTCAATTGCTCGCCAAAAACCCCGGCTGTGCCCGAGATCTCTCCAACCCGCGGAAGGTCGGCCGGCGCATTGATCGGGCCGCTGACGAAGCGTGGCAACACGCCGTCGTAGTCGTCATAGTCGTAGATATTGCCCCAGGCTTCGGCATAGTAGGTCGCCCGTGGGTTGAGCTTGAGCCAGTCCCAATCGAACTCCTTGAAGTGCCCGAGGCTGGCAGCGGCCAGCGTCTCCGTCGATCGCTCGTCCGGCAGGAAGTGTCGCCAGGCCGACACCGGCACGCGATCGACCTCGGCGCCGCTCAACGCGGCTTCGACACGCTCACGTTTGGAAAGGGAAGTCATGTTGTGCTCCGGACCGGGCCGAGGGCGCGTGGCCCTCGGCCCATGAATGTCCTTACCGACTGGCCGACGGCGCGACGCCGTCCCACAGGGTGAACGCGCCATCGACCACTTCAAGATTCAGGAACGTTGGATCCAGGACGCGCCGCGTCGCAACGTCGAACGTGACCGTGCCGTAGATCACGCTGGGCACATCCTTGATCTGCGGCAGACCGGCGAGCACGCCTTCACGAGTCGGCCCACCGATCTCGATCGCCTTGGCGATCAGATGGATGGTGTCGTACGCGTGGATCGCAAAGAAGTCGGGATCCTCGCTGTACTTTGCCTTGTACGCATCGACCACTGACTTCACTTCCGGACGCGGGTCGTTGGGCAGGAACTGGCCCAGGATGTAGGTGCCGTTAACGGCCGCGCCACCGAGCTTGATGTAATCCGGCGAGAGGAGCGACCCACCGCCGACCAACGGCACGTCGAGGCCCGCTGTCGCGATCTGTTGAGCAATGAGGGCGCCGTCGGCCTGATAGGAGATCAGGATGATGGCGTCCGGGTTCGCGTCGCGCACGCGAGTCAACGCCGAGCGGAAATCCTTTTCCTCGGCCAGGTAGGCTTCCGAATCCACGATCTCGGCGCCCAACTCAGCCGCGCGTCCGGTGAACAGGTCGTGCGAAGTCTTGCCCCAGTCCGTGTTCAGATAGAACACCGCGAGGCGCTTCAACCCCAGGGTGGTGACGGCATAGTCGGCCAGGGCCGGAGAAGCCTGGGCCTGAGTGACGGAATTGCTCCAGGTGTATTCGCCGCCGGCCGACGTGAAATCCGGATGCGAGTTGGTGAAACCAAACTGCACCAGGCCGCCCCGTTCGTAGATGGCGGAGGCCGCCATCGACGCGCCGCTGCTGAAGTCGCCCAGTTCGACGATGATCTTGGGATCGGCCACGAACTTCTGGGCCACGATCACCGACTGCTTGGGATCGCTCTGCGAGTCCTCGAACACATAGGCCAGCGGGCGTCCGTCGATGNNCCCGCCGCATTGATCTCATCCAGCGCCAGGTCAAAGCCCTTTTGCCATTGCACCCCATAGCGGGCGTTTTGACCGGTCAACGGGCCGCTGACGCCAATGTAAATGGGGTCACCTGACGCCGCGGGTGCCGCCGTTGACGCTGGGGCGTCTGTGGCGGCCGGCGCATCAGTAGCGGCGGGCTCAGACGCCGTGGGTGCCACAGTGGCCGTGGTCTGCGGCGCGCAGGCAGCCAGCAGCAACGCCAGCGCCAGGCTCGCGGCCCGGGCACGCCGCCCGGTGTTGGGTTGAGGTGTGGTCAACATCGTCTCTCCTCCAGGTCCCTCGGGACCCTGCTCAGGTCTGTCTGTTGCGCCCGGTCGATCGCAGGCGCGGCACGTCCTCCGATGAGCGAACGCACATCGGCTTGTTGGTTGACTTGCGAGACGTGGAATGGGCAGGCTGCGCGACGCGCAGCCTGCTACGGACAGCGGTGAAGACCGCCGTACGATAGCCCGAGGATGAAGCGCCGCACGATACGCGCAGCTTGGGCGCTGTCGAAGACGTGAGACATGTAACGATCCCTCCGTCGTCGCCTTCGCGAAAACGAAAAAGCCGGCCCCAGGGCCGGCTTGACGTTGACGATTGGTGTGCGATAGAACGAGATGCTATCGCGTCAGCGTCGAACCTCCCAGGATCAGGCGTGCCTGCGCCTTGGACAGACAGCACAGGCAGATCGAACAAGCCATGATCTTGGGTGACGTCAACATGGGCATCAGCATACACTGCCTTTCTCGTCCTTGACTACACCTGAACAACCCAGACTGGCACCACCGTCTGTGTGATCTTTACAGTCGCGCACCGAGCCGTAGACCGGCTTCGCCATGACTGGCCCGCGATGTCTTTGGCGTCCTTACGCGCCACCGTCAACGGCCATTCTCCCAAAGGCAGTCACCGATCACGCGCCTCTTGCCACGCTGAGTTATAATCGTTTTCGCATGATCCAAGATCGATTGATGCGAGCCTGCTTGTGTTGCATGTGTCGAGGACAGGGAAGTTGCCCGCCTGTTCCGGCACCGAGCGTCGCATCATCGACGTAAGCCAATCGGAACAGACACATCGGCGGCTTCCCTGCGTTCGTTGCAGAGAAGCGACGCCTGAAGGCAAAGCCCAGGAGTTCGCTCCTGGGCTTTTTTGTTTTCGGTTCACACGGACTTCGCGTCAGCGTGAATGCATTTCAGGAGGATGGAGTCATGACTAATCGTCATCCGATCAAACCGGCTCTTGGTGCTCTGGCTCTGGCCGTGCTGACGGCCTGTGCGCCAGCGGCGCCGACGCCGGCCACGCCCGCGCCCGGCGCCACTGCAGCATCAACCAGCGGCGCCGTGACGATTCGCGTCGGGTACTTCCCCAACCTGACCCATTCGCAGGCGCTCATCGGCCTCTCCCGCGGCGACTTTCAATCGGCGCTCGGCGACGACGTCAAGATCGAGGCGACCTCGTTCAACGCCGGCCCGGCCGTCATCGAGGCGCTCTTCGCGGGCGCGATCGATCTGTCGTACATTGGGCCGAACCCGGCGATCAACGGCTACGTGAAGTCGGATGGCAAGGCGCTGCGGATCGTCGCCGGCGCGACGAGCGGTGGCGCGGCCTTCATCGTCCGGCCTGAGGCGGGCATCACCAAACCGGAAGATCTGGCCGGCAAGAAGATCGCGACGCCGCAACTCGGCGGCACGCAAGACGTGGCGCTCCGCAACTACATCGTGACCCACGGTCTGCAAACCACCGAGAACGGCGGGACCGTCGAGGTCATCCCGACCGAGAATTCGCAGACGCTTGATCTCTTCCGCCAGGGCTCCATCGACGGTGCCTGGGTGCCCGAGCCCTGGGCCAGCCGCCTGATCGTCGAAGGCGGCGGCACCGTGTTCGTCGACGAGCGCGACCTCTGGCCAAACGGTGATTTCGTCACGACCCACATCATCGTGAGTACGGAGTTCCTCAACGCCCATCCTGACATCGTGAAGAAGTGGCTCGAAGCTCACGTCTCCATCACACAGTGGGAGCAGGATCATCCCGCCGATGCGAAGGCGATCGTGAACACCGAGATCGAGAAGATCACGGGCAAGAAACTCAAGGACGACGTGCTCGACCAAGCCTGGGAGCGCCTGCGCGTGACTTGGGATCCTATTGCGAGCTCGCTCAAGACTTCAGCCGAGTCGGCCTTCAACGCCGGTTTTCTGACCGAGAAGCCGGATCTCACCGGGATCTACGACCTGACATTGCTCAATGAAGTGCTTGCCGAAAAGGATCTGGCGGCTGTCAGCGATCGGTGAGTCATCACACAAGCGATTGCTTTCACTCTGTTATCAACGTGTCGACAACGACACATCACTTTCGAGGAGACTGTGCCATGCCTATCTACAATGACATCACCGAACTGGTCGGCAACACGCCGCTGGTGAGGCTGCGCCGCGTAACCGAGGGCGCGGGCGCCGACGTGGTCGCCAAGCTCGAGTACTTCAACCCCTCGCACAGCGTCAAGGACCGCATCGGCGTCTCCATGATCGACGCCGCCGAGCAGGCCGGCCTGATCAAGCCCGACACCATCCTGCTCGAGCCCACCTCCGGAAACACCGGCATCGGCCTGGCCTTCGTCGCCGCCGCCCGCGGCTACAAGCTCACCCTGGTCATGCCTGAAACCATGAGCAAGGAGCGCCGCGCCTTGCTCCGCGCCTACGGCGCTGAACTGATCCTCACCCCTGGACCCGAGGGCATGGGCGGCGCCATCCGCCGCGCCGAGGAACTGGCCGCCTCCGACTCGCGCTACCTCATCCCGCAACAGTTCAAGAACCCGGCCAACCCCGAGATCCATCGCCGCACCACTGCCGAGGAGATCTGGCGCGACACCGACGGCAAGGTCGACATCCTCATCTCGGGCATCGGCACCGGCGGCACGATCACGGGCGTCGGCGAGGTGATCAAGGCGCGCAAGCCCGAGTTCAAGGCCATCGCCGTCGAACCCGACGCCTCGCCGATCCTCTCCGGTGGTCAGAAGGGCCCGCACCCGATCCAGGGCATCGGTGCCGGCTTCGTGCCGGATGTGCTCAACACCCAGATCTACGACGAGATCGTGCGCGTCAAGAACGACGACGCCTTCGACACGGCCCGCCGTCTGGCCAAGGAGGAAGGCCTGCTGGTCGGCATCTCGTCAGGCGCCGCGACCTGGGCTGCTATTCAAGTCGCGAAGCGGCCCGAGAACGCGGGCAAGCTGATCGTGGTCATCATCCCGTCGTTCGGCGAGCGCTATCTCAGCACGGCCCTGTTCGCCGGCCTGGCTGACTGAGCCCTGCACGTCTGGGGAGCTTGGCCACGACTTTCACGAATGGGGACGAGTGAGCACGACGGAGACGTGCACAGAGCGTTCGTGCCCATTCGTTTCCATTCGAGGAAGTCGTGGCGACTTCTACGACGCCGGGCCCGATCGAGCATCGGCGTGGGAGGCAGGCATGTTCAACTCGTTTCGCCAGGATGTCGCGGCGGTGTTGGCCCGTGATCCGGCCGCGCGGTCATCGCTCGAGGTGGCTTTGCTCTATCCGGGCCTGCACGCGGTCTGGGGCCATCGCATCACGCACTGGCTGTGGGTGCGCGGCTGGCGACTGCCGGCGCGCTGGCTTTCGCAGATGGTGCGTGGCATGACCGGGATCGAGATCCACCCGGGTGCCGTGCTCGGGCCGGGGTTCTTCATCGACCATGGTATGGGCGTCGTCATCGGCGAGACGGCCGAGGTCGGCGCGGATGTCACGCTCTATCACGGCGTCACGCTCGGCGGCACGAGCCTGAACAAGGGGAAGCGGCATCCGACGATCGGCGATCGCGTGGTGGTGGGCGCTGGTGCCAAGGTGCTCGGCGCGATCGAGATCGGCGCCGACAGCCGGATCGGCGCGAACGCGGTGGTGGTGCGGCCGGTGCCGCCAAACTCCGTGGTGGTCGGCGTGCCCGGCCAGGTGGTGGTGCGCACGCAGCGTCAGACCAACGTCGACCTCAACCACACCAACCTGCCCGACACGCTCGGCACCGCCGTCGCCCAGTTGCTCGAGCGCGTTGAGGAATTGGAGCACAAGATCGCCGTGCAACACGCGTACGGCGCCACTCACCAGGTGCATGCGCCCCTGGGCGGTGTCTGGCGCGGCGACGACTTTCAAATCTAGCCAGAAAGGGTTTTCGCGGCACAACCGACTCGCCCGACGGTTTATACGATGCCCGCATCGTGCTCGCCGCGCTGGCTGGGCCAGCGGGTGGAGAAACGCGTTGCGTTTCTCTGTCGAGCGCTACCGCGCTCGCCTACGCGTAGGCCTCGACCAGCTCGCGAAAGCGCCAGCTCGTGTCGGCGAGGTCGGGGCCCGGGCGATGAAGATCGCCGCCGATGAGGAAGATCACGTCGCGGCCATAGACGTCGAGCATCTCCTGGACGCGCTCGCGCTTCATGCCGCCGCCCGGCGCCGGGAAGGAGGGCGCCAGCGCGCCCATCGATTCGAGGGTGCCGCGCGCGATGGCCGCGCACTCCTCGCGCGTGAAGGCGAAACGTCCGCCCCAGCTCGGGAACACGACGGCGTCGATCCCGGCCAGACGACCGAGCTGCCCGTACAGGGCGAAGTGCGAGAAACCTGCGTCCGGTGACACGGTGAAGCTGCCGAGCAGGGCCGGGTGGCTGATGAGCGGCAGGCTGAGCGCATCGTCGGCGGCCAGGAGACGCGCCGCATCGAAGCCAGTCAGCCCCGGCGAGATCAGCAGGCCGCTGGCGCCGGCTTCGCGAACCGCAAAGGCGCGATCGACGATGCGGTCGAGCGGAGCCGTCACGTTCGGCAGATAGAGTGAGCGGTAGCCCGTTTTGGCATTGGCGTCTGCGACGGCCGCCACGCAGGCGCGCACGCGCTCGCTGTACGGCGCGAAGGTCTGATCCGAAAGGCCGTGATCGTCTTTGATCAGATCGATGCCGCCGAGCGCGAACTGATAGGCCTGACGCGCCAGCTCCCCCGGCGAAAGCCCCATCGGCTTGAGAGCCGTGCACAACAGCGGGCGCGTCGGCGCGCCGAGCTTCGCGCGCAGACCGGCGCGGCCGAAGCGCGGCCCGCGAAACGGCGCCAGTGCTTCTACCGATAGATCGAACCGTTCGACCCGGATGCCCGGCTTGATGCTGCTGTTGCCGAACACCACGTTCAAGAACTGAGTCAGCTCGCCGGCGGCGACCCCAGTCGGATACGCGATGGTCACGCGATGCCCACCCGCTGGATCGGGTTCATGCCCGACCACCTGGCCGACGATGGTCTGCGCGATCCGGTCGGGCGTCAGGTCGGGTGGGAACTCGACGGTCTGCTCGTAGCGCAGGTCGTGGGCTCGCGCCAGCGCTTCGTCGACACCACCTTTGAAGCGATACGTAACGGTGAAACCGTGATCAGGTGCCATGGTTCACCGCCCGCCTCGCGCCGACTCTTCGATGTGATCCTGCCAATTCATGCGGGTCCCTTTGCTCATCAGCGAGTCAACAATCCTGCGTCGATGACGAACGGCGAACCCGTCACGAAGCGGGCGCGGTGCGAGGCCAGATACAGCACCGCCTCGGCCACGTCTTCGGCCTCGATCCAGGGCACGGGCAGCAGATTGCCGGCCGATGCCTCGGCGATTTCGGTCGGGGTCTTGCCTTCGAGCGCAGCCAGGCCGTCATTCATGGGCGTGTTGACGCCGGTCGGGTGGATCGACACGACCCGGATGCCAAATGGCGCCAGCTCGATCGCCCATGACTTGCTTAACCCGGTGAGGCCCCACTTCGACGCCGCGTAGTGCGAGAGTCGATTCATGCCGCGAAAGCTGGCGATCGAGGCATTGTTGATGATCACGCCCGACCGTCGCTCCCGCATGTGTGGAATGATCCGACGTCCGATCAGCCAGGCGCCTTTGAGGTTGATGTCGAGCATGGCATCCCAGGCGTCTTCGCTGAGTTCGTGCGAGAGCCCGTAGAAACAGATGCCGGCGTTGTTGAAGAGGATGTCGATCTTGCCGAAGCGACCGATGGCGGCCTTCACAGCGGCCGAGATCGCCGAGTCGTCGCGCACGTCACCGCGCCAGATAAGGGCTTCGCTGCCCGCCGCGACGACTTCGTCGTGAAGGCTCTGCAGATCCTCGGGGGCGCCGAGCGCGTACCCTGGGTGCTCGAGCTGGCGAGCGACGTCGAACGCCACGATGCGGGCACCTTCGCGCGCGAGGGCCAGCGCTGTGGCGCGACCCTGACCATGGGCCGCGCCCGTCACGAAAGCGACCTGGCCGTCGAAGTCACTGGGCATGTACGCCTCCCGACTCGGGCGCCTTGAAGGCGTACAGGTACTCGTCGAGGTCGATCTCGAGCGCGTTGTTGACCACGTTCGTGGCGATCATCAACGACGCGAAGCCGGTCAGAGCCACGATCTGCTCGGCGGTGAACCAGTTCTCCAGCTTCAAGTACAGGTCCGACGGTATGCGATTCCCCTGACGCGCGATGGCGCGGCCAAAGTCCACAAGGGCTTCGCCGCGTTCGTCGAGCGCCAGGCTCGAGGGGTCTTCGCCCCAGTTGATGAGAACGCGACGCATGAACGTCGTACAGATCAGACAATCGCTCTCAGCCGAGATGGCGTGCGCGAAGATGATCGCCGCCCGCTCCCCGATGAAGGCCTTGATCGTGTCGAACAACGGATACCACGTCATCAGGGCATGATAGGCCGGTAACGAATGCAGGAGCGTGCGCTTCATGTTCGTCATGCGACTGTAGCGAACGACGCCATCATCGAACACATCGGCCACCTCGCCGATCAGTTCAGCGCGTTCAAGGGTCGGGATGCGGGGCATGTCTGTCTCCTGTTTTGGTGAAAACGTCAGGCTCTCAGGTCGATCCAGCGCGACTCGCTTGCCAGGTCAGCGGGCAGCTTCAGCGGGTCCTCACTGACCCGCCCGATGAGCCGCTGCTGTGCCGGCGAGAGACCCAGGCGAGCGATGAACCCGGCCAACCCAAGGGTATCCGGAGGTTCGGTGAGCACCTGAGCCCGTTGCGTCAGCGCGGCTGATGCCAGACGCAGCACCCAATCGGGATCCTGACCGGCCAGAATGAACCCCCAATCGCCGGTGTAGCTTTCGAGATAGGCCGAATGGATTTCGACGCGGCTAAAGTAGCGGGCGGCCAGGGCATACACGCGCCAGCCCGGCCAGATACCCGGCTGACCCAGATCGCCGTGCAGGCTGATGAGCGTGTTGCGGCCGACGTGCGTCGCCAACCCGCGCAACACCTCGTCGTACAACTGCAGCTCGTCCTCGGAATAGGCGTCGAGAAAGTCGACGATCACGACGTCGACCTCCGCCAGCCGTTCGGCGGTCAGGAATTGGCGCGCGTCGACGCCGAAGACCCTGACGCGCGGATCGTCAAGGCTGCCGCGATTCAGGTGGCGCAGGTGAACACGGCTCGACGCCACCACCTCAGGGTCGATGTCGACCACGGTCACCTCCTCGACGTCGGGAATGCGCAGGACCTCGCGTGCCGCGCACCCGTCGCCGCCTCCCAGGATCAAGACCTTCGCGGGCCGCGGATGAGCCAGCACAGGCACCAGTGCCAGGCGTTCATGGTAGACAGCCTCGTCGCTGGCAGCGAGTTGCACAGTGCCATCCAGAAACAAGGTCGTGCCATATCCCGGCACTTCCGCGACGACCAGATGCTGGAACGCCGTCGTGCGCTCGTCAAGCACGCTCGTGGCGCCGAGCCACGTCCGGCGAGTCAACCCGACGGTCTCGAATGACGCCCCGACCCATGAGCCGGGTAGTTCCTCAAGTGATTGAGTCACGGTCCCTCCCTTTGCCCGCAAGCCCATCGAACACCCTTCAAGGCTCGATGGCTCCAGCACCCGGAAGGGCCGCCCAACCGCCCAGGGCCGTGCTGAGATCGATCCCGCTGGTCAGGATCTCGGTCAGCGACGCGAACAGCAATCCGACGAAGCTGCCGGCCAATCCGAAGCCGACGCCGAGAGCGATGTCGCGCGGGCGGCGGTAGTTCGTGATCAGACCGACGGCGAGGCCCGGGATCAGGCCGATCAGGCCGTTGCCGACGCTCCAGTTCCAATACAGGCCCCAACCCGTCAGCGCGTCGCCGATGGTGTTGCCGACCAGACCCGCGATGAGCCCCACCCACGGACCGAACGCCGTGCCGAAGAGCACCAACACAGCGACGGCGGGCCGGAAGCTGACGTTTCCGGCAGCTGGGAGCGGAAACGCGTTCGTCGCCCAGGACAACACGCCGTACAGGGCGGCGCCGATCGCGGCGTAGACGACTTCGCGTGTGCCAAACTGCCAGAGCTTCGAAGCGGGTCGGGCGACGGGCGTCGACGCCGTCGAGTCAGGGGATGTGGCGGTCATGATGAGATCTCCTTCAGGAATAAGGTCAAGCGATTGAACAATCGATGCGGTTGTCAGGGAGTCGGAGTGATCGTCGTAATGGACACCTCCTTGCGGTGGTCGGCGATGCAACCGGGTGATCATGTCGTCGCTATTCAACCGGAAGCGAAGCGCCGGTGGCCAGATAATCCAGGAGGTCGATCGCTGTGATCAGGCCGATCACGCGTTCGCCTTCCAACACGACGATGGGATCCCCTTGCGCGCCGAGGCGCAGCGCCTGCTCGAGCGGCGTGCTGACGGTGACCGTCGGCGGATGCTCGCGCATCACGGTCGAGACCGGCACGTCGAGGTCCACGACATGTGAGGGGTTACGAACCCGGTCCAACAGATCGGTCTCCGTGACGAGGCCAAGCAGCTTGCCGCCGGCCGAGATCACGGGCATCTGCGAGATGTGATGAGCTCGTAACCGACGGATGACGTGTTGCATTGATTCACCCGGATCGGCTGCGATGACACGCGCCTGCGCGCGCTGGGCGAGCAAGGTCTTCAGATTCGCGCGATGCGTCTCCGATCCGCCAGGAAGAGCGTTCAAGGCTTCAGATAACGGCGTCATAGAGAACCTCCGTGCTGGCCAGATGATTGCTGGCCGGGAAGACGACGGCTTTGAGCGACGCATCGGCCGCCTGTTCCAGCTCGAACGCTGCCTCGATCTCGGCAAGGCCAAATCGATGCGTGATGAGATCGTTCGCGTCGAAACGGGCGCCGGTGAGCAGGTCGAGGACCGCCTGGATCTCGGTGGGCGCGGCCGGTCCGCCGGCCGTGACGCGCAGTTCGTCGGCGAACAATCGGCCCGGCGGGACCGACCACCGCCAGTCGTCGCGCGGAGGCACGGCGAGGTGGAGGTGCCCGCCCTTCGCGCACAGGTCGAAAGCCAGATCCCAATCTGTACGATAAGGGGTGGCGACCACGACCACGTCAGCGCCGCGACCGTCATTCGTCGCAAAGACGATGTCGCGAGCCGGCTCCAGACGTGGGTCGATCACGACGTGCGCGCCAGCCTGTCTTGCGCGACGGCGACGCCAGGCGCTGTAGTCGAGGCCGATGAGACGACTGGCGGGACTGCGCTTCAAGACCTGCAGGTAGGCCATGCCAACGAACCCGAGGCCCACGACGGCGACGATGTCGCCGGGTCGTATGGAAGCCAGTGCTGCCCCGCGAACCACGTCAGCTATCGGCTCGACCAAAGTGCCGATTTCGAACGACAGCGAAGCGGGCAAACGCCACACGCCGTAGGGGACGGTCTCGGCCGACACCCGAAAGTACTCGGCGAACCCGCCCGGCTCGATGACTGGAAGCCGGGCCTGAACGCAAAGAGACATGCGCCCACGCCGACATTCACGGCAACGTTGACACGGCACACGCGAGATGACGAAGACCCGATCGCCTTCCTCAAAGGCGTCGACACCTGAGCCGATCTGAGCGACGCGTCCGGTGGCCTCTCGGCCCATCACGTAGCCGGCCCGCGAGCGTGACCCGGCCCGTCGCTCATCGTCGAGGCCGACACCACAGACCTCGGTTTTGATCAGAAGCTCACCCGGGCCGACAGCCGGCAACGGCCGCTCTTCGATGCATATCTCTCCGTCACCGCGGATGACGGCCGCTCGCATGCGCCGATGACGTTCCATCACGTTGCCCTCGTGCTTGCGCGCCCGATCTCGCTCCAGGGAACGGGCGTTGAACTCAAGAGAACGTCTCGCAACACAGACGCGATCCGACCCGGCGACGGAGTCACGCGCCACAGTTCCCTCACACCCGCTTGCTGAAACAGAACCACCAAACGCTGATAGGCGTGCAGATGCCGAACGGGATCGGCGATGGCGAGCACACATACGGCTTCCACCGACACAAAACGCCCGGGTCGGTTCAATTCACGAAAGAACACCGGCTTTTGGAGGGTCGCGAATGCCAGGGCGCTTCGTCGGATCTGGGCGCGTTCGGCGTGGCACAGCGCAACCGGCACAAGCGTCGCCACCCCGGCCGGGAGCAGACGCTCACGCGAAACAAGAGCCGAGGCCACGCCCGGCTTAACGATCTGGTGACGCTCCAGCAACATTGCCAGCGCCGTGATGACCTTGGTTCGTGAGCTCGCCGCCAGGTTGGTGAGGATCAGTTCCGGCAGGATGGCGATCTCGTCTTCGGCGATGTCGTGCGACATGACGGCTACTCCTCCTGCCGAACGACAGTGAGCCTGTCTTTGTTGGGGATGACACACAGGAAGCCGAGGGGATCATCGCCGAGCGTGTGGAACTGGTGCACGTCGTTCGGCGAGATGTAGATCAGGTCATTTGGCCCGACCTCAAAGAACGCTTCTCCGAGCCGCACCCGCGCTCTGCCGTGCAGGATCAACACGCCATGGTCGTGCAGGTGATGTTCGAGCACTGTGTTGCCGCCCGGCAGCACCCTGAAGTAGCGGAAGACGAAGTTGTCGGCGCCGTCGTCGCGCCCGATCAACACCTTGCCCGACGCCCCTACTACGCCCGGCGCGTCGTACTCGCGATGCGTCGCGCCTTCCCAATTCAGCGCGCCGATCACCCCCGTAAAACGATGAATCACACTCATGTCGGATCCTCGAAAACAAAAGAGCCACCCGGATGGAGTGGCTCCTGAAGATTGGCCGCACGGCTCGTGCGTTTGCAGGGGACCTCACATCCGATCACGCCTCTGGTCGTCTCGACAGCACACGACGAGGCCGCGTTCACACGAACAGGGACACAGCACGGGGTTCGGACGCTCGTTCGTCATCATCAACATTCCTTAAGGGCTATAGCTTTAGTCGGCTGCGTCGGGCGGTGACGACACCGGTGTTGAGCCCGACAGCGTTCAGGCCGCCGAAGAAGCGCGCATGCTCGATCTTGACGCAGCGATCCATCACCACGTCGAGCCCGGCCGCCACCGCCTTCTCGGCGGCCTCCGGATGCACCACGCCCAGTTGCATCCAGATCACCTTCGCCCCCACAACAATCGCCTCGTCCACGATCGGAGGCACATCCGCCGGGTTGCGGAAGATATCCACCACCTCCACAGCCCCCGCGTCCGCCGCTGCCAGCGCCGTCAGGCTCGGGTAGCTCGCGCGGCCCAGGATCCGCTGCTCGCGCGGGTTCACGGGCGTCACGTCATAGCCCTGCGCCAGCATGTAGATCGCGGCGAAGTGGCTCGGCCGATACGGGTTCCCGCTCAGCCCCACCATCGCGATCCGACGATAGCGCTCCAATATCTCCAATCGCTCCGCCGCCGTGTCGATGATCTTGGCCATGATGTGCTCACTTCATTCACGCCGAAGGACCAACGACGAAAGACGAAGGTTGTCTCATTCAACCTTCGTCCTTCGTCCTTCGTCATTCGTCGGGTGTCGTCGCCGCCCGCAGCGCCTGATCCAGATCCCACAGCAGATCCTCGATGTCTTCAAGCCCAATCGAGAGCCGGATCATGTCCGGCGTCACGCCGCCCGCGGCCTGCTCGGCTTCGCTCAACTGCGCGTGGGTCGTGCTCGCCGGGTGGATCACCAGCGACTTGGCGTCACCGATATTGGCCAGGTGGCTGAAGAGCTGCACGCGCTCGATGAAGCGCCGCCCCGCCTCCAGCCCACCGCGGATGCCGAACGTCAGCACCGCGCCAGGGCCCTGCGGCAGATACTTGCGCGCCAACTCCCGGTACGGGCTGTCGGGCAGCGTCGGGTAGTTCACCCACGCCACGGCCGCGTGCCCGGCCAGGAACTCCACCACCGCCTTCGTGTTCGCCACATGCTGGCGCATGCGCACGCCGAGCGTCTCGAGCCCTTGCAGGAACTGGAAGGCGTTGAACGGGCTCAGCACCGCGCCGATGTCGCGCAGCGCCTCGACCCGCGCCTTCATGATCCAGGCGAAGTCGCCGAAGGTCTCGTAGAAGCGGATGCCGTTGTAGCTGGGCGTCGGCTCGGTCAGGCCGGGAAACTTGCCGTTGTCCCACTTGAAGCGCCCGCTGTCGACGATCACGCCGCCGATGCTCGTCCCGTGCCCGCCGATGAACTTCGTGGCGCTGTGGACGACGATGTCGGCCCCCCACTCGATCGGTCGGCACAGATACGGTGTAGCGAAGGTGTTGTCGATCACCAGCGGCACGCCGTGCGCGTGCGCGACGTTCGCTAGCGCTTCGAGGTCGACGACGTTGATCTTGGGGTTGGCCACGGTCTCGGCGTATACGGCGCGGGTGCGCGGCGTGATCGCGCGCGCGAACGCCTCAGGGTCGTCCGGATCGACGAAGACCGTGTCGATGCCCAGCCGGCGCAGGGTGACGTCGAACTGGGTGATCGTGCCGCCATAGAGCGTCTTGCTGGCCACGAGTTGATCGCCGGCGTTCATCAGGCTGACGATGGTCAGGAACTGAGCGGCCTGGCCGCTGCCGGTGGCCAGCGCACCGACCCCGCCCTCGAGTGAGGCCACGCGCTCCTCGAAGGCGGCGGTGGTCGGGTTCATGATGCGTGTGTAGATGTGGCCGAAGCGCTGCAGGGCGAACAGGTTGGCCGCGTGCTGCGTGTCCTCGAACACGTAGCTCGTGGTCTGGTAGATCGGCATGGCTCGCGCTCCGGTCACCGGGTCGGGGCGTTGCCCGGCATGCAGCGCGCGCGTGTTGAAACCCAGACGGCGTTCAGAAGCCATTTCCCGCTCGATGCTCCGAAAACAAAATGGCCGACCCAGGTGGGTCGGCCGTTGATTGCCGTAAGCTGCGTCGTTCGAAATCAGTCGTTCGGCACGCAGGCGACCCACATCCCCGAGTTCTTCTCGCTACACATCGCGCAAGTCGGACAACAAAGGGGCTGAGGGTTTCGCATACGCGTTCGCAAGATCATATAGGTTCCCAAACCAAAGTCAAGACGCAAATGCGCCCACGTGTGCCAAGGCCACACTTTGTCGACGCCACAAAGGCTGAAAGCGCGGCGTCTGTCGAATCGCCCAGGCTCGTGACACAAAAGATGGACCATATCGGCCACAGACCGCTTGACAGCCTGTGTTAGCATCACACCCATGTCCGTTAAGTCCTGTCCCGCGATGTGTTGTGCCAAGCTGGGGAGCATGTGTTCCTCAGCCGCCACGCGCTTCCGGGGTCAGGGCATCGATCGTTAGCACGGCTTTTCGTTTCCGCCACGATCTGAAAACAGCCAACCCGGCCGGGTTGGCTGTTTTTGTTTCACACGCTGGCGTGAGCCGTGTCCGGTTCTTCCATAAGAGGAGAGATTGTCATGTCGCCGATGTCCACGAATGAATGGATGGCTGCTGAGTCGTGTTGTCGCTGTTCGTCGCCGTGTTCGTTTTCGTCGCACGATCGCCGTCAAGTCAACCGTCCTCACGCATTCCGTTGGAGATATTCTCATGTCATCCCGTCGAGTTATTGAACGACCGTCCCGCCGCTGGGCACAGGCTTTGATCGTCGCAGCATTGGCTCTGACCGCCTGCCAGCCGGACGTCACGCCCACCTCCGCTCCCACCGTTGCCCCGACGACGACGCCGACCGCGGCACCTGCCACCGTCGCCCCGACCGAAGCCGCCACCGCCGAGAGCGGCGCGACTGCTGCTTCGACCGCTGAGGCGCCTACCGCAACCGCTGCTCCGGTCAACGCCGTGGAGATCCCGTCTCCCTTCTCAGATGTCAACGCAAAACCCCGAGTAGCGTTGGTGCGCGAGTTGAGCGATGGCAGCTTCTTTGAGCGCTATCTCGCCGGCGCCCAGGCTCAGGCCGAGGAGCTCGGCATCGAACTCCTCGACTCCAGCGCCTCCGGCGATCAGGCCAAGCAGATCGCCAACCTCGAAACCGCCATCCAGCAGCGCGTCGACGCCATCATCATCGACCACGGCCGCGCCGACGCTCTCCGCCCCGTCGTCCAGCAGGCCCTCGACGCCGGCATCCAGGTCGTCTCCTTCGACTCCGCCCTCAACCTGCCCCAGGTCCCTGAGATCGAACAGGACGACCTCCTCATCGGCCAGTTGATCGCCCGCCAGCTCGCCGTCGACATCGGCGGCGCCGGCGAGGTCATCTACGTCAACGTCAACGGCTTCGCCCCGCTCGACAAGCGCGACCGCTCCTGGCAGGACATCCTCTGGCGCTACCCCGACATCAAGCAGGTCGCTCAGGTCGGCAAGGTCTCCTCCAGCACCGCCGCTGACACTCAGGCTCAGGTCGAGGCCGCCATCAAGGCCAACCCCAACGCCACCACCATCCTCACCACCTACGACGAGTTCGCCAAGGGCGCCGTCCAGGCCGTCACCCAGGCTGGCCTCGCCGACAAGTACCGCATCTACGGCGTCGACATCAATACCGACGACATCCAGGTCATCACCGCCGAGGGCAGCCCCTGGAAAGCCACCGTCGCCACCGACTCTTACAGCGTCGGCCGCCTCTCCGTCCGCGCTGCCGCCGCCCTCATCGCCGGCGAACCGGTCGATCGCTATCTGCTCGTCCCGCCTGTACTCGTCACTCAAGACTTCCTCCGCCAGAACGCCATCAGCGACATCGATGGCCTCGTGAAGGCTCTCCCGGCCCTCGGCGAGAGCCCGCTCGTCTGGTTCGATTGGATCTACAAGCTGACGGACCAGAACGGCTCATGAGTGTTGGAGTGTTTTCGATCCGCTTATCCGACAGGGCCCTCGCCGAACGGCGAGGGCCCTGTACGCGCTTCTGTTCCCGATGAGCAGCCTTAAAGCCACCGGCGTGGGCAAGAGCTTTCCAGGAGTCGTGGCGCTGGATGCGGTCAGCTTCGAGGTGCGTGGCGGCACGATCCACGCGCTCGTCGGGGCCAACGGCGCCGGCAAGAGCACGCTGATCAAACTGCTGTCCGGGGTGTACACCGACTTCACCGGTCGTATCGAAGTCGACGATCGGCCGGTGCGTTTTTCGAGTCCGGCCGATGCCTTGCGCCTTGGGATCGAGGTCGTGCACCAGGAGGTTGATAGCGCCCTGATCCCGACCCTGAGCGTGGCCGAGAACCTGGCGATCGAGACGCTGGCTGAGCCCACCTCGGGCGTCTGGCTCAATCGCCGACAGCTGCGCGCCGACGCCGATGCGGCGCTCGAGCGGGTCGGCCTTGAGGTCGACGTTCGGTGGAACGTCGACCGCCTGTCGCTGCATGAGAAGCAGCTGCTACTCATTGCACGCGCCGTCTCGCGCAACGTCCGCTACCTGATCCTCGACGAGCCGACGGCGTCGCTCAGCACGCCCGAGGTCGAACGGCTTTTTGCGGTGTTGCGCGATGTGCGCGCCCGCGGCGTCGGCGTGATCTACATCTCGCACCGCCTGGGCGAGCTCGCCGACCTGGTCGATGAGATCACGGTCCTGCGCAATGGACGTGTCGGTGGATCCTTCCCCAAATCGACGCCGCTGAGCGACGTCGTCGCGGCCATGTTCGGTCAAAGCCTCGACGACATCTATCCTCCCCGGATGGCCCGTAAGCCCGGGCCGGTTCTGCTCGACGTCGTCGGCCTCAGGCGTGAACCAGACGTGGCGCCGGCCAGCTTCATCGTGCGGCGCGGCGAGATCCTGGGCGTGGCCGGTCTGGTCGGTTCCGGCAAATCTGAACTGCTCCGCCTGCTGGCCGGCGCCGATCGCGCAGAGGCCGGGTCGATCCGTGTGGATGGAACGGCCGTGACGCTTCGGCAGCCCGCCGACGCCGTTCGCGCCGGCATCTATCTGGTGCCGGAAGAACGGCGCCGTCAGGGGCTGTGGCTCGAGCGCCCACTGCGCGAAAACATCAGCCTGTCCTTCCTGCCGGCGGTATCGGCCTGGGGCTGGCTGGTTCAGCGCGCGCGTGAACTCAAACTGACGACGCAGGCCATCGAGCGCGTGGGCCTGACTCCACCTGATCCCGAACAAGCGGTGCAGTACCTCAGTGGCGGCAACCAACAGAAGGCCGTCATCGGGCGCTGGCTGGGGGGACATCCACGGGTGCTTCTCTTCGACGAGCCCACTCAAGGAATCGACCTTGGCGCCCGTCGCGACCTGTTCCACATCGTCCAGCAGGTTGCTGAACAGGCTGCCGTGATTTACGCCTCCTCTGACCTGGACGAGGTGCTGGCCATCGCTGACCGCGTGCTGGTGATGCGCGGCGGCGTCATCGTTGGCGACGTGCGAGCTGAGCCGGCGGCCCGGCGCACCATCCTCGAGCTTGCAACCGGGGTGGCGCCTGCACTGGAAGGGTTTCCCGTATGAAGACCACATCGGCAAGGCCAGGCGTTCACGCATCCTCAGGTCAGGGTGTCGGATCGCGCGCGCGCGGCTTCCTATTGAACTACGGCATGATCGTGGCGGTCGGGCTGCTGCTGGTTTTCTTTTCGGTGGCCAGCCCGTACTTCCTGTCGGTCAGCAACTTCCTCGACATCCTGCGCGCCGTCTCGATCCTGGGGATCGTGGCGATCGGCGTCACGTTGACCGTCGTGGTGAATGGCTTTGACGCGTCGGTCGGCGCGACGACCGGCCTGGCCGTGATGCTCGCGACCAGCCTGATGGTGATCTGGCGGCTGCAGTGGTATGCGGCGATCCCCATCGCGTTCGGTGCGGGCTTGGTGGTTGGCCTCCTGAACACCCTTCTGGTGGTTCGCCTGCGGATACCGGATCTGTTGGGCACGCTGGGCACGCTGTACCTGATCTCGGGATTGCAGCTCGCGCTCACCGGCGGCGACGCGGTGTATCGCGGCATGACCGACCCCTGGAGCGCCGAACATGTTCTGACGCGCGGTCAGATCCAGCCCGAGTTTCTGTGGCTGGGTCAGGGCCGACTCTTCGCGTTCGGATCTTTCGAAGGCGTTCCGGTGCCGGTGCTGATCCTGGCATTGGTGGCGGTCGGTTTCCACATCTATCTCAATCACACGCGCTATGGCCGTCTGTTGTACGCCGTCGGCGGCAACGCCGAAGCGGCGCGTCTGGCCGGCGTCAACGTCGATCGCTATCGCGCCTGGGCTTATCTCCTCAGCGCGCTGCTGGCGACGCTGGGTGGACTGGTCCTGGCGGCGCGCATCGGAACCGGCGCCGTGCACGCCGGTGACACCTACCTTCTCGACGGTGTCTCGGCGACCTACTTTGGCTTCGCCGTGCTCGGGGCCCGTCGCCCGAATGTCTTCGGCACGATCCTGGGCGCCGTCTTCGTCGGCGTGATGCTCAACGGATTGACGATGTTGAACATGCCCTGGTATCTGCAGGACGTCGTCAAGGGCCTGGTGCTGATGGCCTCGCTCGGCTTGAGCTTCTATTTAAGTCCGCGCTCGCGATGAGCGCCGGGGGGATAGACCGAACATGTCTGAACCACTGACCACCCAGACTGTCCTCGACTACATCCGGGGCTCGGCCGAAGGCGTCGCGCACTTCGGCTCAACCGAAGGGTTGCGGGCCGAAGCGCTGACGGAAGGCAACGTCAACCTCATCTTCCGCGTGACGAACGGGCACCGCTCGCTTCTGATCAAGCAGGCGCTGCCCCACTCCTGGCGGTATCCGGACTTCAAGATGCCGGTCGATCGCGCCGGGCTCGAATATGACGTGTTACAGCTTGAGACGCGTTGGGCGCCTGAACACACGGTGCGCGTGTACTGGCATGATGAAGCTCGCCACCTGAACGCCATCGAGGATCTGGATCAGCACATCGTCCTGCGCGCCGGCCTGATCGCCGGGCGTGAGTACCCGAACCTGGCCCGGCACATCGGGCGCTTCATGGCGCAGACGCTCTTTCACACCTCTGATCTGTATCTGCCATCGGCCGAGAAGAAGCATCTGGTGCAGCGCTTCACGAACCCGGTCATGTGCAAGGTTCAGGAAGATCTGGTCTTTACCCAGCCCTTCACCCGGCACCCGAACAACCGCTGGAATCCTCGGCTCGACCAACAGGTCGCGGCGCTCCACGCCAATGCGGCGCTCATCAGCGAGGTCCACTCGCTCAAACAGGCCTATCTCGCCCACGCCCAGGCCCTGTTGCACAACGACCTGCACAGCGGCTCAGTATTGGTGAACGCCGTCGAGACCCGGGTGATTGACCCCGAGTTCGCGTTCTTCGGCCCCATCGGTCACGACGTCGGCTCTTACCTGGCGAACCTGGTTTTGAACTACGCCGGCCACGAACATCACTCGGCCCTCGGCGCCACACGCGCGCGCTATCGGAGCTGGCTGCTGGAACAAATCCGGGAGACGTGGACGACGTTCGAAGCCGAGTTCTTACGGTTGTGGGAGACTGAGGGCAACGCCATCGAATGGCCTGAACCCACTTATCGCGCGCGCTATCTACGCGACGTCCTGCGGGACACGGCCGGCTTTGGCGCGACCGAGATCGTACGGAGGACGATCGGGCTGGCACACGTGGCCGACCTGGACGAGATCCCCAACGATGAAGACCGCGCTTCCGCGGAGAGCCTGGCGCTCAACGTCGCCGTAGCCTGGCTGACGATGCGACCGACCCTGACCGATATCCACCAGCTGGTGAGCCTGACGGAGACCGCTCGGCCCGATCTCGCTCCATCACGTTGAGAGGCCGTTCGTCATCGCCAATCAGTGGCGAACGCCTTGACTCTCCCCTCGACGGGAAGGCTATAGTGTCGAACGACGTTACCGTCGGACAGGCACACGATGTTCAAGATCCGCGAATTCGCACAACTCGGTCAGATTTCCGTCAAGACCCTGCGCTACTACGATCAGCTTGGTCTGCTCAAACCAGCCCATACGGATCCCGGAAGCGGCTACCGGTATTACACGGCTGAGCAGCTCCTCGACTTGAATCGCGTGCTGGCTTACAAGGAACTCGGATTTACCCTCGAGCAGATCGCGGATCTGTTGGACGAGCACCTGCCATGCGATCAACTCCGGGGCATGTTCCGGCTCAAGCAAGCCCAGATCGAGGGCGTCATTGCCGAGGAGCAGGAACGTCTGGCGCGGATCGAAGGTCGTCTGCGCCAGATCGAGTACCAACAGGATGCGCCGCCCGTGCTCGACGTGGTCATTAAATCCATGGCCCCTCAGCGGGTCGTCTCGCAGCGGCTCGAAGCCAGCGTCTCGGTAATCCCCGCTGTGCGCAGCCGGCTTGAGGATCATCTGCTGCAAGGTGGTGTGCGCAACGCGGCTGCCCTTCCCTACTGGGTGCTGTGGCACACCTGCGAGCAGTGCGACGAGACGATCGATCTAGAGATCGCGTACCCCGTCCCGGACGATTTCGAGACAGACCCGCTCTACCCGATCTCCTATTTCGTAGGGATGGAGACGGTCGCCACGCTGCGACACGTGTGCCGGCCCGGACGCTTTTGTCAGGCCAGCGCGACCCTGGCCGCCTGGATCGCGACGCACGACTATCAATTGATTGGCGACCAACCCTGGCGCGAGCAATTCCTGACGACCACCGACACCAATACGACCATCGCCGAAGTACAGATCCCGGTGCACCGGCGATCGACGCTTGGCGACACCCGTCGGGTCTTGAGGAGCCTTCGATGAAAGCCGTGGGGCTGTATCGCTATCTTCCGATCGACGATCCGGAAAGCCTGGTGGACGTCGAGATCACAGTGCCGGCGCCCGGCGTGCGCGACCTCCTGGTGCGCGTGCAGGCGGTGGCCGTCAATCCCGTGGACACCAAGGTGCGGGCTCCGCGGGCAGGTGTGGAGCGCGAGCCGCGCATTCTGGGTTGGGACGTTGCGGGTATTGTGGAGGCCGTGGGCCCGGAGTGCGAACGCTTCGCGCCCGGCGATGCGGTGTATTACGCCGGCGCCTATCGACGCGCCGGGGCCAACAGCGAGTACCACGTCGTCGACGAACGAGTGGTCGGCCCCAAGCCGAAGCGGCTCGACTTTGCCGAGGCGGCGGCTCTTCCGTTGACCGGTCTCACCGCGTGGGAAGCCTTGTTCGAGCGACTGGGTCTCGCGCCGCTGCCGCAGGCGAATACCGGCAAGACGCTGTTGATCATCAACGCGGCGGGCGGGGTCGGCTCGATCGCCACCCAACTGGCCCGATGGGCCGGGCTCACCGTGATCGGGTCGGCCTCGCGACCGGAGTCGCGCGAGTGGGTCCTGCGCCAGGGCGCACACAGGGTCGTCGATCATCACCAGCCGCTTCGTGAACAACTCGAGTCCGCCGGCCATCCGGTGGTGGATCACATCCTGTGCTTGAAGAACGTCGTGCAGCATTGGCCCGCGATGGTCGATCTCGTCGCTCCTTTCGGCAAGATCTGTCTGGTCGACGACATCGAAGCGCCGGTCAACTTCGGTGCCCTCCACGGCAAGAGCGTCACCGTCGTCTGCGAAAACATCTTCACCCGCGCGAACTACCAGACCGCCGACCTGGTCGTCCAGCACCAGATCCTGACGACCCTAGCCGCCCTGGTCGACGCCGGGTCGATCCACTCCACCCTCGTCGAGCGCCTGACGCCGATCGACGCCACCACGCTGCGTCTGGCGCACGCCCGGCTCGAGCGGGGCGACGTGATCGGCAAGATCGCGATCGAAGGGTTCGAGCGCGTTCGCGCCTCGACGGAGTGACACCGTTCGGCCGCTCCGGAGCGAGCGGCACAACCACGAGGTCAACCCATGATCATCCCCCACGACTTCCTCGATTTGTTTCAACGTCGTTCGTTTGCCCATCTCGCCACCGTGATGGCGGACGGCACGCCACAGGTGACTCCCGTGTGGATCGACTTCGACGGGGAGTACGTGCTCGTCAATTCTCACAAGGGCCGTCTGAAAGATAAGAACATGGAGGAGCGGCCGCACGTGGCCGTGGAGATCTCGGACCCGGACAATCCCTACCGCTACATCGCGATCCGTGGACATGTCGTCGAGATCACCGAGGAAGGGGCCGAGGAACATATCGATCGACTGTCGCTGAGATATCTCAATCGGGCCTATGAGGGCGCAGGGCGTGGCATCCGGCGCATTTACAAGATCGCGTGTGACAGGATCGAAACCAGCGCCTGGACGCCCCCGGCCTCCACGGCGGAGTGACGGCGTCCCCGATGGCCCACACTACCTTCCACGCCCAACTCAACGGCGAACCGGTTGACCCCGACGCGCTGCATTTCCTGGCTCTGGTGAACTATGGTCATTTCACCTCGATGCAGGTTCGCCAGGGCGCCGTTCGGGGGCTGCGTCTGCATCTGGAGCGGCTTGCGCGGAGCACCCGTGAGTTGTTGGGCACCGATCTCGAGGCTGAACGGGTCCGGGATCTTGTCCGCCATGCCCTGCCGACACCGGCTGCGTCGGCATCGGTCCGGGTGACTGTCTTTTCGCGGTTGCTGGATTTCGCCAATCTGGCAGATCCGGCAGGGCCGGATGTGTTGGTGAGCGTGCGCCCGCCGCTCGAGGCCGAGCGCGGGCCACTCCGAGTCGTATCGGTCACATACGAGCGGGTCCTCCCGCACATCAAGCATGTCGGTACGTTTGGGTTGTTTCACCAGACACGCCGAGCGCAATCGGCCGGCTATGACGACGCGCTCTTCTTGACCGCCGCAGGCTCGATCTCTGAAGGCTCAGTCTGGAACGTCGGCTTCTATGATGGCACTCAGGTGGTCTTGCCGTCGGCCCCGGCCCTGGACGGAGTCACCCAACGTTTGCTCATCAGCGGATTGGATCGGCTAGGGAGGCCCTGGAAGCGCGCGGTCGTGCGGTTGAGCGATCTGCCCGGTTTTGTCTCCGCCTTCGCCATGAACTCGGTCTCGGCATTCCGGCCCATCGCCCAGATCGACGACATCACTTTCAAGATCGACGCCGTCCTGGAGCAACGGCTGGCCGAGGCCTACACGACCAACGACTGGGACACGATCTAAGACTGACCGTCACGGCGACGCCCTGCCTGGGCAGGAACCCGACAACAAAAACACCTTGGACTTGTGGTCCAAGGTGTTAGTCAGTAGCGGGGGCAGGATTCGAACCTACGACCTCCGGGTTANNAGCCCGACGAGCTGCCTCTGCTCTACCCCGCATCACTATGACGCCGGTCAATTGGCGTCCGAAGAGAATATCACGAACCCCAGCGTGAGTCAAGGCGCCGACGACTCACCGAGAAACGATTGCATCCACAACGCATAGTTCGGCTGCGGTGTCGGCAACGGCGCCGGCGTCGGGAACGGCGTCGGCGCGCCGGTCGGGATCACGGGCACCACCAACACCTCGCCAGATTGCACCATCTTGGCACTCGAGTGCGCCCACTCGATCACGGCCGCATCCGTCGTCGCATACGCCACCTGGGTCCTCAACGCCGACTGCTCGGCCTCGAGCAGCGCCACCTCGGAGGCCACAAGCTGGCTCTGCTCGACCTGTTGCTGCGATTGCGCCAGACGCTGGCTGAAATCCACAACGATCATCACTGCCAACGCCGCCAACGCCAACAACCCGATCTGTCGGGGCGTCCACGCGCCCGCCGCTTTGGTCTGGTTATCGTCTGCCATATCGACTCTCGATGATACACCTGTGGGCCACAGGGGCCAAATAGGCGCCAGGCGCCTCAGGCGTCAGTGAGCCCGGACTGACACGTGCGTCTGTGCCTGCGCGGTAGCGTGAACTGACGCCTGACGCCT
>DKKP01000168.1:575-28970 GCA_002455335.1 Anaerolineales bacterium UBA6663 | reverse complement strand
GGGACAGTGATCGTTGACCGGCAAATCGTTGTCCACCGTCTTCGGGATGTGAATGGCGCGCAGTTCGTAACCTTCTCGAACGGCGTGCTCGCCGACGATCCGCACCGTATCGGAGGAATCGTTGCCGCCGATGTAGAAAAAGTAGCGGACATCGTGTTTCCTGAACACGTTGAAGATGCGGTTGCAATACTCCGCATTCGGTTTGTCGCGGGTGGATCCCAGCGCCGACGAGGGTGTCTGGGCCACCTGTTCCAGATTATGGGTGGTGACTTCGGACAGGTTGACCAGATTTTCGTCAACAATGCCGCGCACGCCGTGCCGTGCGCCCCAAACAGCCGTGATCTCCGGGAATTTGCGCGCTTCGAGCGCCGCGCCGACCAAACTCTGATTGATCACTGCTGTGGGACCGCCGCCCTGAGCGATCACAACTTTGCCTTTTAAGCGACTCATTAGCATTTATTCTCCAATTAAGATGATGGTATAAATAGAGCGGTCGGCCAAAGGCCGGGGAAGTCCGTCGCCGCCATGCGTTCAGCCTGCGTCGCCGACCACATCCACGCCGGGCGGCGGAGTGAATTTCAGCCGGGCGGGATCGAGCGCGGGATTGCGCTCCAGCTTCTGGAAATCCAGCCGGGTGCGTTGGCCGAAGCTGTCTTCCAGCTCCAGACTGGCCAAGATTTCGCCCTTGAACGCCACCCGCAGCAACCGGAATTCGGGTTGCGGCTGTTTGGGTGTCAGCTCATACCAGTCCAGACCATCCCGGTTGCGGACCCCGCCGACGGTGAACGTCTCTTCAATCGGTGCTGCTCCGCTCAACAGCGCCAGCGGCGTTGAACTCAGCGCCTGATCCAGTTTCCGCACCGTCACCTGCGCCAAATCCACATCGTAGGCCCACAGCCGCTCGCCGTCGGCGACGATGATCTGCTCAGCGGGCGTCCGGTAATCCCAGCGGAACTTGCCGGGCTTCTGCATCAGCATCTGGCCGCTGGAGGTCTGCATCACCCGCGCCTGCTCATCGAACACCCGCTGGATGAAATCCGCCCGCAGCGATTGCAGATTTTGAAAGTAGCGCTGCACCGACGATGGGGTCGCAGCCCATGCCGGCAACGCCGACAGCAGACTCAGAATCAGGATGGTCAGTTTCAGTTGGCGTATCACGTTATGCTCCCGAATAAAGAGGTTCAGCATAGACCATCTGTTCGCAGCAACATTACGGGCGATTCGTTCCACCGGGAATCGAGGCTAACCCCCGCACAGCGCTTGGGCTGGATGGAGCCATGCAGAATTCAGAGCGCGTCGAGCGGGCTGAGTACGCCCTTGCCGCCCCGGTTGAGGACGTGGGTGTAAATCATGGTGGTGCTGACGTCCTTGTGGCCGAGCAGTTCCTGCACGGTGCGGATGTCGTAGCCGTTCTCGAGCAGGTGCGTGGCGAACGAGTGCCTGAGCGTATGACAGCCGACCCGCTTCGCGATGCCGGCTTTCTCGGCGGCCGCCTTGACCGCGCGCTGAAGCACAGTCTCGTCGAAGTGATGCCGACGGAGCTTGCCCGATCGCGGGTCTGGCGCGATGCGCTTCGCTGGGAAGACGTATTGCCAGATCCATTCGCGCCCGGCGTTGGGGTGCTTGCGTTCGAGCGCAAAAGGCAGGTAGACATTGCCCAACCCCTGAGCGAGATCGAGCGCGTGTATGGCCCTGACCTCGGCCAGCTGCGTGCGTAACGGCTCGACCAGGCCAGCAGGCAACATGGTCAGCCGATCTTTCATGCCTTTGCCGTCGCGCACCACGATCTGCCGTTGGGCGAAGTCGATGTCCTTGACCCGCAGGCGCAGACACTCGAGCAAGCGCAGGCCGCCGCCGTAGAGGATCTTGGCCATCAGCAGGTGGGTGCCCGAGAGCTCGTCCATCAGCGCGCGCACCTCGGCCCGCGTCAGCACGACAGGCAGACGATCTGGCGCTTTGGCGCGGATCGGATTGATATCGCCCTCGAGATCCTGATAGAGCACGTGGCGATACAAAAACACAAGCGCGTTGAGCGCCTGATTCTGGGTCGATGCAGCAACCTGATCCTCAACCGCCAGATGCGAGAGAAAGGCGTTGATCTCAGGCACACCCAGTTCTCCCGGAGCGCGCTGCCCATGAAATGCGATGTACCGCCGGGCCCAATCGACGTACGAGTCCTCGGTGCGAATCGAGTAATGCCGGGTGCGAGTCGCCGCCCGGATCTGGTTCAGCAGTCGAGATTGGCCGATCGGATCCTCGGCCGTTGCAGGGCGCCCCGCGTGCCCCGATTGCCGTGTCTCGGGCGCAGTTTCTCGCTCCCTCAGGAGCCGAGGCGGTGGTTGATCGGGCCATGAGCCGATGTCACCGGAAGGCGACACTGTATTCGTCGTGAGCATACGGATTCCCCCATCAGATTTAGCTGTTACGCCCTATCGGCGGGCTCGGGTCTGGTCTGTTGACACAATCGCGAACTGAACATTTGTTCTTTGTGTGCCGAATTGTACCACGTGTCCAGGATGATCGCCGAGATGTATGCACGGGTGACGACTCGCCGTGCACCCCCCGTACCGCCCTGCGATCCGTGACAGCCGCAATGAGCTATCATCGGGTTGATTGATCCGGTCCTGTTGACTCAGGAGGAGCCGTGGACGACATCCCGCGGGAGGTCAAGGCGCTGATCCGAGGCGCTCAGGGGCTGTGCGCCGGGATCGACCTTGTCAATCGAGCAGCCTGGGAATGCCGGCTTGACGACCCGGAGCGTGCCCGGAGGCTGGCAGCCTGGGCCCATGCGGCGGCGACATCGGGAGCGTATGCCGCTGAGCCGTATCGGCTGGGTCTGGCGGCGAGCCTCCGTACTCAGGCTTTTTTGCACAACGACGTCGGCAACTACAGCGAGGCGCTCAGGCTGTCGTTGCAGGTCCTCGAACTTCTGGGCGACCCCAACGACGATGCGTCCGAAGTGCGTGCGTTGATGATCGACGCGCTGGGCACGATGAGTTGGACGTATCGCAGCTACGGCGACTATGGCGCCGCGGCCGAGTATGGCATGCGCGCGTTCAGGTTGGCTGAGACATCTGGCGATCGTCTTCGTCAAGCGCGCCTGCTCAACATCCTCGGAAACATCTACGCCGAATCCAACGACCCGCAGACGGCTGTCGACATGGGCGAACGGGCGCTTGCGCAGTTTCGTGAGCTTGGCATGGCCGATGGCGAAAGCGTTGCGCTGAACAACCTCGCTCTGACGTATCTCCAACAGGGTGATGGAGCCCGGGCGTTGGCGACCTGCCAGGAGAGCCTGCGCATCGCGCACGAGAAGCAGGTCAATGCCGTCAAACTCACGGCGCTTAGCACGCTCGGTGAAATCTATCTTGGGATCGGCAAGTTCGCCGATGCCGAGCTCCATCTCCGGCGGGCGCTGACTCTGTCGCGTGAACGCAGCGCCCGCTATGACGAATTCCTCAACCTGTTGAACCTGGGCAAGACGGCGCTCGGTCGGCAGCAACCCGCCGCCGCGCTGGCGACATTCGAAGAGGCGCTGACGCTCGCCACAGCCTTGAGCGATCGTGTCGGCCAGTTCCAGGCGCATCAGTTGCTGGCCGATGCGCACGAATCCCTCGGAGAACCTGCCGCGGCTCTTGATCACTACAAACGGTTTCACGGGCTCAAGGAAACGGTCTTCAGCGAGAATGCGACCCAGCGTCTTGCGGGGCTGCGTGTGATCCACGAGGTAGAAACGGCGCAGCGCGATGCAGAGATCCACTACCTGCGGACCATCGAACTCAATAAAGAGATCGAGGAGCGTAAGGTCGCGCAGGCCGCCCTCGAACATCTGGCGAACCTCGATCCGTTGACGGGTCTGCTCAATCGCCGCGAGCTCTTTACGCGAGGGGAACAGGAGATGCAGCGCACACGCGCGGCCGGACAGCCGTTCACGGCGATCATGTTCGACATCGATCGTTTCAAGGACGTCAACGACGTCTATGGTCACGCCATTGGTGATCAGGCGTTGATCCATGTCGCCCGGAGTGTGCGTCAGAGCCTGCGTGAAGGCGAGCTCATCGGCCGGTACGGCGGCGATGAGTTCGTCATCCTGCTGCCGGGCAGCCCAAGCGGCCAAGCCGAACAAATCGCCGAGCGCCTCCGCGCCATGCTCGTTCAGAAGGCCCTTATCGTGTCGGACCAGGCAGTGTCTCTGACCCTCAGTCTTGGCATCGCCGAATATCGCGTGGACACGGGCGGCACGCTGGATGCGCTGCTGGCGCTTGCCGATCAAGCGCTCTATGCCTCGAAGCAAGCGGGGCGAGATCGCTGCACCATCTATCGCGTCTCGCCGCTTGTTTGATCGACTCAAATCCCTGCCCCTATGACATCGGTTGAAAACCCTCTCGCCTCGCAGGTCCCGCTTATTGCCCGGATGCAGTCCCAGGTCCAGACCTGGGAAGCTGTCGCCGATGGCCGCGCGTTGTTCCTCGGCTGTTATCAGTTGATGACCCGCAACATGTTCGCGGCGCTTGCCGCGCACGAGTTCAGCGATCGCATCTGGGTCGATCGGTTGTTGCATCGGTTCGCGGACTATTACTTTGACGCGCTGGCGTTCTATGAACGCGACCCGGCTGCGGCCCCGGCGGTCTGGCGGATGGCTCACGACGCCGCCCGTCGACGCGAGACCGCGGCCTTGCGCAAGGTCTTGCTCGGGGTCAACGCTCATATCAACTACGATCTTGTGCTGACTGTGGCTGAATTGCTGCAGCCTGAATGGCCAGATCTTGGCCCGGCCCAACGCGCCGCACGGCAGGCGGATCACGAACATGTCAACAACGTCATCGGGCGCACGGTCGACGCTGTGCAAGACCAGATCCTCGATCCGGCCATGCCGCTCATGGATCTGTTCGATCGGCTGCTTGGCCCGTTGGATGAGTTGCTGATCTCGCGCGCGATCGCGGGCTGGCGCCACGCCGTATGGCGCAACGCTGTCGCGTTGATCGAAACCACCGGGGCCGAATCGCGGCGAAGGTTGATCGCCAGGGTCGAGACCGAGGCGTTAGCGCTGGGCCGTCAGATCGGGACGTAGCTGTCCCGCCCGCGCGCTGGGCCGGGTCGGCCCGGGATTTCGCCGCCGGTGGGCCGGGATATCATTTCGCGGGGAGGGGGTATGCCAGGAACTCTGGCGGATTTGCTTGGCTATCTTGATCGTATGTCGCCCCGCCAGCCCGAAGGTTGGCGTGGGTGGCATTTCACGCCGGTCTTCGGCGGCGCCAACAACCGTGTGTATCGGGTCGCGTCGGGATCACAGGACTACGCAGTCAAATTCACGATCTGCGACTCGCGCGACCGGGCCGGCCGCGAACATGCAGCCCTGAGCGTGCTGGCCGAGGCCGGCCTTGTGATCGCGCCGCGGCCTGTGTTGCTCGACCGAGCTCGTTTCAGTCAGCCGGTTGTGGTACAGACCTGGGTCGAGGGCGCGGCCCTATCGGCCGCACCAACGAGTGATGCGGATTGGGCGACGTTGCTCGACCACTACTGCGCGATCCATGCGATCACACCCGCGCAAACGACGACCGTGGTGCCGGAGGCCTTTCTCAATGCGTCGACAGGCGCCCAGGCGAAGGCCCTGGTCTATGAACATCTTGCCCGCCTCCCTGAGGAGGAGCGTCCGCCATCGCTGTGCGCCGTGATCGCGCGATTCGACTCCTGGGCGCCGCCGACCTGGCCTCGGGCGCCGCACACGCTGTGTCGGGTCGACCCCAACTGGCGGAACTTCATCCGGCGGCCGGGGGCCTGGGCCTCCGTGGATTGGGAGAACAGCGGCTGGGGAGACCCGGCCTTCGAGATCGCTGACCTGATGACACATCCGGCGTATGAAAGCACGCCGCCCGCGCGGTGGCGCTCCTTCATCCAGGCGTATGCTGAGCGCTGCGCCGACCCGACAGCCGAGCTGCGCATTCGGACCTACACGACGATGTTGCGGGTGTGGTGGGTCGTGCGCAGCGCTCGGTATCTGTACGAGGTGCCACGGGGACTTGATCCGCGCCTGCCGCCGCGCCCAGACACCTGGCGGCCCGAGACCGAGCGTCATTACGTGCGACACGTCGCCCTGGCGCGCGCACACCTCGAGGCGCGTTGAGCCGGCGCGCGCCGATGAGGCTCTTGGGCTAGAATCGGGTGACGTCTGAAGCGCCGCAGCAGAATAGGATCACGCCATGCCGGAAATGCACACACCGAAAACCTCGACACAGATCGTCGCGCGTTGGATCCTGGGTGGGATGCTGGCATTTGGGGCGCTGCTGGCCTGGCTCGCGCCTTCGGCCGTGGTCGGTGACACCCTGGCGCAGATCTTCGGAACGCCGAACTATCTGCCTATCATCATGCGCGAGGCGACGCACACGCCAAGCGCCACACCGACAGCAACCATCACACCCACGCCCACAGCGACGTTCGTCCCCAGCGGACTGGCCCTGAACGGCAATTTCGAGGCGGCCGATAACGGCACGGGTTCGGGCGTCGCAGCCTGGTCGCCGTGGTGGGCCGAGATCGCCAAGCCACCCAGCGGCTATGACTACGCTTACAAGCCCAACAGCTTCAACCGCGAGTGCAAGAGCGGAGGCGCCGCTGCCGATTTCGTCTACGCCGGCGATTGCTCGGTGCGGGTTTTGAACAACTGGGATCCCTGGTGGGCCGGGATCCGCCAATCGGTCAGTGTGACGCCCGGCCAGAAGTTGCGTCTGACAGCCTACGGCCGGGCCTGGGCCTCGGCGTTGTTCTATCCGAATCCCTCCGATACCACAGTCTCGGTCGAGATGCGCGTGGGTATCGCGCCGAGCGGAAACTGCGACCCCTTTGCGGGCGGCATCGTCTGGTCGGGCGTGATCGTGCCGCATAACGGCTGGCAGCAAGCCAGCGTCGAAACCAATGCCGGGTCGGGCGGCGTCGTCTGCCTCTTCCTGAGCACCGATTATCGCGGAGACAGCCGTCAATTCATGGCGAGCTTCTGGGACAGCGTCTATCTGGCGGCTGTGCCTTGAGCGTCCCGCATTCAGCGATTACTGGAGCATCATGACTATCCTGCGTCTCTCGCCGGCCACATCCTTCGTAGGCACGACCGATGTCGCCCGCTCACGCGCCTTCTATCGCGACGTGCTCGGCTTCACCCTGATCAAGGATGACCCGGCCGGCTTGCTGTTTAGCCTGTACGGCGCGATGCTGCGCGTCTCGCGGGTCGAGGCATTTGCGCCGCAGACGTTCACCGTGCTTGGGTGGACTGTCGATGACCTGGTGACCGAGATCCTGCCGCTCGCTCAACGAGGCGTGACCTTCGAGCGCTATCCTGATCTCGAGCAGGACGAACGTGGTGTTGCGCGCTTCCCGAACGGCGACCGTGTCGTCTGGTTTAAGGATCCTGACGGAAACGTGCTCTCGGTGACGCAGCTGGGCTGACCGCCGCGATCGCCTTGGGCGACATGCCATGGGCGACCCAATCCTGATCGAGCCTTACGACCCGGCGTGGCCGACGCTATTCGCGTCGATCGCGGCACGGCTGCGCGAGGCGTTGGGTGAACGGGCGCTGCGGATCGATCATATCGGCTCGACCGCAGTGCCTGGCCTTGCGGCCAAGCCCGTGATCGACATCCAGATCTCAGTTGGCGCGCTCGAGCCCGTGGCGCTCTATGCCGACGGCCTCGAGCGGGCCGGGTTCCGCTGGCGGGCCGACAACCCCGATCGCACCAAGCGCTACTTCCGCGAGGCCCCTGGGGCAGCACGGGTGCACATCCATGTGCGCTCCGTCGGGAGCTGGGCCGAGCAGCTCAGCCTGCTGTTTCGCGATTATCTGCGCGACGAGCAGCCGGCTCGCGAGTTCTACGCACAGGCGAAGCGCGATCTCGCGGCCCGCTTCCGAGAGGACCGCGAAGGCTATGTCGCGGCCAAGGCGCCGACCGTCTGGGCGATTCTGCAGCGTGCCGATGTCTGGGCGCAGGCGACGGGCTGGGCGCCTGGCCCGTCCGACGCCTGAGATACCACGTCCGAACGTGAACGAAAGGATCTCATGCACAACGCCAGCTGGACCGCGGTTGATTCATACTTCGAGAGCCTCTGGCAGTCGGGCGATGTCGCCTCTGACGCGGCCCTGGCGGCCGCCGATGTCGCCGGGTTGCCCCGGATGCAGGTCGCGCCGAACCAGGGTCGAATGCTCGAGCTGCTGGCCCGCTCGTGCGGGGCTCGCAAGATCCTTGAGATCGGCACCCTGGGCGGATATAGTGCACTGTTCCTGGCGCGGGCGTTGCCGTCGGAGGGGAGGCTAATCACGCTCGAGCGGGAGCCGCGGCATGCTGAGGTGGCGTTGGCCAACATCGCGCGGGCCGGGTATCGCGAGCGCGTCGAAGTGCGTGTCGGTCTGGCGCTCGACTCGCTGGCGGCGCTGGCGGCCGAGGGCGCTGGGCCTTTCGATTTCGTCTTCATCGATGCCGACAAAACCAATCTGCCGGCGTATTTCGACTGGGCTGTCCGGTTGGCGCGGCCCGGGAGCCTGATCGTGGTCGACAACGTCGTGCGCAACGGCGCCGTGGTCGATGCGACGAGCACGGACCCCAGCGTGGTCGGGGTGCGCCAGTTCGCGACGCAGGTCGCTCAGGATCCACGCGTTGCGGCGACGGCGCTTCAGACGGTTGGGGCCAAGGGATACGACGGGTTCGCGTTGGCCGTGGTGCTGGCGGCGGCCTGAAGGTTAGAATCTGCGCCCGAATTCTGAAAAGGCGATTCCGCAAAGACCCTTTTTTTTTTCGGGGAATCGTAGATGACCTGTCAGGTCGATGGTTAGAATCCCCCCGGCGCCGGGTCCGCGCTCTGAGCGTCTCGGCGTGGGGCGAGCCGCCATGCCAGACCGATCGAGATCAGCCCGAGCACCAGGCTTACCTGAAACGGAAGCGCCGGCGCCTGCGCATATAGAAAACCGGCCGCCAGCGGCGCCAGCGTGAGCACGGTCGTCGGGATCGTCTCGGCGATGCCGTAGGCCAGGCCGATCTCCGCCGGCGAGACCATGCGCCCAAGCTGCGCCGAACCCATGTTGCGCGCCAGGCTCGTGCCGGCGCGCAGCATGAACGCCACAGCCAGGAAGGCGAACTCCCCCGAGGCCAGCAGCAATCCGATCCACGCGACAGCCAGCGCCAGCGAGATCAGGAAGCCGCGTCGTGGCTGGCTGTGCCCGAGCAGTAGATTGAGCAACAACGCCCCAAGCGATGAGAACGACCCCAACCAGCCGACGATCTCGGTGGGATGTTCGTGGACGTCGACGACGAAGTTCGAGGCGAAGGGCAGGCTCAGGTCGACGGCCCCCAGCGCCACGAAGTACAGCACAAGAAACCGAAGAAACCCTGTATTGCGCAACAGCTGCCCATAGCGCGATGCGCCACCGGTCGGCTTCACCACAGCCTGGTGTGTGAGTGGAAAGAGCACAAGGAACGAAAGCAGAAACGCGACGGCCGCGATCCCGTAGACCGCGCGTAACCCGAGCAGGACACTCAGCTCGCCGCCGATAGCCGGCGAGACGATGGCGCCAGCCATGAACCCGGCCGAGGCCAGGGTCAACGCCCGCTGCACGCTCTGCTTGCCACGCGCCTCGGCGATGTAGGCGTTGAGCGGCGCGATCGCGCAGCCGGTGCCCATGTAGAGCATCAACCCGATCGTGAACACCGTCAGATCCTGCGCCAGGTACATCACGGCGCCCGCCACAGCGCCCAACCCCCAGCCAAAGAGGATCACGGGTTTGCGCCCGATGTGGTCGGCGATCGTGCCGGCCGGGATCATCGAGAGCGCGGCCGTCAGCGCGGCGAGCGCGAGCACTGTGCCGGTCATCACCGGGTCGGCGCCCAGCTGTTTGAGATACAGCGGCTGGATATACAAAAAGAGGCCATCGCCGAGGCCCCAGAAGAACAGCGACAACGCGATCAGGCGATTGTCTCGCGTCAGGTTGAGGATGTCACGCATGGGTCATCGCGGACCGACACTGTCGAGCACACGTCAAGCGAAGATGTGCCGTCGAGCCCGATTGGCTCAAGCAGGCCAGTATAACGGATCAGGAAGTGGTCCGATCGGGTCGGCTTGATCCTGACTGCGCGTAAATGGAACCTGTCGTTCTCGGCTGCGTAGAGAAAGAGGCGGCTGACCTATCGGCCGCCGTGCATTACACTTCAGCTCGTTTGATCGAACCTCGGAGGATCCATGACCACAGCTGCCGACCTTGCCCGTGAATTCCTCGCGCAGAAGCGCATCGCCGTCGCCGGGCTGTCCCGCTCGGCCGATAGCACGGCCAAGGGCATCATCGAAAAACTGGAAGAGACCGGGCACACCGTCTTTGCGCTCAACCCGAATGCTGCCGAGATCGATGGACGGGTCTGCTACCCGGAAGTTGGCGCGATCCCGGGCGGCGTCGACGGCGTGGTGTTGGTGACCTCACCCGTCGTGAGCGAGCAGGTGGTGCAGCAGTGCATCGCGGCCGGGGTGCCGCGCGTGTGGATGCACCGCTCGATCGGCAACAGCGTCTCGGAAGCCGCCGTCGCGGCGGCCCGCGCGGCGGGGATCTCGGTGATCGCCGGCGGCTGCCCGATGATGTATCAGGAGCCCGTCGATTTTGGGCACGCCTGTTTGCGCTGGTGGTGTGGGCTGACAGGCCGCATCCAGGCCAACTGACGGGCGTATGCGGCGCTGCAATCTGATCCTCATCGAGGGCGTGCCGGGCTCGGGCAAGACCACGCTGGCGGCGGCCATCGCCGGGCAACTTACGGTCGCGGGCGTGCCGACGCGCCTTGTGCTCGAAGGCGATCTGAACCATCCCGCTGACTATGAGATGGTCGCTCACTATAACGCCCTGGACTTCGCCGATCTGCTGCGACGCTTCCCCGAGGCAAGCGGCGTATTGGCCAGGCACGTCGAGATCCAGGGCGACGATCGCTTCGTCGCCTATCGTCGGCTGGCGCAGCAGGGGGCAGGGCTCGACGACGCCGTGTTGGCTGAGCTGGCGCAACACGATGTGTACGAGACGCCGTCGCCCGAGACCTATGGCCGGTTGGCGATTCAGCGATGGGAGCGTTTCGTCGCCGAGGCGCAGGGCGGCCCGGTCGTGATCCTCGAGAGTTGCTTTCTGCAAAATCCGTTGACCGTCTTGCTCGCGAAGCACAATCTCGCGCCCGCGCCGGCCGTCGCCCATCTGCAGCGTCTGTCGGCGGCCGTTCGGCCGCTCGATCCGCTGCTCGTCTATCTCTGGCAGCCCGACACCCGGGCGACGCTCGAGCATGCGGCGGCCGAGCGCCCCGCCGACTGGTTGAACTTCGTGATCGGTTATGTGACAGGCCAGGCCTGGGGGCGCGCCACAGGGCAGGCCGGCTTCGAAGGCATGGTCGCGTTCTACGAGATGCGCAAGGCGCTCGAGCTCGATGCGCTGCCGCTTCTCGGCATCACGACGCTCGCCGTGGAGAACAGCGACCAGACAGCCGCGCTGCCCGCTGTGCTGGCTCACCTGGAAGTGGGTGCACCATGATCGAGATCCAGCCGGCAGCGCTCGCCGATGCCGAGGCGATCCTGGGATTGCAGGTGCTCGCCTATCAGAGCGAAGCCGCACTCTACCCGGGCGAGCCGCTTCCGCCGCTCACTCAAACCGTCGCCGAGATGCGCCGCGACATCGAGCGCCAGGTGGTGCTGAAGGCCGTCGACGGCGATGCCATCGTGGGCTCGGTGCGCGCGAACCTCAGCGAGGACGTCTGCCGGATCGGTCGTCTGATTGTGCACCCGGGCATTCAGCGCCGCGGCCTGGGCACGCGGCTCATGACGGCAATCGAGGCGCGTTTCGCCGGGGTCGGCCGCTATGAGCTCTTCACGGGCGAGCGCAGCGCGCGCAACCTTCGCCTGTACGAGAGGCTCGGCTATCGCCGCCAGCGGGTCGAAGCGCTGACGCCGGTGGTCACACTCGTCTATCTCGATAAACCCGGTCAGCCGGGGCCGGTGCTCGAAACCGAGCGCCTGATCTTGCGATCGATGCGCCCCGACGATTTCGAAGCGCTGTGGCGGATCTTCACCGATGCCCACGTGATGGCGGCCTTCGCGGCCGAGCCGTTCGATCACGCGCAGATGTCCGACTGGCTGGGCCGAAACCTGGCGCATCAGGCCGAACATGGCTGGGGTCTGTTCTCGGTCATCCACAAGGGCCAGGGCGAGCTCATCGGCAACTGCGGCCTCGAGTCGATGAGCCTGCCGGATGGCACGGTCATCGAGCTGGGCTATGACCTGCGCAGCCCGTTCTGGGGCCAGGGCCTGGCCACCGAGGCCGGCTGTGCTGTGCGCGACTTTGCGTTCAACCAGATCGGGCTACCGCGCTTGATCAGCCTGATCCGGGCCGGCAATGTGCGTTCGCGGCGCGCGGCCGAGAAGATCGGGATGCGCCTCGAAACGACCGTCGAGCGTTGGGGCGTGCCCTACTGGCGCTATGAACTCACACGTTGAGCCTGAGCACCGACCGACCCACGCCTACACGATCCGACGCGCCGGGCCAAACGACCTGCCGCTGCTGCCCGCGATCGAGTCGGCAGCCGGACGGCTGTTCATTGAATTGCCCGACCCGCCGGCGGGCACGAGCGGTGTGATGTCGCTCACGGCGTTGGCACACTGGCTGCGCGAAGGCGCGATCTGGGTCGCCGTCGAGGCCGGCGGCGCGCCCGTCGGGTTCGCCGTGGCACGCGAGGTCGACGGCGCAGGCTATCTGCACGAGATCGACGTCCATCCTGAGCACGGCGGGCGTGGGCTCGGGCGGTTGTTGATCGCCGCGGTTTGCGCCTGGGCGCGCGCCCGGGGCTGGGGCTGGCTGTGGCTCTCGACCTTTCGCGACGTCGCCTGGAACGCGCCGTTTTATGCGCGGCTGGGCTTCCACGAGGTGAGCGATGAGGCGGTCGGCCCAGGGCTCCGCGCGATCCGGGCCGAGGAGATCGTGGCCGGGCTCGCGCCGGAACATCGGGTGTTCATGGCACTTGAACTGGCCGGCGGGGACGACTGACGTCGTCGCGCTGGTCCTTTCAGCCCGCCCGCTGCACACGCCCGGTCGTTGAACTCAACCACAAACTCGGCTACCATCTGGTTCGCCGCGGCCCGCTCTGGGGCGCGGAGGCGCAGGTCGACCCGATTGCGACCCTCGCCTGAACGTCGGCAGGAGATCGAGACCGTGGATATCAAACGCAAAGCCTTTGTCGCGATGGCGGGCAATATCGGCGCCGGAAAGACCACGGCCGCCAAGCTGATCAGCCAGGAGTTCGGCTTCGAGCTCTTCGACGAGCCCGTGATCGACAACCGGTTCCTCAAAGACTACTACGCCGACATGAAGCGCTGGTCGTTCACGCTTCAGCTCGAATTCCTGATGCGGCGCGCCGAACACCATGAGTTGATCCGCACCGTGCCGAAGAGCTGTGTGCAGGATCGATCGCTCTACGAAGATCCCGAGATCTTCGCCAAGTATCTGCATGGCCTTGGCAACATGGACGACCGCGAGCTCGATCTATATTTCGAGTACTTCAACCGGCTCAACCGCGACCTGCCGCGGCCGGATCTGATCTTCATGCTCGAGGTGCCCGAGGTGAGCATCCTGCTCAATCGTATCCGCATCCGTGGACGCATGGAGGAGAGCGGCATCGACACCGCCTTCCTCGCCGGGCTCAATGCCTACTACTCGACCTTCCCGCAGGTCTGTCGACGCAAGCACGGGATCCCGATCTACCAGATCTCGGTCGCCGAGACCGATATCCGCACCCCCGAGGGAAAACGCGACTTCCTCAAACAGGTCGAGAGCGCGTTCAAGGAGTGTGCGATCCTTTAGTGCGAAGCTCGGTTATGTTTCGCTCGGATCCGCCGGTCGTCTCAATCCGTTCAACACATGCTCTAGCGCCAGGGTCGCTTCGCTAAGGGCTCTCGGCTGATCGGACGCCTGCGCGATCCAGAGCGCGGCCTCGTTCATCGCCCCTGAAAGCAGATGGGTCATGGCCTCGATCGGCATCGGCGGGAGTTCACCCGCTTGCGCCAATTCGGCCAGCGCCTCGCCCAACGCGCGCATGCTGTATTGCTCGTCGAGTGCGCGCCAGTCTGACCAGCCCAACACCGCGGGCGCGTCCGTGAGCATGATTCGTTGAACCTGCGGATCGAGGCTGGCCTGAAGAAAGGCTCGACTGCCAGTCAGCAACGCTTCCCACGGATCCTTGAGTCCGACGACCGATTCTTCGACGCGTTGGCCGACCTGCTTCTGCACGTGCTCGAGCACGGCCTTGAAGAGCCCTTCCTTACTTCCGAAGTGATGGTAGAGCGCGCCGCGGGTCACGCCGGCCAGCGCCACGATCGCCTCGGTCGCGGTGTGGGCATAGCCGTCGCGCGCAAAGGCCGCGGTGGCGACTTCGATCAGCCGGGCAGTTGTGGCCTCGGTTTGCTGTGCTTTTGGGATCGGGGTTCGGTCAGTCATCGCTCGACTTCTCCTGCCAGATCGCTCGCTGTTGACAAACATACAGTATGTATGTATTATTTCAGACACATACAGCTTGTATGTTTCTACATTCTACCAGGAGAAGTCAACATGAACATCAACAGCTTCTATCCCGTGCTTCTGACCAATCAAATCGGCGCGACACGCGATTTCTATGTGCGCTACTTTGGTTTCCAGGTGACGTTCGAAGCCGACTGGTACGTTAGCCTGCGCTCGGCCGATGGGCGATTCGAGCTGGCCTGCGTGACCATCGACCATGAGACCGTCCTGACGGAGTCGCGACACCCTGTCCAGGGCCTGATCCTCAACTTCGAGGTCGACGACGCCGACGCCCTGTTTCGGCAGCTGATCGAGACCGATGGTTTGCCCCTGAAACGCAAACTCGTCTCGGAAGACTTCGGCCAGCGGCACTTCATTACAGCTGACCCCAACGGCGTGCTGGTCGACGTGATCCAGATCATCCCGCCCTCAGACACGTATGCGGCGTTGTACCAGTCGGGTTGAGATGTACAATGTTCTGAAGACCACCGCGCATGCAGATCCGACCGATCACCCAGGCCGACATCCCAGCGCTCTTCGAGGTGCGGGTGGCCACGCATCAGAACGCCATGACGATCGCGGAGCTCGAGCGCCTTGGCATCACGCCGGGTTCTGTCGCCACGATGCTTGGGACCACGCACGCGGGCTGGTTGTGCGAAGACGGCGGTCGGGTCGTCGGCTTTGCGATGGGCAATCGCGAGACCGGCGAGCTGTGGGTGATCGCGCTGTTGCCCGACTACCTCGGGCGCGGCATCGGCTCACAGCTGCTCCGCGCCGTCGAGGCCTGGCTGGGCGAGCAAGGCTGGGACCGGATCTGGCTGACGACCGACACCGACGTCTCGCTGCGCGCTTATACGTTCTATCGCCAGCACGGCTGGGTCGATGACCGCATCGAAGGTGGCGATCGCTACATGGTCAAACACCTCAAGGCCTGATCGTTCAACGGAGGACGGCCATGACCGTCACAGTCGCGCTTCGTTCAAGAGGGGCTTTCACCGTGCTTGGGCGTTCTACCTGGATCTCCGGGCAGGAGGTCGCCCAGTTCGGGGCCTTCTGGCAGAGCTCGGCGGCCGATGGCTTGTTGATCGACCTTGAACGGTTGCGCGGGGGCGCGCTTGGCCCGGTGACCGGGGGCGTGATCCTCGGGGTCTCGCGTGTCGAGGCGGATCCGGCTAACCGATCGTTTGCCTACATGATCGCGATCGAATCCGAGCGCAGCGGGGGGCGTGGCGACCTCGAACGGTATCAGGTCCCGGCCGCTGAATGGGCGGTCTTCAGTTGCCCCGGCCCGATGCCCGAGGCCCTGGTGACAGCCGAACGCTATGCCTTCGAGGCGTGGCTGCCCGCTTCGGGCTACCGCCACGCCAGCGCGCCCGAGCTCGAGGTCTATCTTCCCGACGATCGATCGGGCGCTACCGGTGTCATCTGCGAGTTCTGGCTGCCTGTGGAGGGCGTGGAGCGTGGTGCGTAGAGCGTAGTACGTTCACGCACGACGCTCCACGCCCTCCGCTACCAATTCGGCCCCGGCCCAGAGCGCCGCAATGTTGATGGGCAGGAGCGCGCGATGCTTCTCGGGGAGGTGTTTGTCGAGCGCCAGCTCGATATCGCCCAGCTCGAGCACGCCGGTGGCCGCGACAGCCGCGCCGAGGAGCACGATGCCCGCGACCTTTGGGCTGCCCGCACGTTCGGCCATCTCGGTGGCGTGCGGCGCGATCGTGCGGATGTCGGTCCGTGAGGGTGCGCGCGTGGTCAGCGAGGCATTCACGGCCAGGATCCCGCCGGCGCGCACAAGCGGCTCATATTTGTCGAACGATGGCTGATTGAGCGCGATCACGACGGCGGGGTTGCGCACAAGCGGCGCCCCGATCGGCTCGGTCGAGATCACGACCGTGCAGTTGGCCGTGCCGCCGCGCATCTCGGGGCCGTATGACGGGATCCAGGTGACGTGCTTGCCGGCCTCGAGCGCGGCGTAAGCCAGCACCTGGCCGGTCAGCATCACGCCCTGCCCGCCGAAGCCCGCGATCACGAATTCGGTGGTCGTGTGCATGATCAGAGCACCTTGTAGTCGCCAAGCGGATAGAACGGGATCAGCTTCTGCTCGACCCAGCTCATGGCCTCGCTTGGGGTGAGGCCCCAGTTAGTCGGGCAGGTCGAGAGCAACTCGACGAAGCTGAAGCCGCGCTGTTCGATCTGGTTTTCGAAAGCCAGCTTGATGGCTTTCTTGGCCTGAAGGATGTTCTTGGGGTTGTGCAGGCTACGTCGCACCGCGTAGGTCACCCCTGGCAGCGTCGCCAGCAACTCAGTCATGCGGAGCGGCATGCCCATCGTCTCGACGTCGCGGCCGCACGGCGACGACGACGTGCGCTGGCCGGGCAGGCTGGTCGGGGCCATCTGTCCGCCGGTCATGCCGTAGATGGCGTTGTTGATGAAGATCGTTGTCAGGTGCTCGCCGCGCGCCGCAGCGTGCAGGGCCTCGGCGATGCCGATCGAGGCCAGGTCGCCATCGCCCTGGTAGGTGAAGACCACGGCCTCCGGGTGGACGCGCTTGAGGCCGGTCGCCATCGCGGGCGCTCGCCCGTGCGCGGCCTCGGCGAAGTCGACGTTGAAGTAGTTGTAGGCGAAGACCGCGCAGCCGACCGGCGCCACGCCGATCGTGCGTTCGCGGATGCCGAGCTCGTCGATCACCTCGGCCACAAGACGATGCGCGATGCCGTGCGCGCAGCCCGGACAGTAGTGCGTATCGACCTCGGTCAGCGACTCGGGTCGATCGAAAACCACATGGACTTCGGGTGCCTCCATCGTCAACATACCGCCTCCCTGGTTGAGTTCACCATGCGTTCCACGGCTTCGAGCACCTCCTCGGGCACCGGCACCACGCCGCCCGTGCGGCCGAAGAACGATACGGGCACCTTGCCGTCGAAGGCGAGGCGCACATCCTCGATCATCTGACCGGCGTTCATCTCGACCACGAGACAGCCGCGCAGCTGCGGCGCCAGCGCCTTGAGCTCGGGCGTCGGGTAGGGCGCGAGGCTGATCGGGCGCCACATCCCGACTTTCAGCCCTGCCGCGCGCGCAGCCCGCATCGCGCTCTGCGCCACGCGCCCGGCCGTGCCGAAGCCGACCAGCAGCCACTCGGCGTCGGTTGTTTGTTCGGCGACGCAACGACGCTCGTTGGCCGTGATCACATCCCACTTCTCGCCCATCTTGGCGACGTAGGCCTCGCCCTCCTCGGGCGACATGTGCACACTTGTGAAGATGCGGCGCTCGCGGCCCTGCGCGCCGGAGAGCGCCCAGGCCTTGCTGACCGGCGAGCCGCGCTCGCGCATCGGCGGCAGCTCGGCAGGCTCCATCATCTGCGCCAGCGTGCCGTCGGTCAGGATCACCACGATTGTGCGATAGTGCTCGGCCAGGTCGAAGGCCGCGTAGGTCAGATCGATCGCCTCCTGCACGGTTGCAGGGGCGAGCACGATTGGGCGATAGCCGCCGTGGCCCGCACCCTTGACCATCTGGAAATAGTCCTGCTGCGCCGGGGCGATGTTTCCCAGACCTGGGCCGCCGCGCATGACGTCGACGAGCACCATCGGCACGTCCGAGGCGGCGATGTACGACAGGCCCTCGGCCATCAGGCTCACGCCCGGGCTCGACGACGACGTCATCGTGCGCGCGCCCGCGCAGGCCGCGCCGTAGACCATGTGGATCGCGCCGATCTCGCTCTCGGCCTGCAGGAAGACGCGGCCGAGCTCGGGCATGCGCTTCGCCAGATGCTCGAGCAACTCGGTCTGCGGTGTGATCGGGTAACCGAAGTAGGCGTCGAGGCCGGCGCGCAACGCGGCCTCCGCGATCGCGGTATTGCCCTTGATGAGTTCGATGGACATGGGTTTCAGGCTCCGACCGGCGTCCGCGCGGCAGGCGTGTACCGCACCACCGTGATGGCGACGTCGGGACAGATGACGGCGCACAGCGCGCAGCCCGTGCACCGCCCGAGTGGGTCGTTCAATTGGGCCGGGTGGAAGCCCTTGAGGTTCAAGACATCGGGGTTGATCCCAAGCAGGTGCTGCGGGCAGGCCGTCGTGCACAACTGACAGCCTTTGCAGCGCTCGGGATCGATGCGTACCGTGCCATGGGTCATAGGCTTTGGTCCTCCAAACCTCAGCCTAGGCCCGTGCGATATCACCTACAAGTATCATTGGTCACCCATACGGGTGATGAAGGTCAATCTGGTCTTTTTTATGGAAAAATAAGGCTCAACCTGCGTCGAGAAGTCACCCTCGGCGTAAAAAGCGCGTTTTCTACAGGAAGTTCAGGCTGCGCGCCTGAGCCGCGAGGGCATCGCGGAACTCGGGGTCGGCGATGGCGATCAGGGCGCGCGCGCGTTGGGCGATCGTCTTGCCAAACAGATCGGCCACGCCATGCTCTGTGACGACGTAGTGGACGTGGTTGCGCGAGGTGGTCACACCCGCGCCCAGGTTGAGGGTCGGCACGATCTTGCTGACCGTTGGGCGCTCGGGCCGGCGCAGCGCGCTGGGTAATGCGATGACCGGCACGCCATCTTGCGAGCGGGTCGCGCCGTAGATGAAATCTACCTGGCCGCCGACGCCGCTGTAGAAGCGTGTACCGATGCTGTCGGCGCAGACCTGGCCGGTCAGGTCGACCTCGATGGCCGAGTTGACCGCCACCATCGCGCGGTTTTGGGCGATGATGAACGGGTCGTTGACGTATTCGGTCGGGTGCAGCTCAAAGATCGGGTTGTCGTCGACAAAGTCGTACAGCCGCTGCGACCCCATGATCATGCCGGCCACGATCTTGCCGGGGTGCAGGGTCTTGCGCTCGCCCGTGATCACGCCCCGCTCGACAAGGTCGATGATGCCATCCGAGAACAGCTCGGTGTGGATGCCGAGATGGCGCCGATCGCCCAGCCGCTGCAACACAGCGTCGGGGATCGCGCCGATGCCCAGCTGCAGCGTGGCGCCGTCGGGGATCAGGCCGGCGACGCCGTCGGCGATCTGCTCGATCACGACATCGCGCGCTTCGGTCATGCGGATCTCGGGCAAGGCGTAGTCGACCGGCACAAGCGCGCTGAGCTTCGAGACGTGGATGAAGGCGTCGCCGTGTGTGCGTGGCATGCGCGGGTTGATCTCGGCGATGATCAGACGCGCGTGTTCGGCCGCGGTCTTTGTTACGCCGACCTCGGTGCCGAACGAGCAGAAGCCGTGCTCATCGGGCGGCGAGACCATGATCAGCGCGGCGTCGAGTGGCAGCCGCCCGCGTCTGAAGAGCCCCGGGATCTCCGAGAGCAGGCAGGGTGTGAAATCGGCGCGGCCGGCCTGCACCGCCGGACGGACGTTGTCGCTGATAAAGAGCGTGTTGACGCGCAGGTGCCCGGCCATCTCGGGGGCAGCGTAGTCGGCGGCCCCGACCGTGAGCACCTGCACGACCTCGACCGCCTCGAGCTCTGGCGCGCGCTCGACAAGCGCGGCCAACAGTCGATGCGGCACTGCGGCATTGCCGCTCAGAAAGACCCGGGTGTTCGACTGGATCAGGCCGATCGCCTGACGGGGCGAAAGCACGCGGTCGCGACAGAAGGGCGGAAAATCCATGGCTTGAGGGTAGGCGCGGGCCCGGTTCAGCGTCTAGTGATGAACATCATGGGCGCGTTCGGGTCCGCCACAGCGCCAGCCCGAACAGGCCCATCACCACGCTGTACAGCACGCCCTCGGTGCCGGGCGAGAGCAGCACGCCGAGCCCTCCCGGCACAGACACCGCGCCGCTGAGGAACAACGCCGCCGCCAGGGCGTTGGCCACGGTGTGAAGCAGCCAGGCCGGCCAGACCGAGCCGCTCCGCAGGCGCAGCTCACTGTATGCGATCGACTGCAGCGGCAACAGGACAAGCGCCAGGCCGATCAGGCCGATCGGGCTCAGGCTGGTCTGGCTGGCCAGCGTCTCCGGATCGAGGAAGTAGAAGTAGTACGGGATGTGCCAGCTCGCCCAGATCAGGCCTGTCACGGCCCAGCCGATGACCGGCCGCACCTGAAGCGCGTCGAGCCGCGGCGTGAGATAGCCGCGCCAGGCGAACTCCTCGAAGAGGTTCTTGACCGCCGACCCGGCGAAGGCGACGCCAAAGACGGCCAGAAGCGCTTCGTATCCACCGGCAGGCAGGGTCGCCGTGACGGCGCCAAAGCCCAGCGCCGGGCCAAGGACCAGGAGCGTCGTCGCAAACGGGATCAGCATAGCGGCCAGGTAAGCCGGCCAGTAGGGCGTTTGGCCGAGGCCGAGGCCGAAGTCGCGCCATCCGTCGCCGCCAAAGGCGCGCAGGAGCAGGCTCGCGACCAGCGGGCTGATCAGCCAGATCAAGACGCCCAGGCCCTCCATCCGGCTGGCGGGCACGAGCACCTGATCGACCGCGATCCCGACAAAGCCGCAGGTCAGGACGATCAAGGCGAAGATCACGATATTGCGTGTTGCAGGTTTCATCGTTCCTCTCCAAGGAGCGCCGCGAGAGGCGTAGGGGTGTAATCCCCGACGCGGATCCGCGCCAGTGCGCTCTTGACCCAGCTCAGGCCATTGGCATGCAGCATCAGGGCATATTCCAGCGTCAGCATGCTCATGAAGAACGCCCGCCCGTCAGTGTCGGCTGTGCGGCTTTCTAGTGAGGCCGTATAGAGCGCACCGAAGAGCTCGAGCCGTTCCTCGACCTCGCGAATGCGATCCTCGATGACGCCGGCCAGGGCCTCATCGGGCACAAGACTGCCAAAGAACAGCTGGATCAGCATCGGCTCGCGCGTGTCGGGCTCTGGCACCGGCGCGCTCAACCAGCGTTGCAGCTCGATGCGCCCCGCCTCAGCGAGGTGGTAGATCTTCATGTCGAGCCGTTCGTCGCGCGCGATGACCTCCTTTGTCACGAGCCCGGCCGTATCGAGCTCGGTCAGGGTGCGGTAGATCTGGCTCTGTGTGGCCGGCCAGAAGTGACTGACTGAGTTGTCGAAGGCCTTCTTCAGGTCATAGCCTGTCAGCGGGCGAATCGCCAGAAATCCAAGGATGGCGTGTTTGAGTGACATCTCTGCTCCGTGTATTCCATTTGTATTATACCACATATGGCATATGAGTCTGCCCTCGATTTTGCGCGGGCGCCGATTGCCGGTTCTGGCTGATTGAGCACCACGCCTGAACCGGGGTGACAACTCATCTGTTCCGACAGTCGATTTTCACGGCGGCGCGTGGTGTCGTCCTCGGATACACTGCCAGTTCACGTCTCGCAAAAGGAGAACACCTACGGCTATGAGCTCTGTCGCGCGTTCTGAGCGCCAATCCAAACTTGGCGTGATCATCCTGGCCTATATCGCCTTCATCGCGTTGGGGATGCCCGACGGCCTGCTGGGTGTCGCCTGGCCCACGATCCGGACAGGCTTCGGCATCCCGTTGGACTCGCTCGGCGCGTTGCTCATTGCGGCGACCTCGGGCTATATGCTCTCCAGTTTCCTGAGCGGCCGCTTGATCGCGCGCTTTGGCGTCGGTCAGGTGTTGGCGGCCAGCTGCGCGCTCACGGGCTCGATCCTGATCGGCTATACGCTCGTGCCGAACTGGTGGATGATGGTCTCACTGGGCGTGGGCGCCGGCCTTGGCGCCGGCGCGATCGACGCCGGGCTGAACACGTATGTGGCCACACACTTCGGCGAGGGCCTCATGCAATGGCTTCACGCCAGCTATGGCATCGGCGTGACCCTGGGTCCGCTCATCATGACCGTGGCCCTGTCGAGCCTGAGCGCATGGCGGCCAGGCTACCTGACCGTGGCGGCGTTTCAACTCGTCCTGGCGGCCAGCTTCCTCGTCACCCTGCCGATGTGGAACCAGCACGCCGAGCCGGCTGACACCGAACAACCCAAGAAGTTGACCGAGTACAAGACCTCGCTCCGCGAGACGCTGCGACAGCCACGGGTGTGGCTGAGCATCGGGCTGTTCTTGATCTACGCCGGGGCCGAGGTGACGTTGGGGGTTTGGGCGTATACGTTGCTGACCGAGTCGCGCGGCGTCGACGCCGCTGCCGCAGGGCTGTTCACCGGAAGCTACTGGGCGATGTTCACGATTGGCCGGGCCGTGGCCGGTCTGTTCACGCAACGGGTCGGGCTCGATCGCCTGCTGTTGATCAGCCTGGTCGGTGCTCTTGTGGGCGCCGTGATGCTCTGGCTGGCACCCCTTCCCTGGGTCAACCTTGCGGCGGTCGGCTTGATCGGATTCGCGATCGCGCCGGTCTTCCCCGCACTGGTCTCCGATACAAGCCGCCGGGTCGGTGATCGCTTTGCGGCGAACACGATCGGCATGCAGATCTCGGGGGCCGGGTTTGGTGGGGCGCTGGTCCCTGGCCTGGCGGGTATCCTGGCGCGCCAGTTTTCGCTCGAGGCCATCCCCGTCTGGCTGGTTGCGCTGTATCTCGTGTTACTGGTACTGTATATCGGCCTGAGCCGTGGCCGGCCACAGCCGGTGTAGAGGGCATCCATGAAGATTCCGCGCTATTGGGCCTGTCGAACAATCGAGGTCACGCTGCCGAACGGGCGCCAACGCCCGCTGACGTGCTGGGAGTGGTCGGAGCGAGATGTCGCCGAGGCCGGCGCGCGGGCTGATGCTCGGATCGCGGCGATGGCGCAGAGATTGCGCGGCGGGCAGCCGCTCCAGCGCTATGGCTACAGCGATCGCCCGCTGCGCGAGGAGATCCTCGAGACGATTAAGACCCGCTCGGGCGGCGAGGCGGCTGTGATCACGCGCAATCAATACGGGGCGCGCGTGCTGAATGCGTCTGGGGCGCTCTTCATCGATATCGATCTCGACGAGACGCAGCCCGAATCGGGCGGGCTGGCCGGGGCCCTGGGGCGGTTGTTTGGCGCAAAACCGGTCGACCCGATCGCGGCGCAGCTCGAGCGGCTGAGCGCCTGGGCGCAGCGCAACCCGTTTCTTGGGCTGCGCGTCTATCGCACGGCGGGCGGTCTACGCGCCGTGATCCCAAACGAGGTCTTCGACCCCCAGCGCGCCGATGCGCTCGACATCCTGCAGACTCTGAGCAACGATCCACTCTACATCCGGCTCTGCCAGGCGCAGGGTTGTTTCCGCGCGCGGCTCACGCCGAAGCCCTGGCGCTGTGCGATGCCGAACCCGCCGGCGCGCTTCCCGTGGCCCGATAGCGCCGGTGAGTCGCGTTATCGAGCCTGGGAGCGGCGCTACGAGCACGCCGCAGCGGGCTATCGTGTGTGTCGTCCTGTGGCACACTACGGCCCGCGCGATGTGCACCCCGATCTGGTCGAGGTGCTGGCCTATCACGATCGGTTCACCCTGGCAGCGACGGAGCGGCCGCTGGCCTGACCGTGTCGACGTACTGGAGGCAACATGTTGTGTCCGAACTGCCAACGCGATCTGGGCGCGCCCGTGCTCAGCGCCGACGATCCGCCTGTGTTTCGCTGCGCGGGTTGTCAGGGGGTGTGGGTCGACTCGAATGTGTATCTGGCCTGGGTCGCCGGACGGGACATCGAGGCACCGGCCGATCTCACGATCGACGACGTGCCGGTCGCCGACACCCAAAACCTCAAGCTGTGTCCGACCTGTCGCCGCTTCCTGACGCGCTATCACATCCTGCCTGGCGCGCGTTTCCACGTGGAGCGCTGCGGCCATTGCAACGGGGTGTGGTTCGACTCCGGCGAGTGGGACACGGTCGTGCGGCACAAGCTACAGGACAAGGTCAACTGGCTGTTCACCGAGCCCTGGCAGGATCGCATCCGCGCGGCCGAGGCGCGTCAGGCGCTCGAGCGGCTGTATCACGAGCGCTTCGGCGCCGAGGATTATGCGCGGGCGCGTGACGTGCGCGCCTGGTTGGAGCATCATCCGCAGCGCGCCACGCTGCTGGCCTACCTGCAGGCGCGGGATCCGTATCGGGTTTAGAGGGTCGCACAGCGCCCACAGCGTGAGCCAAGGGCGGCGCTCTTGTGGAGCCGTGCGGGTCTCAGCCTGATCTCAGCCGGAGCCGCTAAGCTGTCGCCGCCGTGACCGTTCCTGACCCAAACCCCAACCAACATCGAGACGCGGTTCGCCGCTATTACGACGTCAACACGGCGCTTTTTCGCCGGTTTGGCGGTGATCGCGGCACGCAGACCGTCCATCGCTCGCTCTGGGCTGAGGGCGTCACCTCGCTCGACGCCGCGCTGAGCTACTCGAACAACCTCGTGCTCGAGGAAGCGCGGCGTCTGGCTGCGCCGCACTCAAGGCTCGGCGACCTCGGCTGCGGCACAGGCGGCACGTTGCTCTACCTCGCCCCACGGATGGATCGGCCGTTTACGGCTGTGGGCGTCACGCTCAGCCCCGTCCAGGCCGAACAGGCCCGGCGCAACCTGAAGCCCTTCCCGCATTGCACGGCCCTGGTCGGCGATTTCCTACGCCTCCCGCTGCCCGATGCCGGGCTCGATCTGGCGTTCTCGATCGAGGCCTTCATCCACGCGCCAGACGCCGACAAGTACCTCAGCGAGGCGGCACGCGTGCTGCGCCCCGGCGGACGGCTGCTGCTGGTCGACGACTTCCTCAATGCAGATCGGATCCTCACCGTGCCCGAGCACAGGCTCCTGGCCGAGTACCGGTCGGGCTGGCTGGCGTCATCGCTAATGCCTGTCGCCGACGTGGTTAGCCGTGCCCAGACCCACGGCTTGCGTTTGCTGACGCGCCGTGACCTGACCCCGCACCTCAGGCTTCGTGCCCTGCCGGGGCCGCTCGCGCGCGGCTTGCTTGGGCTACGGCGCAGGCTCGGCCTCAACGCCGCGATCGCCACGAGCACAGCCGGGAGCATCGCGCTCCAGCAGGCGCTGGCCTCTGGCGCGATCCTGTATCAGACTTTGGTCTTTGGGCGCGAGGCCACTGGCTCAGACGCCTGACCCTCGCAGGCTGACTCCAGCGGCGCGTGTCCGTTGCCGTGTACATGCACGCGCTGTCAGTGTCGTTTTGTCGCAGATTGCGCGGTTCTCGCAGATGGGCTTCTCGGTGACACGGAGGGGCTTTGTCTGCCGGCTCACCGGTGTATCATGGCGGTAAGCCTACTTCACGGACAAAACCCATTATGAACAAACAGTCTCTCACCAGCGCCTGGCGCGTGCGCCAGATCGGAACCGACGCCTGGATCCCGGCCCAGGTGCCCGGCGGCGTGCACACCGATCTGCTGGCCGCCGGCCTGATCCCCGATCCCTTCGTCGGCGACAACGAACGCAAGGTGCAATGGGTGGCCGAAGCCGACTGGGAATACGAAGGCAGCTTCACGGTCGACGCCGACCTGCTGACGCAGCCCCACGTCGACCTTGTCGCGGATGGACTTGACACGCTGGCCACGGTTACGCTCAACGGGCACACGCTCGGCTCGACCGAGAACCTGTATCGGCAGTATCGGTGGGACGTCAAGCCGTTCCTGCAGACCGGCGCCAACACGCTGCGCGTCGTCTTCGCCTCGACCGTGAAGTACATCGCGGCCAGGCAGGCCGTGCGCCCGATGGTCGGCGTGCCGCAGGCGATCCCGGGCGGCCCGTATGTGCGGAAAGCGCCGTGTCACTTCGGTTGGGATTGGGGGCCTCAGCTCCCGCCGATCGGGGTCTGGAAGGACCTGCGTCTCGAGGCTTACGCCGCACGTCTCGAGGATGTGCATGTGCGCCAGCGCTGGTCCGGCGGCGAGGTATCGATCGAGGCCAACGCCATCGCCACAAACGTCGCGGATGGCGCTTTGAGCGCCAGGCTCGAAGTGATCGCGCCCGACGGCCTCACGGTCACGCAGCAGGCTGAGGTCGCCGCCAACGGCGGCGCGTCGTTGATCGCACTGCTCATCAAGCCGCAGCTCTGGTGGCCGGCCGGTTACGGCGAACAGCCGCTCTACACGGTCCGGGTGACCCTGCTTGACGCGGCCGGCGCCGCACTCGACGTCAACGAGAAGCGCATCGGCCTGCGGACGCTCGAACTACGCCAGGAGCCCGACGCCTGGGGTAAGTCGTTCCAGTTCGTGGTCAACGGGGTCAAGATCATGGCCAAGGGCGCCAACTGGATCCCGACCGATTCGTTCCCGACGCGGATCACGATCGCGCAGCTTGAGCAGTTGCTCGGCGCTGCGGTGGCTGCAAACATGAACATGCTCCGCGTCTGGGGCGGTGGCCTGTACGAAGACGAGCGCTTCTACGATGTGTGCGATCGGCTTGGTCTGCTGGTCTGGCAGGATTTCACCTTCGCCTGCAGCGTCTATCCGCTCAACGACCCCGCCTTCCTCGAGAACGTGCGGCACGAGGTGGCCGAGAACGTCCGCCGGCTCCGCCATCGCGCCAGCCTGGCGCTGTGGTGCGGCAACAACGAGATAGAGCAGGGCTGGGCCGAGTGGGGCTGGATGGCCGGCAACACGCTCGACGACCTTCGTGCCGCTTACGACGACTTCTTCCATCGCATGCTGCCGGCCTGGGTCGCGGCCGAGGACCCCGACCACAGCTACTGGCCGTCTTCGCCCTCGTCGGATACGCCCTTTGTGAAGCCTAATGGCCAGCAGCAGGGTGACGCCCACTACTGGGACGTCTGGCACGGCCGCAAGCCGTTCACGGCTTACCGCGATCAGTATCCGCGTTTCATGAGCGAGTTTGGCTTCCAGGCGCTCCCGCCGCTTGCCACGATCAAGACCTACGCCGAGCCTTCCGACTGGAACATGACCTCCTACGTCATGGACCAGCACCAGAAGAACGCCAGCGGCAACAGCCTGATGGTCGGGCAGATGCTCGACACGTTTCAACTACCCAAGGACTTTCAGAGCCTTGTGTATTTGAGCCTGGCGCTGCAGGCCGAGGGCATCCGCTACGGCGTCGAGCATTGGCGTCGTCACCCCGACCGTGTGGCCGGGATCATCTACTGGCAGCTCAACGACTGCTGGCCCGTGGCCTCGTGGTCGAGCCTCGACTACTTCGGCCGCTGGAAGGCCCTGCACTACGCCGCGCGTCGCTTCTTCGCGCCGCTGCTGCTCTCGATCGAGGACGCGCCGCCCAAGCAGGGCCTGTACGTCTCGAACGACGGCCTGGCTGCTCAGACGGGCGTGATCAACTGGTCGCTCGAGACCCTGGGCGGTGAACCACTGGCCTCGGGCGAGGAGCCGGTGCAGGTCGCGCCGCAATCCGCCACGGCTGTGCGGATGCTCGACTTCGCCGATCGCATCACCGAGGCCAATCGGCGCGACACGATCTTCGTCGCCGAGCTCTGGCAGGGTGACACACGCGTGGCGCGACAGGTCGCGACCTTTGTGCCGACCAAGCACCTGCTGCTGAGCGATCCGGGGCTCTCGGCCGACGTCGCCGAGGCGAACGGCACTCTGTCGATCACGCTCAAGGCGCGCAGACTCGCGCGGCTGGTCGAGGTGGCGCTCGAAGATGCCGACGTGGTCTTCAGCGACAACTACTTCGACCTGCCAGCCGGGCGTTCGATCGAGATCACGTGCCCGTTGCCATCCGGGTGGACGGCCACCCAGGCGGTGCAGGCGCTTCGCCTGCGCTCGGTAGTCGATACCTACGGAAGCTGACCGTCTCGGGTTTTGCTCGAGCAGGAACAGACACGCCTCGATCGCGCGATCGAGGCNNCTGTTCCTGTGGCCGTGGCGGGCGGCGGTCAGCGCGCCCAGACGGGCTGCGCAGCCCTGACAGCCACGGTCCGCGTCGGGCTAGAAGGGGACGGGACGGGCTCCGCCTCGGACACCTTGAACTGGGCGACCACGGCCTTGAGCGTGTTGGCCATCTCGCCCAGGTTGTGCGCGTTCGACGCCAGTTCTTCGATTTGGGCGCTGACCTCCTCGGCGCTGGCGCTGACCTCTTCGACGGCGGCGCTGT
>DKKP01000168.1:0-458 GCA_002455335.1 Anaerolineales bacterium UBA6663 | reverse complement strand
CGGCGAAGGCGGCGCCGGCCGATTGGGTGGCGGCCGTGGTCGCATCGACCTCGCTGCCCGCCTGCCGCATCGCTTCGACGGCCTCGCCGGCGCCGGTCTGCACCAGCCGGATCATGTCGGCGATCTCACGTGTGGCGCCTGACGACCGCTCGGCAAGCTTGCGCACCTCATCGGCCACNNATCGCGCCGATCTGGCCCGAGCGCTTGCCCAGGTCGTGGACGCGTGACGCCAGCTCTTCGGTGGCCGTTCGGACGCGTTCCATGCCGGCTGTGCTTTGATCAGCCAACCGGCTGCCCTCATCGGCGGCACGCGCCGATTGCGCGGCCGCGCCGGCCACGCTCTGCGTCGCGGCTTCGAGCGCCCCGATGCTCTCGCGCACCTGGGTCTGACTGGTCTCGGCGCGCTGCATGCCATCGATCTGCGCCAGCGCCCCGCGCCGGATGTCATTCGTCGTTTC
>DKKP01000355.1 GCA_002455335.1 Anaerolineales bacterium UBA6663 | reverse complement strand
GACGTCTTCGCGGATACTGCTCCTGCGCGGACAATCCAACGAACACGGCCGGGGCGCTCGCCCCGGCCGTGTGTTTCACCTCCGGATGTGTGCTGAACGCTTACGGCTTCCAGGTGCGGGTGATCATCGGGATCACCTGGCGATAGGGAGCCGTCGCAAGCGGGCTGGCCTTGCCGTCGAAGACCAGGCGCCCCTCGATCGCGGGGCTGACCGGCCCGGTCTGCGCCTGCATGTACTCGATCACGGCGTCGCGCACGTAGTACTGCGTGTCGGCCACGATCTGGTTCAGCGGCCACANNCACGTTGTAGTAGGTGCTCGCGTCGGCGAAGTTCACCGAGCGACCGCCGACCTCGAGCGCGACGACGTAGCTCTGGGCCGGGTCGTAGGCGGCCGGGTACAGATCGTTGTACACGATCCGGTTGCCGGCGTCGGTGTCGAGCATGCAGGTCGTGTAGTACGAGTAGCCGCCGTAACCGCTGACGTACTTATAGTAGTAGTAGTTGCGGTAGGCGCGCTCGAGCACGGCCTTGAGCTGCGGGCCGTTCATGCGCATCACGACAAGCGAGTTCTCGTACGGCATGGCCGCGAACATGTCCGAGACCTTGAGCGCATAAGGCGCGGCCGGGGTGGCCCCGTCGGCGATGCGGCGGTTGGTCATCGCACCCGAGAGGTGCAGGTCGACCGTGACGCCCTCGCTCTCGAGCTTCCAGACCGAGGCGTCAGCCTGGAGGTTGGCGCCGTTGGTCTCCTGCGTGAAGGCCTGGTTCGTGTCGATCGGCACTGTCGTCGAGCCGGCTGACTTGTTGTTGTAGGCCGTGATCAGATCCTGATACGGCTGGACGAGCGCCGCGATCTCCGGATCCTGCGCGGTCGGTGTGCCCGAGGTCGAAACCGCGATGGTCCGACCGGCGCGCGTGATCACCTCATAGCAGCCCTTCTCGCTGTTGAAGCGCAGGCCGATCACGACTTCACCGAGGAAGGTGTTGTAGCGATACGCCTGGGTCACGAGCACCGGGGCGCCGTCGGGGCCGGCGATGTACGTCGGCAGGAACTTGTAATCGCCGAAGCCCGTGGTCGGGTTGGTGTGGCTGTGCGCGCCGATGACGGCGTCGACGCCCGCGACCTGCGCGGCAAACGCCGTGTCGACGTTGGCATCGACCTCGACGCTCTTCGGATCGGCCGTGAAGCCGATGTGCGTCAGCGCGATCACGGCGTCGTTGCCGTTACGCAGCGTCGGCACAAGGCTCTGCGCAACAGTGATCGGGTCGGTGAAGGTCAGGCCCGGGATGTTGCTGGGTAGTTCGTAGCTGGGCACGCGGTGGTTGCCAATGCCCACGATCGCGATGTGCAGCTCCTCAGGTCCGAGCACCTTGATGACATACGGCTCGACGCCCACATCGGCCAGGCCATACGCGCCGGTGTCGGCGATGTTGGCCTGCAGCATCGGGAAGTTCGCCTGCGCCAGCGTCCCAAAGATCTCGCTGCCGAAGTTGAACTCATGGTTGCCGAGCGTCATCGCGTCGTAGCCGACCGCGTTGAACGCCTTGATCAGCGGGTTGATGCTCAGATCGGCCGGGAGGACCGTGCCGTCGGCGGCGTAACCCAGGCCGGCCGACTTGAAGTAGTACATCATCGAGTCGCCCTGGATGTTGTCACCGGCGGTGAGCAGCAGGGTGCGCTCGGGGTTGTGCAGCCGCTCCTGGCGGATCAGGGTGACGAGCTGGCTGTAGCCGGCGGCCGTGCCCGAGGGCAGCAGGCGGCCGTGCGAGTCGTTGTGGTGCAGGATCGTGAGCGGCACGATCTCGCCGGTCTCGTAAACCGCATCGCCGTCGCCGTCGCGCGTGATGCGCCCGTCGAGATGGCCATCGCCGTCCGGGCCGCGATACGGGTGCTCCTGCGTGTAGTTGGCTGAGACGTAGGCGTTGACCGAGTCGAGCATATCGCCCCAGTACGTGATGTTCTTCATGTACTTGAAGGGCGTGAAGCCGTCCTGGCCGGCGGGCGCCAGGAACTCGTTGGTGCCGACCGCGTAGGTCTTGCTCAGGTCGAGCGGCTCCCAGACGTCTGTGCCCCGATCGAGCACCTCGATGTCGTAGGCGCCCCACGCATAGGGCTGCGGGCCGGGCAGGGTGTCGGTATAGGCGTAGAAGCTATAGCGGATGCCCGACGGCTGCAGCGCGCCCTTGAAGAGCGTCGCCGACTGATTGAGCAGATCCAGGATCTGGGCGCCGGTCATCGTGCCCACGGCCGTGGCGTTGCCAAACGGCAGGATCTGGAACATCTGCCCGTAGGTCAGCAGCTTCGGGTCGTGATCCCAGCGCACGCCTTCGGTCCAGCAATCGCTGGCCGTGCTGCTCCAGATGGTCTCGCCTGGGTTCGCCGGGTCTTCCTTCTGGCACCAGTCGATGCGGATGCCGCCCGGGTTGTTGAAGAACATATCGACGTCGTTCGTGGCCGTGGCGTCGCTGTTGAGCGCGCCATAGATCGCGTCGTCGATGAAGCTCCCCATCATGTTGTCGCCGTTGTAGTTGCGCAACAGGTCGACCTGGGTGTAGCCGATCGGCTGATTGATCAGCGCCTGGTAGGCCGGGTCGTTGACGTAGCCGTCGACCAGGGCCTTGATCGGTGCGTACTCGGCGTCGGCCGTGCCGACCGTGATCCGGCTCCAGGTCAGGCCGACCTGGCCGGTGGCCGGGTCGTAGGTGAAATCGGCGCGCCCGACCTTGCGGCCGGCGTAGTGCGCCTGGACGACCGCCGTGCTGCCGACCATCGTCGCGGCGGCGACGTCGGTGTGGCTGTGGCCGCCGATGATCAGGTTGACGGGCTTGCCGGCGTCATTGAGCTTCTTGGCCAGCGTTTGATCGCCATAGACCGTGAAGCCGTAGCCGTAACCGCCGTCGGTGTAGCCGTTGTGCGAGAGCACGACGATCACGTCGGAGGCGGCATTGAGCGCGTCGTAGTACTGGAGGATCGATTCGGCCGGGTCGCGGAAGCACAGGCCGTTGGTGGCCTCGGCGATGGTGATGTACGGCGTTTCGATCGAGCCGACGCCGATCACGCCGACGCGCACCGAGCCGGCCACGGTGAAGACCTCGTAGGGGGTCACCGAAGCGTTGAAGGGCTCCCAGGTGCAGGCGCCCGTGGCGTCCTTGCGCGTGATGTTGGCCGCGATCATCCGGATCGGGCTCTCATCGGCCGTGGCCGGCGCCTCGGCCTGAGCGATCCGATCCGCCAGGACGCTCTGGCCCCAGTCGAACTCGTGATTGCCGAAGGTCGCGGCGTCGTAGCCGATGGTGCGGTAGTAATCGATCGTGGGCACGCCCTTCTGGAGGTTCGAGATCAGGCTGCCCTGCATGATGTCGCCGCCGTCGAGGACGAGCAGGTTGGCATCGCCGACTGCGGTGCGCACATCCGCGATCTTCTGTGCGGTCCGCGCCGCGCCCGGGTTGCTGCCCGAGAGCTGCAGGTTGCCGTGGAAGTCGTTGGTGTGCAAGATCGTAAACGAGATGGGCCCGCTCTGCGCCTGCAACGGCAGGGGCGCCGGCAAGGCGAGACAGGCCACGACGAACAACGTGATCAGTTGACGTGACAGGTGTTTCATGAGCACTGTTCCTTGAGCTGACGACCCGGGCCGCAGGGCTGCGGCCGGCCGTCGATACGGACGATAAGCGAGCCGAACACGTGGGTGGGTGGCGCGCCTCCTTTCCTGATGACCGCGGAACAAACGCAATCTTGCGATCGTTTGAGACCACGGGCGGCGATGGCGCTGAACACGCGCAACAGACGGATCGCCTTGCCTGTGGCTCGAACCCCTATAGATGTTTGCGACGAAAGGACCCCATAATGGTGATGCGTTCCCGCGCCGCTGGGCAGTGACGGATGTCATCTGTCGCGGCTATCGGTTGGCGGCTGCTTATGTCGCAGTGAGGGCTGGGCTGCCAGCTCACGTTGGCGACCGATGCCCGACGGCGTGGACAACGTCGTGCACGCCGCGGGTGAAGACGTGAGCACATGAAGCGATGGGCAGGGCCGATCAAGGTTGCCGGGCCTCCGGGTCGGTGCTAGAGTCTGATTGCGTTTCCAACAGGTCAGGATAGTTTTTCTTCCGTCGGGGGATCGTTGCTGATGAAAACCGAATACCCGTATCGCGCAATTTCAGCGAGGCTTGTCGGCTGGGCTGTGGTCTGTTGTCTGCTACTCGGCGCAGGCGGCCCAACCGAGCGTGCCCGTGCCCAGGGCGAGCCGCAGG
>DKKP01000220.1 GCA_002455335.1 Anaerolineales bacterium UBA6663 | reverse complement strand
GGCGAACTCGGCTGGGAGGCCAAGTACCTCGAGTCGAACAGCGACGCCGACTACCCGGTGAACATCAACGAGTTCGTGTCGCAGAAATGCGACCTGATCGTCACGGTCGGCTTCCTGCTCGGCGATGCGACGCTCGAGGCCGCCAAGGCCAACCCGGATCAGAGCTTCATGATCCTCGATAACGCCTACGGCGAAGACGTCCCGAACGTCTACCAGCAGGTCTACGCGACCGAAGAAGGCGCGTTCCTGGCCGGCTACGTGGCCGCGTCGTTCAGCAAGACCGGCGTCGTCGGCACGTTTGGCGGCATCAACATCCCGCCTGTGGCTGACTTCATGGTCGGCTTCCAGCAGGGCATCGAGTACTACAACGCGCAAAAGGGCACCGACGTCCAGTTGCTCGGTTGGGACAACGCTGCGAAGGACGGCCTGTTCACCGGCGACTTCAGCGACCTTGTCAAGGGCGGCGAGCAGGCCAAGGCCCTGATGGCCGAAGGCGCTGACATCATCCTCCCCGTGGCCGGCCCGGTGGGCCTGGGCGCGGCGGCCGAGGTCCAGAAGGCCGGCAACGCCTACATCATCGGCGTCGACAGCGACTGGTACGAGAGCGCCGCTGAATACAGCGCGATCATCCTGACCAGCGTGCTCAAGCGCCTTGATGTGTCGGTGGCGGCTGGCTCGAAGGCCGTGGCCGATGGCTCGTTCGCGGGCGGCATCTATGTCGGTAACCTGGCCAACGGCCAGATCGGCATCGCGCCGTTCCACGACTATGAGGGCGAGGTCGACGCGGCGCTGACGGGCGAGGTCGAGGCCATCCAGGCCGCGATCATCGCGGGCGACATCGACGTCCTGAACTTCTCCGAGCTGCCCTAAACCAGCGGCTCCGAACGTCGAACCCGGCGGGGCGGCACACCAGTGCCGCCCCGCTTTTTGTTGGCTTGGCCCGCGCCGCCAGCGGCGGCCTTCATGATAAACTAGGCCATCCCTTTCTAGATCCCATAACACGACATGGACCCTGTCCTCGAACTGCGCGGCATCACCAAACGGTTTCCCGGCGTCCTGGCGAACGATCATATCGATCTGGCGCTCGGGCAGGGCGAGATCCTGGCCCTGCTCGGCGAAAACGGCGCCGGCAAGTCGACGCTGATGAACGTCCTCTATGGCCTGTACAAGCAGGATGAGGGCGAGATCACGGTGCGCGGTAAGCCGCTGCATACGACCGGCCCAAACGACTCGATCGCGGCCGGGATCGGGATGGTCCACCAGCACTTCATGCTGATCCCAGTGCTGACGGTCACCGAGAACGTCATGCTTGGGCAGGAGTCGCTGCGGGGCGGTGTCTTCCTCGATCGACGGGCGGCTGCGAACCGGATCCGCGAGATCTCAAAGGCTTACGGCCTCGAGGTCGACCCGGATGCCTATATCAAAGACCTGCCGGTGGGCGTGCAGCAGCGGGTTGAGATCATCAAGCTGCTGTATCGCAATGCCGACATCTTGATCTTCGACGAGCCGACGGCTGTGCTTACGCCCCAGGAGGCCGACGAGCTGGCCAAGGTCATGCGCTCGTTGGTGGCCGGCGGCAAGTCGATCATCTTCATCACGCATAAGCTGCGCGAGGTGCGCGAGGTGGCCGATCGGGTCGTCGTGCTGCGGCTCGGAAAGGTGGTTGGCGGCGCAAACCCCAAGACGGCGAGCGAGGCCGAGTTGGCCTCGATGATGGTCGGGCGCCAGGTGCTGCTCACGGTCGACAAGGCCGAAGCCAAGCCCGGCGAGCCGGTGCTCATCGTCGATGGGCTGCGTGTGCTCGACGACCGTGAAGGCCTGGTCGTCGACGGCGTGAGCTTCGATGTGCGCGCCGGCGAGATCCTGGGTCTGGCTGGCGTGCAGGGGAACGGGCAGACCGAGTTGGTCGAGGCGTTGACCGGGCTGCGCGGTCCGCAGGCCGGCCATGTGACCATCGTCGGTCAGGAGACGACCCGCGCCAACCCGCGGACGGTGACCGAGCTCGGTGTGGCCCATGTGCCCGAGGACCGGCAGCGCGACGGCCTTGTGCTGTCGTACCCGGTCGCCGACAACATGGTGCTCAACACCTATTACCTTCCGCCGTTCGCGCGAGGCGTGGTCACGCAACAGGCCGAGGTCGATAAGGTCGCGGCCGAACGAGTCAAGCAGTTCGATGTGCGCACGCCGGGCATCGCCACGTCGGCGGGCTCACTCTCAGGCGGCAATCAGCAGAAGGTCATCATCGCGCGTGAACTGTCGCGCCCGATCAAGCTGTTGATTGCAGTGCAGCCGACCCGCGGCCTTGACGTCGGCTCGATCGAGTACATCCACAGTCGGATCGTCGAGAAGCGCGATCAGGGATGTGCGGTGCTGCTGGTCTCGACCGAACTCGACGAGATCATGGGGCTCTCGGATCGGATCGCCGTGATGTACCACGGCCGGATCAACGGCGTGGTCAACGCCGCCGACGTGACCAAGGAACAGCTCGGCCTGTTGATGGCCGGCGTGCATCCGGATCAGGCGTTGGCCGGCCCGGCCGCGGCCGCCTGACGGGCGAAGGTTCGGCAACCAACATGACGGCACAATCCACTCCAGCCAAAGCCCCGCGACCGTGGTTGGCCCTGCGTGATGACTTGCTCATCCCGCTTCTGGCCATCGTGATGGCCCTGATCGTGGGCTCGTTCGTGATCGTGTTCACCAATTTCGGCGTGCTCGATATCTTGAGCGGCGCGAGCAGCGCGAACCTGGCCGGTGCGATGTGGTCCGCGATCGCCACGGCCTATGGCTCGATGTTCGAGGGTGCGATCGGCAATTTCGGCGCCATCGCGACGGCATTCGCCAGCGGTGACTCGGCCGCGATCGGCCAGGCGCTGTACCCGATCTCCGAGAGCCTGGCGACGACGGCGCCCTACGTGCTGGCCGGCCTGGCGGTCGCGGTGAGTTTCCGCTGCGGTATGTTCAATATCGGCGTCGAAGGCCAGATCTTTCTCGGCGCGATCTTCGCGACCTACGTCGGCTACGCCTTTACCGGCCTGCCGGCCATCGTGCACATCCCGCTGGCGGTGCTGGCCGGCGCGCTCGGCGGCGCGTTGTGGGCGGCCATCCCAGCGCTGCTCAAAGCTCGGGCCGGCGCGCACGAAGTGATCACCACGATCATGCTCAACTATGTGGCCTACCGGCTGACCGATTGGCTGCTCTCCGGCCCGATGCAGCGGCCGGGGAGCACTAACCCGATCAGCCCTTTGATCGCACAGACCGCAGAACTGCCGCGGCTGTTGCCTGAGCCGGCCCGGTTCCATATCGGCTTCTTCATCGCGCTGGCCGTGGCCTTCGGCGTGTGGTGGCTGCTCTTCCGCACCACGATCGGTTTCGAGATCCGCACGGTCGGCGCCAACCCCGATGCGGCACAGTACTCGGGCATGAACGTCACGCGCAATCTCGTTTTGGCGATGTGCCTTTCGGGCGCGCTGGCGGGGCTGGCAGGTGCGAACCAGGTGCTCGGCATGAACCGCACGATGACCGGCGGCATCAGCGGCGGTTTGGGCTTCGACGCAATCGCTTTGGCGTTGCTGGGCAAGAGCCATCCGGCGGGCGTCGTCGCGGCCTCCTTCCTGTTCGGCGTGTTGCGCAGCGGTGCGACAAAGATGCAGAGCGTGGCCGAGATCCCGACCGACCTGATCTCGATCATCCAGGCGCTCGTGATCGCCTTCATCGCAGCGCCCGCGATCGTGCGTGGGTTGTTCCGGATCAGGCGCGGTGGCGACGATGCCCGCACGGTCTTCATGCGCGGGTGGGGGCGCTAAGCCATGACGACGACATCAGCCCCCACGACGTTCTTGAACGCATCCAAGGACCTGGCGCGCGAGGCGCATCGCACCCGCGCCCGCGTCTATGGCGCCATCACCCTGCTCATCGCCGTCGCCATGTACCTGTTCTTCGCCAACGGCGTCGACCCGGCGTTGCAATCGTCGTTCGGGCTCAATCAAGGCGCGGTGCCCGCGGAACAACGCGTGCCCGACTGGGTGATCCCGAGCTTTGCAACAGTCGCGGGCCTGGCGGCCGCGACAGGCGCTGCCGGGTTGTATCAGATCGTGCGCGGCACGCAGCGGACCTCCAACCTCTTTGTCGGTCTGGCGTTGCTGATCTTCATCTTCGCGTTGCTCGTCTGGGCGACCCGCGACGCCAGCATCAACCTGGCCGGCCTGATCAAGACAGCACTCAATCTGGGCGTCCCGATCACGTTCGGGGCGCTGGCGGGCATCCTGTGCGAGCGTGCGGGTGTGGCCAACATCGCGATCGAGGGTCTGATGCTCGGCGCGGCGATGATGTCGACCCTGGTCGGCACGGTGAGCGGGAACTTGTGGGTCGGGCTGCTGGCCGGCATGGCCACGGGCGCCGTGCTCGCCGCGATCCACGCCGTGCTCTCGATCCACTACAAGGTCGATCAGATCATCAGCGGCACAGTGATCAACATCTTTGCCACGGGCACGACAAGCTATGTCTCGTCGTTGTTTATGCAACGGATGACCGACCAGCTCAATAACCCCGGCACCTTTCGCAACATCGTCATCCCCGGACTGGCCGACATCCCCGTGATCGGGCGGGTATTGTTCGAGAACACGATCTTCACGTACATCATGTTCGCGCTGCTCGTGATCATCCACATCGGGCTCTTCTACACCCGGTGGGGATTGCGGGTGCGGGCCGTGGGTGAGAACCCCAAGGCGGCCGATACGCTCGGCATCAATGTGTATTTCACGCGCTATATGGCCGTGATCCTGGGTGGGCTGGTGGCCGGCATCGGTGGCGCGAGCTTCACGCTTGGCGCGGTCGGGCGTTTCGACGAGGGCATGACGGCCGGCAAGGGCTTCATCGGCCTGGCGGCCATGATCTTCGGCAACTGGNNCACGCGCCTGGCGATCCTGCGCGTACCGATCCCGTCGGAGTTCCTGCTGATGGCGCCGTATATCGCCACGATCATCGTGATCGCTGGCCTGATCGGGCGCGTGATCGCGCCGGCCGCCGACGGCCAGCCCTACGAAAAGTGATCCGTTCGATCGAGCGACGGCGCACAGCGTCGCCGGTCGATCGACGATCGTCGTTGCTTACCTGGAGGAGAATGCTTATGAAGAACCTGTCTTTGCGCATGTTGAGCGGCGTGGCGGCCCTGGCGCTGGTCGCCGCAGCCTGCACCCCGGCAGCGACGCCGGCAGCCCCGAC
>DKKP01000439.1 GCA_002455335.1 Anaerolineales bacterium UBA6663 | reverse complement strand
CACCTGATGCAGCGTGTCCGCCAGCCCGTCGCGCATCTCGGCCGCGCGCTTCATGCTCGCCGCCTGATCGCTCGCCGCGCGCCGGATGTCTCCGACCGCCGTCGACAGCCGGCTCATCGCCTCCGACGTCGTCCCGATCGCCGTCGCCTGCTCCTGCGACCCGTGCGCCACGCTGTCGATCGCGCGCCGCATCTCCTCCACCGAGCTCGCCGTCGCCGTGATCGACGCCGCCTGCTGCGTCGACCCACGCGCCACCTGCTGCATCGTCACAGCGATCTGCTGCGTCGCCTGCCCGGCCTGCTCAGAGGCCTGCGCCATCTGCTCCGACGCCGACGCCACCTGCTCGGCGTTCGTCGCCAACGACCGTGCCAGGTCGCGCAAACTGTCTACCATCTTGTGCAGGCTCAGCCCGAGCTGATCGCCCTCCGACCGCGGCGTCACCTCAACCGTCAGGTCGCCCGTCGACAGCTGGTCGGCCGCGCCCGCCATCTCCTTCAAGTACACGATCATGCCCCGGAACGACTCGGCCAACTGCCCGAGCTCGTCCTTGCTCTGCAGCGCGATCGTCTGGTTCACGTCGCCCACAGCGATCCGCTCGGCCACGCCCTTCAGCGCCTCCACAGGCCCGCGGATCGAGCCCACGATCAACACCCCAAAGACCAGGCCAAGGACCACAACGCCAAATGCCACAGCCAACTGGAGGATCGTGGACATCTGGACCTGACCCGCGGCGTCGACCTCAGCCGCTTCGAGCTGGGCTTCGGCCAGGACGACCACCTCATCCACCGCGTCGCGGTGTGCAAAGAAGAGCGGCTCAAGCTCCTCTCCGCGGATCCGCTTGACCTCATCGACATCGCCGGCGATGGCCGCCGGGAGATAGCTGGCGTTGACGATCTCGAAGAGCTGCGTGCCGGGCTCGTGCATATCCTCGAGCGCCGCATCGATTTCAGCGTCGTCAATCAGGGCGTCTTCCCAGTGGACCATCCGCTCCTGGAACTGCCTCTCAAGGACAGCCAGGGCGTCGATGTGATCCTGATATGTGGAAAGCGGCTTTTGGGCGACGACATGCGCCTCGATCTCGACGATGTTGTAGTAGGCCTCGATCAGAAACACCGGTGGGGGCAGGATGTCGGCGACGAGGTCCTTGTCTTCCAGGATCTCCTCGTACATCGGGCTTCCGATTTCCACCTGAAGGAGCGAATAATACGAAATCGCCCCATAGACCACCAGGCCGCCGATCAGCAGCCCGATAAGCAGATAGAGTTTGGTCCCAACCTTCAGATTGTTGAACATGGTCTTTCTCCTGCCCGGCCAGGCCATTTCGCAAGCGACCTGCGCTTCCCGCCGGAAAACTGTGCTTCTGTCGTGCGATCGTCACGCTCAGCCCGCGCGCCCGAAACGCGACCCGGTGGCCGTGGGCGTCGCCGGCGTCGCAGCCACGCGCGCCGCATTGGCTAGCTTGAGCTTGATCTCGCCGAGCAGATCGTTGATATCGATCGGCTTGGCCAGACAGGTGACGTTGTAGGCCGAGGCCTGCGCCATATACCCCTGACCGGTGTAGCCGGTCAGCCCGAGGATCGGCACCCTGGGCGTGATCTTGCGCAACACCTGGATGGTTTGAACGCCGTTGAGGCCCGGCATCATCATGTCGAGCAGATACAGGTCGTAGCCGCCGTCGGCGGCCGCGATCACGGCATCGGCGCCCGAAGCCACCGCTGTCACGCGGTACCCGGCGCTCTCCAGTTCGCCCTGAAGCAGGGTGCGCACATCGCGCTCGTCATCGGCCAAGAGTATCTTTTGCATGTCACCTATCTCCCTGAGCCTCATCGGCCCGCTTATGCCAGTGTCTGTCGACCTTCTTCAAACCGCCCGACCGGGTCTTCGGCCGGGACCGGGATCGTGCTGTCGGCGATGTATGGCGGGAAGGCCATGAAGAACGTCGTCCCGACGCCCTCGGTGCTCTCCAGCCAGATCCGCCCGCCATGCGCCTGGACGATGCCCTTGATGATCGAGAGGCCAAGGCCCGTGCCCTTGCCCACAGCCTTTGTGGTGAAGAAGGGGTTGAAGATCTTGGCCAACGCCGTTTGCGGGATGCCCACGCCGGTGTCGGCGACGACGAGCGAAACCCCGCCGTCTTCATTCAGATGCGTCCGGATTGTGATCCGTCCGCCATCCGGCATCGCGTCGCGGGCGTTGGTCAGCAGATTGATCAACACCTGCGCGATCTGGTTGCGATCACACAACGTCGGCGGCAGCAGATCGAAGAGGTCGGTCTCGATCTCGATATTCGACCACGATCGCAGTTGGTGCTCGGTGAGCAACAGAGCATCGCGGATCACGACGTTCAGGTCAAGCGGCTCGAGCGTCCCGCCTGACGAATGCGCGTAGGTGCGCAACGCCCGCGCGATCTCGGCGCAGCGCCAGGCGTTGCGGTTGATCGTCTCGAGGTTGGTGTGCAGCTTCTCGGGCGTCAGCGTGCCCTTGTCGAGCGCCTTGAGCAGGCTCTGGCTCATGCCCGTGATCACCTGGAGCGGCGAGTTCATCTCGTGCGCCACCCCGGCGGCCAGCGTGCCGAGATCGGCCAATTTCTGCGACGCCACGATCTTGCTCTGGAGCTGATTGAGCTCGGTGATGTCGGTGAACATCGCGCGCACGCTGACCACGTCGCCGTTCAGGTCGCGCTCGGGCTGTGTCTTGAGCACGACGTCGATCAATTCGCCGTCGCTGCGCACGAGCTTGCGCTCGACGGTGACCGTCGACTCCCGGCTTTTCTTCCAGCCGTCCACAAGCGCCTGCTGCGACTCGGCGTCATAGAAGCTGGCCAGCGGCCGCCCAAGGACCTCTTCCTTGCGATAGCCAAGCGTCGTCAGGAAGGCCTGGTTGACCTGCTCGACGATCGGGTCCTCGAACTCATCGCGAAGCTGCAGATACATCACAGGCGCTTCTTCAAACAGGCGGCGATAGCGCACCTGACTGGTGCGCAACCCCTCCTCGGCCTGCTTCTGTTGCGTGATGTCGCGGAGCACGTGCACGCGGCGCACGCCATCGAGATCGGAGGGCAGATCGAAAACGCTGTGCCGGAACCAGCCGGTCAACAGAGGGAATTCGGTATCGACCGGCTCATTGGGCGTCGGGGGCAGATCCACAGGCTGATCGCCCCAGAGCAGTTGTTGGAGCGGCTGGCCGATCAACTCGGGATAGCCCTTGCCAAAGCGTTCGATCGCCGAACGATTGCAACGCACCACCTGGCCGAGGTCGTCGGTCAGCAGGATCAGGTCGCCGACGGCGTCGAACGTGGCTTCCCACTCGCGCTTGGCGCGCCGGATCTTGCGTTCGACCTCGAGCGCCCGGATGAGCGTGTTGACACGATTGCGCAAGCTGCGCGGTTTGACCGGCTTTGTGATGTGATCGGTCGCGCCGACCTCGAAGGCCCGGTCGACCGACTCGTCGTCCTCGACGCCGGTGACCATCAGGATCGGGATCTGTTCGAGCCCCGGCATCTGACGGAGCCGACGGCAGCACTCGTAGCCGTCCATCGTCGGCATCAAGGCGTCGAGCAAAACCACATCCGGCGGACGCATCGCAGCCAGCCCGAGCGCCTCACGGCCGTCGCCGGCCTCGACCACGCGGAACCGGCCCGGCTCCAACGCCGCGGCCGCGATCCGGCGCATCAGCCGGTCGTCGTCGACGATGAGAACCAAAGACCGTTGATCCATGTCGCTACACATCCCTCAATCCCTGATCGAACGCGATCAAACGCGATCAAACGACATCCTAACGCCCTGACGCGCGGGTGTCGGTAAACGGCCGCTGAAAACAGCCGAAAGATCGGGTTAAGCCGGCCGCCCGATGGCCTCGCTCGTCGAAACGTTCACAGCCACAGTCGCCTCAGCCCCGTCGGCCCCGGGCAGCCTGAACTCGCGCACAAGCGCCCGCAGGTTCTGGGCCATCACATCCAGCACGTTGGCGTCATCGACGGCGTTCTGAACGTCGTGCGCGATCGTCATCACGATCGAGTTGAACTCGGCTGTATTGGCGGAGGTCTCATGGCTGATCGTGGCGATATTGCCGACCGCATCAGTGACATCATGNNTTCTCCTCGACCACGGCGCTGACGCTCTCCATGGTCTCGGCCAGCTTCCCCGAGGAGACGTTGATGTCGAGCGCCGCCGACGCGATCCGCTCGACCTCGGCGTGCACGTCCTCGGCCGCCGCGAGGATGGCGCTCAGCGCGTCGATGCTCGCCTGCGCGCCCTGATTGGCCGTGGTGACCTCGGCCGTCGTGTCGGCCATCGACGCCGTGGCCTGATCGATCGTGACCCGGATCTCGCGCACCAGGCCCGCGATCTCGCGCGTCGCCTGGCTCGAGCGCTCGGCCAGCTTGCGCACCTCATCGGCCACGACCGCGAAGCCGCGGCCGTGTTCGCCGGCGCGCGCGGCCTCGATGGCGGCGTTGAGCGCGAGCAGGTTGGTCTGGCTGGCGATGTCGTCGATCATCTCGACGATCGCGCCGATCTCGTTCGAGCGCTGGCCCATCTCGCGCACCTTGGTTGCCGAGTCGCTGACCTTGACCTTGATCGTCTGCATGCCGGAGAGCGTCTCGCCGACCACTTCCATCCCGGCGCGCGCGGCCTCCGCCGCCTCGGACGAGTCACGGCTGACGGCCTGGGCGCTTCCCGAGACTTGCGCGATTGCGGCGTTGATCTGCTGGGCGATCGCGCTGGCCTGGGTCATGGCCGAGGCCTGTTCCTGGGCGCCCTGGGCGACGCCCTCGATCGCGCCCTTCATCTGATCCATCGAACTCGACGTGCGGCTGACGCCGTCGGCTTGTTCGCGCGTCCCGGCTGCGACCTGTTGCACGGTGGCCGCGATCTGGCGTGTGGCGTCGCCGACTTCATGGGTATGGGCGACGAGCCGGCTTGAGGCGGTCTGGACTTCGACCGCGGCGTTTGAGACCTGGGTCAGCGATTGGCGCAGGTCACACAGCATGCGCGCGAAAGCCTGCCCGAGCGTGTCGTCAGCCGAGCGTGGTTTGATCTCGGCCGTCAGGTCGCCGCCGGCGACCCGGACCGCGGTCTGCGCGGCGTCATTCAGATAGGCCACGGTCTCGAAAAAGGCCCGGGCCAGTTGCCCGATCTCGTCCTTGCGCCCCGTCTGTTTGATCTCCATCCCGGTGTCGCCTGTGCCAAGCTGCACCGCGACATGCGTGAGCTGGCGGATGGGCGTGATCACGGTCCGGGCCAGCAGCTGCCAGAGCAGCGCGCCGAGGATGACCAGGAACATCGCGGCCACGAGCAGGCTGGTGACCAGCGATTGATTTAGCCGTTCGACAGCCGCCGCACGCGAGGCCGAGACCTCGATCATGCCGACCGTGACGCCGTTGTGGTCGACCAGCGGATGTGAGATCACGCTGTAGGCCTCGCCGTCGCGCGCGACCTGTGAGATCCGGGGCGTGTTTGTATCGAGCACGCTGAGACGCACGTCGTCGGCGATCGCGAACGGTTCTTCAAGCGTCGAGACGTACGGGCTGAAGAGCGTGCCGTCCTCCGAATCGGGCGTGTAGATGAACAGGCTGATGTCGTTCCCCTGGGCTGCCTTGAACGACTCCAGCAACGTCACATCCAGATCGAAGCCGATCTCGAAGGTCCCGACGAATGCGCCATCGTGGACCACAGGCACGATGCCGCGCAATCCGTAGCCGGCGACGCCATATTCCAGCCCGGCCATGGGCTTGCGGTCGGCGAGGGCGGTCACAAGCATCGGGCGGAGCGACGAGAGGTCGTCGCCGAACTTCTCGAGCTTGTGGAGGCGCAGGAATGAGATCGCGGGCGCCAGATGAAACTGCGCTTGCGAGACGGCATAGTCGGCGTGCAAGACTTCGTAGAGCGGCAAGACCAGTTCGATGAGACGCTCGCGGTCGCCTGCCGCGAACGCCGCCTGGATTTCGGGATCAGCCGTGAGCCCGGCCGCCAGCGACAGAGCTGACTCGGCTTTCTGCTGCACCCTGTCGCTGAAGGAGTTGGCGAGGTCATCCAGGCGTTCCTGCTCCTGCAACTCGATCATCTGGTACTGGGTCCAGACGTTGTAGACGGTGAGACCGCCCACGCTGAGGAGCAATCCGATGATGACGGGCAAAAGTATACGGGTTGAGAGGTTCATCGTGAGTTTCCTCTTCTCCAAGTCTCGTCAGTGAGAAATGGAAAGTCTTTCGCCAACGGGTTTATCCCTGCGCTTGCAGTTTGAAACGGTGGACGACCTGCTTCATGCGATCGGCAAGTTGGGCCAACTGCGTCGACGCGAGGGTGACCTCCTCAACCTGCCCGGCGATCTCGCCGGCTGCCCGCGCCACATCTTCGACGGCCCGACCGTTCTCCTGGCTGACATGGGCTACAGCCTGGAGCGCCTCAGCGACCTCGATCGAACCGGCCGCCATCTGCTCGGTTGCAGCCGTGTTTTCTTCGACCACGGCGCTTACGCTGTCCATCGACTCGGTGAGTTGCCCGGATGCGGTGCTCATCGCCGTCGTGGCCTTGAGCGTCGCCGCCAGTTGCGATTGGACGGCATCTGTGGCCGACACGATCTCGTTGAGCGCCTGCCCGGCAGCCTGTGCGCGCTGAGCGCCGGTCTCGACCTCGCGCGCGCTTTCGTCCATGGCGTTGACAGCGTCTTGAACCGAAGCCTGGATGGCGCGGACCAATCCGCCGATCTCCTTTGTCGCGATGATGGATCGCTCGGCGAGTTTTCGGACTTCGTCGGCGACCACCGCGAAACCGCGGCCGTGTTCGCCGGCTCGCGCCGCCTCGATCGCGGCATTGAGCGCAAGCAGGTTCGTCTGGCTCGAGATGTCGTCGATCAATGCGACGATCGCGCCGATTTCGTCAGAGCGCTGACCCATCTCCTGGACCTTGCCGGCTGAGCCCTTGACCTTGACCCGGATCGTGTTCATGCTGGCAAGCGTCTCGTCGACGACATCCATTCCGGCGCGCGCGGCGCTTGCGGCGTTTGTCGAATCCCGATCGACCTTCTCCGCGCTATCCGTCACCTGCTCGATCGCGGCGTTGATCTGCTGGGCGATTGCGCTGGCCTGAGTCATCGCGGAAGCCTGTTCCTGCGCGCCCTGAGCCACACCTTCGATCGCGCTCTTCATCTGGTTCATCGAACCCGATGTGCGCGTCACGCCATCGGCCTGCTGATGCGTGCCCATCGCAACCTGATCGACGGTGGCTGCGATCTGCCGCGTGGCGTTCCCGGCCCGAGTCGTCGAACCGACGAGGTTTTGGGAGGCTGTCTGAACCTCGTTCGCTGATGCGAGGATTTGCGTCAACGCGCTTCGAAGATCGACGATCATTCGCGCAAGCGCAAGCCCGAGCGTATCGTGTTCAGAACGCGGTTGTATGGCCTTCGATAGGTCCCCGGCGGCGACTGCAGCCGCTGTTTGTGAGCTCCCGATCAGATAGTCCGAGGTGCGTGAGAATGCACGCGTCAATTGGCCGATCTCATCCGTCCGCGATGTTGCGGCGACGTTGGCCCGCGTGTCGCCATCAGCCAGTCGGACCGCGACATCGGTCAGCTGCGCGATGGGCCGAATGATGCTTGCGGAGAGCACGCGCCAGATCGCCAGACCCGCCACGAGCAGCAGGGTGATCCCGACTCCCAAAGACAGATACTGAGACGTTTGGATCCGGCTAAGCGCCGCAGCCCGCGAGACGGTCACTTCGAAGACGCCAACTGGCTTCCCAGAGAAGTCGACCAGCGGGTATGTGATCGCGCGATGCGGCTCACCATCGATTTCCACCTGAGAGATAGCAGGCAGGCTGTCGTCGATCACGGATCGGCGCGTGGCCGCGAGAGCCTGGGGTGGTGTGGAAAGGGTAGACGCCAACAGCGTGAAGGCTTCGTCGGCGCCTGCATCAAATATGTAGACGCTGACGTCGCTGCGCTGCGAGTGTTTGAACTCGTCGAGCAAAGCCGCGCTCAGGTCAAACCCGATCTCGAAGGTCCCGATGAATTCGCCTTCGTAATGCACTGGTACGATTCCCCGCAGGCCGTAACCGCCCTTGCCCTGCTCGATGCCGGTCACCACAGCCCTGGCTTCCAGGGCACGGACCGCCATCAGGCGCGTCGAGCTGATGTCGTCGCCGAACGTGTCCGGTTTATGAACGCGCAAGAACGAGACCCCTGGGGCTATATGGAAGTGCGCCTGGGCGACGCCATAGTCCTCATGGAGAGAGGCATAGATCGGGCCCATTAGGGCCAGCAGCGTTTCGCGGTCGCGGGCGGCGAACGCGGCCTGTATCTCCGGGATGGCTGCGATCCCGGCCGCTAATGTCACGGCCGTATGTGATTCTTGATCGAGGCGATCCGCGAACACATTCGCCAAATCGGTGAGGCGCTCTTGCTCCTGCGATTCAATCAGGCCATACTGTGACCAGACGCTGTAACCTGTCAGCACACCTACTGTGACGATCACTGTGGCGATCACTGGTAGAAGTATTCGAGTAGAGAGGTTCATGACGCCCCATCCTGCCAATCAACCATGCGCATCCGCGACAGCCGGCCGTTTGACTGACCTGGCTCCCCATACGTTAGGGATACGCGGGTTGGGCGTCCATTAGATTCATGTGCAGGCGGCCTAAAGCCGGCCTAAATTCAAACGAAGCGCCAACAACATTAGATCAAGACGGGTGCAAGTATCGGCTTTGCGGGTGGGCGGGCGGAGAGCGGCGACCTGGATCGAGCGTGGGTTGCGCCTGGCGATTACGCGAGGGAACGGTTGTCGCGAGATCAGGGCCGGTCGCTGCGGAGCCTCTGAGCCCACAGCGGCGCGTGGAGGGCGAGCGAGACGGCCAGCATGGCCAGGCTAACCCAAAGCAGGAAGGGCGGCTGCACGATGATGCCCGTGGCCATGCCCACGATCAGGTAGAAGGCGTGGTATGCGAGCGGCACCACCCAGACGATCGACGGCGTCGGCCGGATGTGCAGCCGCGGGCGCAGCGCGAGTATGACGCCCAGAGCGCCCCCGATCGCCAGCACGACGGCGGGCACATACCACTCCTTGCTGACGACGGATGTGATGAACCAGTTCGTCGTCAGCACGCCCGTCACGCCGATCGCGATCGCGCCGATCGGGGCCAACCAGCGCGCCAGCGGATGCGGGATCGTTTCGAGCGCGCGCCAGCCGGCTGAGAAGCTCGCCACGACCCAGAACCAGGCCCAGAAGTTGGCATACGGCACGCCGAAGTACGCGTAGTCCAGCCCGAAGCCCCAGTCCCAATACCCCAGACGGATCGCGAGCGCGTCCATGGCCAGGTCGAGGTTGAGCCCGAGCAGGCCGTCGAGCAGCGGCCGGGCCCAGCCCGGCAGACTTGAAGCGTCGCTGGTGAGGCGTGCGGTGTAGATGATGGTGCCCCAGGCCAGGCCGATGGCGATCGGTACCTCGCCCAGCATCAGCATAAAGCGGCCATAGCTGTAGGCGCGGAGCTGCTGGATCGTGGCCCACTCGAGGAGTACGCCGAACGCGGCCGCGGCCACGAGCCCGATCACCCGGCGTCGATCGCCATGCCAGGCGTGGTGCAAACAGACGCCGAACAGGGTCAGAACCAGGAGTTCGAAGGTGGTCAACGTGATCGGCGGCATGGCGATTGACGCGGTTGGATCGAGGCGCTTTGGATGACTCCGCCGATTGTACAGGCACCGCCGTTCTCGTCTAGAGCACGCAGCGGGGCGTTGCGAGTGGCTCGGACGGCGGCCGCACTTTCGGCTTGCCGGGTCTTCGGTTTCGGGGGCCGGGTCTTGGCCGCGGCCTGGGCGGGGAACTTGGCACGGGCAGACGGACGATATCGGGCGTCACCGGTATGGGCTCGGGTTCGACAGCCATCATGATACCTCATCGCGGTCGTGGGGTCTTCGTCTTGGGCGAAGACCCCACGACGGCTTCTCGGCTTACGCCATCCGGCGGCTCAGCGGCAAATTAACCAGGGCTGTCACCACGCCAAAGATCAGGTGGCCGAGCAGACTCATCCACTGCATCTCGCCGACGACGAACACCATCTGGCTCATGCCCAGGCCGAGCGGCATCAGGATCAGGGCGCCAAGCACCCACCAGACCACGCCGTTGATGGCGCCGGCCACGCCGGCTGTCAGCCATCCGGTCGGGAGCCGCGTCGCCACGAGCCCATAGACCGCGCCGATGAAGGCGCTGATCAGCATGTGCACGATCAGGCCGACCACGGCGTTCTCCTGCCCGACGAGCAGGCCGACCATCGGCAACATCCCCATCATGCCCATCATCATCCCGAAGACAGCCCCGCCGGCCAACCCGGATGCGGCGCCTGCGATCACGGCATTCGTCGGCGCGGTCTTGAGTGCGAGCGTTGACATGGTGACTCTCCTGTATTGAATGTGATTGCTCGTTCTGCTTCTGGCACCTGGATGCGTTGAAGTTCGAATCCCTTACCGGATCGCGCGGTCGCTCATCGAAGACTAAGCTCCTGCTCCCGGTCGGCCTGACATAGAATGGGGTCGTGACGACGCGCACCAACGAAGCCTGGGTTGCTGAACTCGGCGCTCCGGGCCCGGCCCAGGAGGCTGCCCTGGCCGACCTGCGCGCCGCGATCCTGGCTGCGCTGCCGTATGCGCTGTCGGGGTGGCTGCCACCGGACGACCCCGGTTTTTCGGCGCTGGCCGAGGAGGTCGCCCAGGAGACACTGGTGCGCGTGCTCGGCCGGCTGAGCACCTTCGAGGGTCGCAGCCGCTTCACGACCTGGGCGCAGAAGATCGCGGTGCGGATCGCGCTGACCGAGTTGCGGCGCCGGCGCTGGCGCGACGTCTCGCTTGAGGAGCGGACCGAGGCCGACGACGCCATCGAGGAGCCGTCGTGGGCGGCCGACCCGGGCCCAGGCCCTGAGACGCAGGCGGCGCGCGCCGAGCTGCTGGCCAGGGTTCAGCGGATGCTGGATGAGGAATTGACCGAGCGCCAACGGCGGGCGATGACGGCCTTGGCCATGCAAGGCATGCCGCTCAAGGAGGTCGCGCGGCGGCTGGGCACCGAGCGAAATGCGCTTTACAAACTGCTGCACGACGCCCGATTACGTTTGAAGAAACGCCTGGCTCGCGAGGGGCTGACGCCGGCTGAGGCGCTCGCATTGTTCGCCGATCCGTAAGGCGGGGCGCCCTGACCGCGTCTATCGAGGAAGAACGTATGTCGTGGATCGAACGTATTCGTCGTTGGCTTGAGACGTGGCGACCGCGCCGGTCGGTCGATGCGCCGCGGCCTGCCGGCCCGTTGCCGATGGTGTTGCAGCAGCTCGAAGCGACGCGTGAGATCGAGCTGTCATGCGACGAGGTGCATGCCGTGCTGGACCAGTTCGCGGAGTTGGTTGCCGCGGGCGTCGATGCCGCGGCGCTGATGCCGCTTGTGCAGCATCACCTCGACCATTGCCCCGATTGCCGCGAGGAGTTCGAGGCCCTGATGCGCGTCTTGCGCTCGGCGCCGGGCTCCTGACCAAACGCACCAGCAGCCGAATCGAAAGTTTCTGCGCCCTCGCGTCGTCCAGAGGGCATGAAGCCCACAACCTCTCTGCCACGGTTTGGCCTCTGCGTCGCCCTCACTCTGGCCGCCTGCGCACCGCCTCAATCCACCGAGCTCGCCGACACACCGCAGCCCGAAGCGATCGCGACCGCGGCGCCGACCCTGCAGCCCGACGAGCCGCCACCCGCCGGCGCTGCTGCCGAATTTACGACCGACTTCACGCGCCATAGCGTTCCGTACGCCGAGATCCTCTCGGGCGGTCCGCCCAAGGATGGCATCCCGGCCATCGACGATCCGGTCTTCGAGGCCGTCGCGGTCGCCGACACCTGGCTCGAGCCTCAGGAGCCCGTGGTGCTCGTGACGATCGGCAACGAGGCGCGGGCCTATCCGATCCAGATCCTGATCTGGCACGAGCTGGTCAACGACACGGTCGGGGGCACACCGGTGGTCGTCTCGTTCTGCCCGTTGTGCAATACCGCGATCGTCTTCGAGCGCACCTTCGCCGGCCAGACCCTGACCTTTGGCACGACAGGGCGGCTGCGCTTCAGCAACCTGATCATGTACGACCGCCAGACCGAGACCTGGTGGCAGCAGGCGACCGGCGAGGCCATCGCCGGCGCGCACACCGGCGGGCAGCTGGCCTTTGTCCCGGCCGCGATCGTGGCCTGGGCCGATTTCCGGGCGGCGCATCCGGAGGGCAGGGTGCTGTCGCGCGACACCGGCCATGCCCGCGACTATGGTCGCAACCCGTATCCCGGCTACGACGACGCCGCTCAGCCGCCGTTCCTCTATCGCGGTCCCGTGACCCCCGATCAGCTCCCCGCGGTCGCGCGCGTCATTGGCATCGACCTCAACGGCGAGGCGGTCGCGTTCCCCTACGACCTGCTGAGCGAGATCGGTGCCGTCAACGACACGGTCGGTGGCGTCGAGGTCGCCGTGTTCTGGGCAACCGGAACCGCCTCGGCGCTCGACGCGCAGACGGTCGCGGCGGGCCGTGACGTCGGCACGGCCGTGGCCTACCTGCGCGCGCTTGACGGGCAGACGCTGACCTTTGTCCGCGTCGGAGGCCAGATCGTGGATCAGGAAACCGGTAGCGTCTGGGATGTTTTAGGGAATGCGACAGCCGGGCCGCTGGCCGGCCAGGCGCTGGCGCCGGTCACGGCCGTCAATCACTTCTGGTTCTCGTGGGCTGTATTCCGACCTGAGACGCGCGTCTACCAGCCCTGATTGGCCCTGACTGGCCTGGCCGGGGACTAACGTCTACCTATTGGGTGAACAATGTCAGTGCAAGCCGGCGGCCGAATGCGGGCATGCTTAGGATTGTCCGGAGCCGGTGGAGCTTCTTCCGGGCACATCACTGTCGTCCGGAGCCCGCATGCGTTGGCCCTCACTCTCCCACTTCATGGACGTCGTCCTGGCGGTGCCGGTTCAGCACAAGATCATCGGCATCGTGATGCTGCCTGTCTTGATCCTGGGCCTGACGCTGAACTACTGGATCACGACCGGCCTCTCTGACTGGCTCTCGTACTTCGTGATGGATCAGCGCGTGCAGGCCGCCATGGCCAACGGCAGCCGCAGCGTGTTCCTGGTCACACTCCTGGCCGCGGCCGGCAGCATCTTCTTCGCTTACTTGCTGATCTTCCTCCTCACGCGACCGCTGCTCGATCTGCGCCAGGTGGCCGATGACGTGAGCACGGGGCGTCTAGACGCCCGCGCGCGGGTCTACACCGATGACGACATCGGCAAGGTGGCGGCCTCGGTCAACACCATGCTCGATCGATTGGTGGAGACCCAGCGTAGCCTTGGCGAGGCCAATCAACGCCTCGAAGTCATGAACCGTGTGGCCATGGCCGCCGGCCGCGAACAGGAGCTGCCCGAGGTCCTCGACGCCATCCTGCAAGGCTTTGAGCATCTCGGGTTGGATCGTGGCTGGATTTACCTGCGAGATTCGGACACCGGTGCGTTCTACCTGGCCCACCACCGCAATATGCCGGACGAGGCAGTGACGCATTTGACAGCGCACGAGAACAACGCTGAGCTCTGCGCCTGCCAGTCGGATCTGGTCGGCGTCGGCCTCGATCACGCGATGTTGCGGACCACCTGCCGTCGGCTCAGCCGGGCCACGGGCGATGAGACTGCCACACACATCAGCATCCCGCTGGTGGCCCGCGGGCAAGCGCTGGGTGTGGTCAACCTCTGGTGCCCCACCAGCTATGTGCCGGGCGCGGCCGATCTCGATCTGCTCACCGCGACGGGCGCTCAGGCAGCCGAGATCGTCAGCAACGCCTGGCTGCGTGCGCGTCTGGTCGAGAAGGAAGCTGCGCGCCGGGCCCTGCTCGAATCGCTGGTGCGCACCCAGGAGGCCGAGCGGTCGCGGCTGGCGCGCGAACTGCATGACGGCGCCGGCCAAACCCTGACGACGCTGCTCGTGCGGTTGAAAGCACTCGAACGCCGGGCCAACGGCGAACAACAGGACGATCTATCGAAACTCCAGGCCCTGGTGGCTGATAGCATCGAGCAGGTGCGAGATCTGTCGTACCAGCTCCGTCCGGCCACGCTTGAAGAATTCGGGCTGGCACGTGCGCTCGAGCACCTGGTCAACGAGACCGTGCGCCAGGCCGGGCTCGAGGTTGTCACCAACCTGTCGGTGCGCCGCAACGTGCCCGCCGAGATCCAGACGGCGCTTTATCGCATCGCCCAGGAGGGCCTGGCGAACATCCTCAAGCATGCCCACGCCTGGCGGGTCGAGGTCGAGTTGCTCGAGACCCCGTTTGGCGTTGCGCTGCGGATCGAGGACAACGGCCGCGGCTTCGACCCGTCGTCCGTCGCACAGCGCGTCGACCGGCCGCATCTGGGCCTGATCGGTATGCAGGAGCGCGTCGAGTTGCTCGGCGGGACGTTGACCGTCGAGGCCGCGCCCGGAGCCGGGACCTCGGTGCAGGTGCGCATCCCGATCCCCGAGGAGCAGACGGCATGAGCGCCCAACCGCTGCGCATCATCCTGGTCGACGACCATCAGATCCTGCGCGACGGGATCCGGGCGTTGCTGGAGGGCGAACCCGGCGTGAGCGTCGTCGGCGAGTGCGGCTCCGGTGCCGAGGCCCTGGCGCTCTGCGCGAAAGAGCCGCCGGACCTGGTCGTGCTCGACCTCAGCCTGCCCGATATGAGCGGGCTTGATGTGCTTCGTCAGCTTCAGGAGACCCAGCCGGGCATCCGGGTGGTTGTGCTCTCGATGCACACGCAGCGCGAGTTCGTGCTTCAGGCGATCGCCAGGGGGTGTGCGGCCTACGTCCCGAAGGCCACGGCCCACACCAGCCTGGTCGAGGCGATCCAGGCCGTCCGACGCGGGGAGCGCTTCCTTCACCCCAAAGTCGCGTCCGTGTTGATCGAGTCGTTCGGCGGCGACATGAGCGAGATCCAGCAGTTCCAGGCGCTCTCCGAACGCGAACGCGACGTGCTGCAGCAGACCGCCTGGGGCTTCAACAGCCGTGAGATCGGTGCAAAACTGGCCCTTAGCCCAAAGACAGTCGAAACCTATCGGCAGCGCGCGATGGAGAAGCTCGGGCTCGAGCACCGGGCCGATCTGATTCGCTTCGCGCTCAAAGCCGGGATACTGGGTGAGCATGGCCCGCAGTGACCGCCGCCGGATGTGTCAGGTTTTCCCTGACAGCAAATCAGAGGCAGCCCGACACAGAATCCGGTGTTTCCGCTCAGAGACTTCAATGCGAATTGATACAGTCGTATCGACCCTCAGGTCAAACCCTCATAGTTGCCTCCAAGGAGGAGTCGATGAACGACACAGGTAAAGCCAAACGTCCGTTGAGCCGGCGCGAGTTCTTTAAAATGGCCGGCATCGGCACGGGCGCTGCAGTGGCTGCTTCGTCTTTGCAGCCGGCCAAGGTCGCCAATGCGGCGGCTGCGCCCTACGTGGATCCCGCCGGGCGGCCCGCGCGCCCGTGGTGGGTGAAGACGGTCGATCAGCCCACGACCGAGATCGATTGGGCCAAGATGAAGCGCTACAGCGAGCGCTACATCGAAGAAGAGGACTCGGGCACGGTGCGCGGTGACGGCTTCGCCGGCTACCTGGGCGCCGAAGAGGCCGAGCGCCTGATCAAGCAGGGCAACGATAAGATGAAGCAGCGCCTGGTCGATAACGTCGACGGGTACACGCTCAAGGATCATGCAATGAGCGCCGGCCAGTCTGCGACCAGTGTGGCGCGCAGCTTCCTTGGCCCGCAGAAGGCTAAGACCCCCGAGGAGCGCGGCGTCGCGAAGTGGAGCGGCACTCCGGCTGAGGGCGCGCGCATCCTGCGCACGGCGCTCCGCCACATGGGCGCCTCGACCATCGGCTTCGTCGAGCTCGATGAGAACACGCGCAAGCTGATCTACTCGATCGACCCGGATGGCAAGATCCTGGAATTCACGGACGATCCGATTGCCTCGGAGACCGAGACCCATCGCTACATCCCGAACAGCTGCAAGTACGTCATCGTCTATACGGTGCAGATGTCGGAAGAGGCGATGAAGCGTTCGCCCACCATGACGGCGTCGCAGACGACCACCGGCGCCTATTCGCGCGGCGCGCAGATCGCGGCCGGCACGCAGGAGTTCCTGCGCACCCTGGGCTATCAGGGCCTGAGCGAGGCCTCGACCAACGCGCTCGGCATCGCCCCGGCCTTTGGCGTGCTGGCCGGGCTGGGCGAGATGTCGCGCCTGAACCGCATGATCACGCCCGAGTTCGGGCCGATGGTGCGCGTCTTCAAGATGCTCACCGATCTGCCGGTCGAGCCCGACAAGCCGATCAACGCCGGGATCATGGATTTCTGCCGCTCGTGCAAGAAGTGCGCGGAGGCCTGCCCGTCGGGCGCGCTCAGCTTCGAGAGCGAGCCCTACTGGGAGACCAAGGGCGGCTGGAACAACGCGGGCCACAAGGCCTGGTTCGAGGATGCGACCAAGTGCCGCACCTACTGGGTCTCTGAAGCCGGCACGAACTGCGGTATCTGCTTTGGCGTCTGCCCGTTCTCGAAGAAGGACAAGGCCTGGATCCATGAGTGGGTCAAGGCCGGCACGAGCGCCGCGCCCTTCCTGGCCTCGTTCTTCCGCAGCATGGATGATGCCTTCGGCTACGGCGTCCAGAAGAGCGGCGAAGACTGGTGGAATCTCGATCAGCCGGAATACGGCGTCGACAGTATGTCGGTCGTAAAGGGGTGAGGCCATGAAGACGTATACGATTCAAGTTCTCAAGCGCCCATGGTACGAATGGGTTCTGTGGGCCGTCTGGTTCCTGGTTGAGCTCTTCGTGCTCCAGAACGCGATCGCCAGCGGCGCCGAGCTCGAGCCGCGCGCGGCTTCGATCTTCTGGATGACCTTTGTCGTCCTGCTCCTCGGGGGCGGCATCGTCTGGTTTGTGCGGCGCGCTCGGCTCGCAAAGTGAGCGTCAACCGGCTCGCCAGGGTTTGACACAGGGAGAGGAAGGGTGGCCCCCTTCCTCTCCTTTCGGCTAAGGCAATGACACAGGTCCCGCTGTCTCCGGTAGATCCCAGACCATCCTCGGCGCCCGGCCCGCAGGCTGCGCGGTCGCGACGCCAGCGATGGCTTGTGTTGGCCACGCTGGTGGCCGTGGTGCTGGCCTGGGTCTACGGCTGGCTCACGGCCGGCTTCGACACCGCCCCGGAGGCGCTGGCGGTCATCCCGGGCGCGACACGGGTGGAGACCCGTGGCACGATCTACCTTGGCTACGATGGGGCCGGCCAGCTGGTCGGCTACGCCGGAGTGGGTGAGGCGCCGGGCTACGGCGGGCCGATCACGCTGGTGGTCGGGCTCGATCTCGCCGGGGCCCTGACCGAGGTGCGCGTCGTTCAGCAGCGAGAGACGCCGAGCTTTTTCAGGTTGCTCGAGCGCGAAGGCTACTTCGACCAGTTCCCGGGGCAGCCGATCGATGGCCGTTTTCAGCTTGGTCAGGGGATCGACGGCGTCAGCGGCGCGACGTTTAGCGCCGAGGGCGTGGCGGCTGCGACGCGTCAGGCCATCCGGGCCGTCGCCAGCGAGGGTCTGGGCCGGACGTTGCCTGCCGATGACACGCCGATACGTTTCGGCATCCCCGAGGTCGTCCTGATCCTGCTCTATGCAGTCGGCTACATCGGCCATCGGCTGCGCGCCGCGATCTGGCGGACGCGGGTGCGTTGGGCGACCCTGCTTACGGGTCTGGTCGTCGTGGGTTTCATCTACACGATGCCCTTCACCATCACGCAGGTGGTCTCGTTGTTAAGCGGCTACTGGCCTGACTGGCGCACCAACCTGTACTGGTACCTGTTGCTGGGCGGCATCGCCTTTGTCACGACGGTCGATGCCAAGAACCCGTATTGCAGCTGGTTCTGTCCGTTTGGCGCGTTTCAAGAGTGCCTGGGCGCGCTCTCGGGCGCCAAGCTGTACCGGCCGCGGCAGTGGAGCACGGCCCTGACCTGGGTGCAGCGCGGCCTGGCCGGGGTCGCGATCGTGCTTGGCCTGGCGCTGCGCCGCCCCGGCGTGGCCGGCTATGAGCCCTTTGGCACGCTCTTCGATCTACGCGGCACGACCGTGCAGTGGGCGTTCTTGTTGCTGGTCGTCCTGGCCAGCCTCGTGATCTATCGGCCGTTCTGCAATTATCTGTGTCCGATCGATCCGGTGGTCGATTTCGTCGCCGAGGTTCGGCGGCAGGTTCGGGAGTTGTGGCGTCGATGGCAGATGCGAAACGCAAAGACGTAAAGCAGCCGTTCTTCATCGCCTGGCTTCTAGCGTGTCTGGCGCTTGTGATCCTGGTCTGGGCCGACAACCTCGGCCCGGGCGAGGCCGCCGCGCCGCAACCTGGTTTCATCCGCAGTACGGCCCCGGCCTATGTCGCGCCGGCGACGGCCACGCCGACAGCCGTTCCGGTGACGGCCACGGCCGGCCCGGTTGAGACCCAGGACATCACCGACGACCAATGAGCGAGCGTCATGGCAGACAGGGTTAACCGCCGCGGGTTTCTGAAGATCATGGCCTTCGCCGGCCTGGCGACCGGGCTCGGCATCGCCGCGCGTCGACGATTCGAGGCGGTCACGGTGCGCGCCAGCCGGGCGCTGATGGGCACGGTCGTCAACTTCGCGGTCACGGGCAGCGATCGCGCGCAGGCCGAAGCCGGCCTGGCCGCGGCGCTTGGCGAGATGGAGCGCCTGATCGCGCTCTTCGATCATCGCCGCGCCGAGAGCGCGCTTGGCCGGCTCAATGCCGTGGGCGAGCTGCTGAACCCGGCCAGCGATTTGGTCGAGGTCCTGCGTCATGCGGTCGAGCTCTCCGCGCGCACGCGCGGCGCCTTTGATGTCTCGGTCAAACCGGTCCTTGACGCCTATCAGGCCGGCATCGCCGACGTCTCCGGGCTGCGCGGCCTGGTCGACTATCGACAGATTGGGGTGAGCGAGGGCGCGATCCGGCTCAATCGGCCCGGCATGGCGCTTACGCTGGATGGCCTGGCCAAGGGGCGCGTGGTGGATGGCGCCGTGGACGCGCTGCGCGATCACGGCTTTGCGCACGTCTTCGTCGAGGCCGGCGGTGATTTGCGGGCATCGAGCGCTGACCGCGGGTCGAACCCCTGGCAGGTCGGCATCCAGGCGCCGCGCGCCGACGCCGGGTCGCTGGCGCATCGCTTCTCGGTGATCGACGGCTCCGTGGCGACGTCGGGCGACTACCTGAACGCGTTTACGGCCGATCGCAGCCTGCACCACATCCTTGACCCGCGTACACTGCGCTCTCCGGAAGCGCTTGCCAGCGCGACAACGCTTGCCTCGACCGCCATGGCCGCCGACGCGCTCAGCACGGCGCTGCTTGTGCTTGGGCCCACTAAGGGCCTGGCGCTGGTCCAGGATCTGCCCGGCGTCGAGGCCTTGCTGATCACCAAGGACGGACAACGCCTGTTCTCGTCCGGCTTCCCGACCGCTTGAGCCTACCGTGTGACGACCCGAGGTGACCATGACCGTCGACCCGTCCGCTTCCATGCCGCACTCGTCTGAAGCCCTGCGCGCCGCACTGGCTCAGGTCGAGGCCTCTGGCGATCTCGCGGCCCAGAACACGCTACTGGGTGAACTCGGCCGGGCGCTGTTGCGCCAGGATGACTCGCTCCCGGCGCTGGCCTGCTTCGAAAAGGGGCTCAAGGTGGCGCAGCAGCTCGACGACAAGCCGGCGGGGGCGCGGCACCTGGCCAATCAGGGCCTGGCCCTGGCGCAAATCGGCAATTTCGGCCTGGCCATGCGCGCCTATCGCAAGGCGCTCGGCTTTGCGGCTGACCTGGCGGATGCGCCGATGCAATACGACTTGCTGTTGCATATGGCTGAGCTCGAGCGCGCCCGGCAAAGCCCCGAGAACGCGCTCGGGCATCTCGATGAAGCCCTGGAGATCGCCGAGCGCCATCGGAGCCTCAATCGCGTTCAACGGGTGCGGGCCGCGATGGGGCAGATCAGCCTGGATCAGGAGGAGTTCGAGGAAGCCCGCGAGCATTTCGAGGCGGCGCTGTCGCTGGCACGCGAGATCGGCGACGTCGGCGAACAATCCATCTGTCTCAATGCCCTGGGCGGGCTGGCGCGGTCGCGGCGCGATCCGTCGGCGGCTGCCGGCTTCTTCGCGCAGGCCCTGGCGCTTCCGGCCGAGACGCAATCGTCGCGCCTGCGCCTGGCCCTGCTCGCACAGCTCGCTGACCTGCGGTTCGGGCAGGGGGATCTCGAGATTTCGCGCCAGATGTTCAGCGAGGCCCTAGCGTTGTCGCGCGAGTTGGGCGATCAGGCCTCCGAGACACGATTGCTGGGCAGCCTGGGCCTGATCGCGGCCGATCAGGGCGACCCCGGCCAGGCCTTGGCGCTGGCCAACGAGGCCGTGGCCCTCGCACGCCAGCTGGCCGACCCCGTGCTCCAGGGCGAGCAACTCCTCTATCAGGCTATGGCGCTTGCCGATCACGACCGGGTCGAAGACGCGCTCACGGCCTGCGACGCCGCCATCGTGTACTTCGAGCAGGTCGAGGCCTCATCGCTGCTCCAGAAAGCGTGGGATCTGAAGGAGCGGATCGGCAATCCGGCAGACGAGTAAGCGCCTCTCCCTCACACCCGTCGCAAATGTTCGCGCACCAGCAGCGCCGCGGCGGCGCCCTCGCCGGCGGCGGAGGCCACCTGCTTGGTGCTCCCCGCGCGCAGATCCCCGGCGGCGAAGATCCCGGGCACGCTGGTCTCGAGCGCGGCGCCCTCGTGCCTCGCCGCCGTCTCAGGGCTGACGTGCGCCAGGTCGTGGCCCGTCACCACGAACCCCCAGCGATCGAGCACCACACCCGAGCCCTGCAGGTAGGCCGTGTTCGGCGTCAACCCGACGAAGACGAACACGCCCGCCGGGTGGATCACGGCTTCGTCGCCGGCCTTCTTGTCGCGGATGTGTACGGCCTTGAGTTTCCCGCCCGCGCCCTCGAAACGCGTGACCTCGGTGTTGAACCGCACTTCGATCTGCGGATGTGCCAGCACCTTTTCCTGGATCACCTGGCTGGCGCTGAGCGCGTCACCGCGCACCAACAGCGTCACGCTCTCCACGAACTTCACAAGGAACAGGCTCTCCTCGGCCGCGCTGTTGCCGCCGCCGATCACGGCCACGGGCTTGCCCTTGTAGAACGGGCCGTCGCAGGTCGCGCAGAAGTGAATGCCCGCGCCGATAAAATCATCCTCACCCGGAACACCCAAACGCTTGTAGCGGCTGCCGGTGGCGAGCAACACCGCGCGGGCTGAGTACTCGCTGCCATCGGCCGTGTCGACGCAGTGGTAGTTGTCGTGGCTGTGGATCCGGGCGACGTCCTGCGCCTGGAGCATCTCGACGCCGAAGCGCTCGGCCTGCAGCCGTAGCTGTTGCGCGAAGTGCGCGCCCTCGACGCCGTCGGCGAAGCCGGGCACGTTGTCG